>DASSGV010000092.1:0-10535 GCA_035693225.1 Gemmatimonadales bacterium | reverse complement strand
CGTGGCGCCTGCAGGTAGCTGTGCGCCACGCGCTGGATATCGGCCGCGGTGACGGCCCGGGTGCGCGCGATGTCCTTGGCGAGGTAATCGGGTTGGCCGGTGAAGTAGTAGTAGGAGTTGAGCTGGTCGGCGACGGCGCTGCCATATTCGAGCTGCTCCAGCATCGACGCCTCGAAGCTGTTCTTGGCCTGTTCGAGCTCCCGGGGGGTCGGCCCTTCGGCCACCAGTCTGGCGACCTGGGAGTCGATGACCGCCTGGATCTCGGGGAGGGCGTGACCCGGCCGCGCGGTGGCGATGATGCCGAACTGGCCATCGCGGAGCCGCGCGTCCTGGAAGGCATTCACGTCGGCGGCGAGCTGGCGCACGTACACCAGGGGCTCGGTGAGTCGGCCGTTCTTGGCGCCGGTCAGGATGTACGCCAGCAGGTTCAATGCGGCGTCGTCGGGGCCGTAGGCACGGGTGGAGTGCCACAGGTCATAGACCCGCGGCAGCTGCACCCGGTCGGTGAGGACCACCGATGTGTCGTGGGTGGTGGTGAACGTGGGGGTCGGTCGGCGGACGATCGGCGGACCGCGCGGGATATCGCCGAAGTACTTCCTGACCTGGGCCAGCACCGCCGCCGCATTGACATCGCCCGATACCACGAGGGTGGCGTTGTTGGGGGCGTAGAACTTCCGGAAGAAATCCTTGACGTCCTCGAGGCTCGCGGCGGACAGGTCGGCCATCGAGCCGATGACCGGCCACGAGTAGGGATGTCCCGCCGGGAACACGAGTGACGGGATGGCGTCCCACGCCTTGCCGTACGGCTGGTTCTCCACCCGCTGGCGGCGTTCGTTCTTCACCACGTCGCGCTGGAGGTCGACCTTGGCGCTGTCCATCGGGGGGAGGAGCCACCCCATCCGGTCGGCGTCGAGCCAGAGCATCAGCGGCAGGGCGTTGGCCGGCCCGCTCTCGTAGTATGCGGTCCGGTCCTCGTTGGTGGTGCCGTTGTTGTCCGCACCGGCGGCTTCGAGGAGCCGGTCGAACATCGGATACGGCGCGTGCTCGGAGCCCATGAACATCAGGTGCTCGAAGAGATGCGCAAAGCCGGTGCGCCCGGCCTCTTCATCACCCGAGCCGACGTGGTACCAGGTGTTCACCGCCACGACGGGCACGGTGTGGTCCTCGTGGACGATGAGGGTGAGGCCGTTGGCGAGGGTGTCGATCGTGTAGGGGATCGAGAGTGCCTTGGGTGCCGGCGTCACATGACGCGCGGTGGGCGTGGCCTGGGCGCTCACACTCACGGGCGCGGCAGCGGCACACAACACTGCGCCGAGCAGGGCACTGGTAGCGAGCAATGGGGGTCTGGGCATCGGAGGTCGTGGTGGAGGTGAAGGTCCCGCACTCGGGCCGAGGTGGAAGTCTACAGTGAATGGACCGACTTGCCGAGGACTACCTCCCCCCCAGCCCCGTGACTGCACCCTCACCCCCAGCCCGATGACTGCACCCTCACCCCAGCCGGATGACTGAACCCACACCACCGGACCGATGACTGAACCCTCACCCCCAGCCCCTCTCCCTGCGGGAGAGGGGAGCTTGTCCGCCCCTCACCAGCTCTTGACCCACACCACCGGCAACTTGGCGGCCTCGGCGGCAAGGTAGCCGAGCTCCTCGCGCGGGCTCTCCGAGATCGGACTCGTCCGGGTCGGCGAGGTGTACGCCTCGACGCCGTGACCTTTCGCCTCGAGCCGGAGCCGGGCCATATGGAACGGATCGCTCACCAGCACCACCGACTTGAGCCCCTCGTTGTCGAGCCACCCGGCCACCGCCGCCATCGTCTCGTCGGTGGTGCGTCCGCGGGCGAGCACCACCACCCTGGAATCGGGAACGCCGTGCGCCAGCAGGTAACGTTGACCGACGGTGGCTTCGCTGATCCGGTCGCCGTCACCGATGCCGCCGGTCACCACGATCCGCGCTGCGAGCGTGTCGCGCCAGAGATCGAACGCGTGGTCGAGCCGGGCCCTGAGCACCGGCGAAGGCCGGCCGTTGTACTGCGCGGCGCCGAGCACCACGATGGCGTCCACCGGCCGGGCCTGGTCCTCGCGGCTTTCGACCACCACGATGCCGAAGCTGGCGCCATAGGCCAGCACCGCCGCGGTGACGCCGGCCCCGAGGAGCGATCGCCAGCGCGGACGCGGGTGGGCGGCCACGCTATGCCAGCTTGAAGGTCTGGCCGAGCTCGGGCAACACGACCTCGCCCACGCCCTCGGACCTGAGGATCTCGGCCATCGCGGCGCGGGCCGGGTTCTCGCCGTGGACCACGAAGGCGCGCCTGATCGGCCCGCCGAGGAGGCGCACCCACTTGCGGAGTTCGTGCTTGTCGGCGTGGGCGGAGTACCCGCCGAGGGTCTCCACTTCGGCCCGCACGGTCACGTCGTTGCCCAGGATCCGGACCTCCTTCTGTCCCTCCTGAATCCGGCGACCGAGGGTGTGCTCCGCCTGGAAGCCGACGAAGAGGATGAGGTTCCGGTGGTCGCCGGCCTGGTTGATCAGGTGATGGGTGATGCGGCCGGCTTCAGCCATTCCGGAGGCCGCGATGATGACCGCCGGCCCCGGCAGGGAGTTGAGCTTGATCGAGTCCTTCGCCTCGCGCACGTAGGTGACGAGCTCGAAGTCGAACAGCTTCGCGGTGCGCTCGACCAGCGGCTCCCGGCGGTCGAAGAGTTCGGGGTGGAGCCGGAAGACCTGGGTGGCGTCGATCGCGAGGGGGCTGTCGATGTAGACCGGGATCTGCGGGATCTTCCCGGCGCGCCACAGGCCGTGGAGGGCGTAGACCAGCTCCTGCGTGCGACCGATCGCGAAGGAAGGGATGACCACCTTCCCGCCCCGCGCGGCCACCCGGCTCACGATCTCGCCGAGCTTCCCTTCGGTCCCCTCCACGGAATCGTGCTCCCGGTCGCCGTAGGTCGATTCCACGATGAGTGTGTCGACCGGGCCGGAGGGCGGCATGGGATCCCGCAGGATCGGGAGTCCCCAGCGGCCGATGTCGCCCGAGAAGACGAGGCGGTGGCCGGCGCCCTCGGAGAGCCGCAGATCGACCGACCCCGAGCCGAGGATGTGTCCCGCGTCGGTGTACTCGAAGGAGAGGTTCTTCCGAAGGTAGAATGGACGCCGGTAGGGCAGGCCGATCATCAGCTCCTGGACCGCGATGGCATCGGCCAGGTTGTAGAGCGGCTCGGACGCTTCCTGTCCATGCTTCTTGAGGAACGCCGCGTCGCTCTCCTGGATGTGGGCCGAGTCGGGGAGCATCACGGCGCAGAGATCGCGGGTGGCCGGTGTGGCATAGATCGGCGCGTGGAATCCCTGGCGCACCAGCAAGGGGAGGCGGCCGCTGTGGTCGATGTGGGCATGGCTCAGCACGATCGCGTTGATCGTGCGGGCGTCGAAGGGGAGCTTCTGGTTGAGCGCCTGCGCGTCAGCGCGCTTCCCCTGGAAGAGACCGGCGTCGAGGAGGATCCGCGCCTGGGCCGCCTCGATCAGGTACATCGAGCCGGTGACGTGGCCGCTGGAGGCGCCGTGGAAGGTCAGTTGGATGGAGGTCAAAGGTCAGTCGTGGCTCGCGGGTCGTGAGTTGCCTGAAGCGCTCGTCATCCTGAGGGGCCTTCAGGCCCCGAAGGATCGGTTCGCATGCGGATCGATCCTTCGTTCGCTTCGCTCACTCAGGATGACGTCCGGGTCACTTGGTCCCGAACAGCCGATCTCCCGCATCACCCAAGCCGGGAAGGATGTATCCGTGTTCGTTGAGCTGGCGGTCGAGTGCGGCGGCAAAGACCGGCACCTCGGGGTGGGCCTTTTCCATCGCGAGGACCCCTTCGGGTGCCGCCACCAGGCAGAGGAACTTGATGCGCGCCGGTCCTGTCTCCTTCAACTTGCCGACCGCCGCCGCGGCCGAGCCGCCGGTGGCGAGCATCGGGTCGAGGACCAGGAGCTCGCGTTCCCCTTCGGCGGGGGGGAGCTTGAAGTAGTAGCTGATCGGCTGGAGGGAGTCGTGGTCGCGATAGAGTCCCACGTGACCGACGCGCGCGGTCGGGATCAACTGGGAGATCCCCTCGACCATCCCGAGTCCGGCGCGGAGGATCGGCACCAGGACTACCCGCTTGCTGTCGATCTCGAACCCGGTGGTCTGTTCGAGGGGGGTCTCGACCGGGATCGTCCGGCCGGGGAGGTCCTGCGTCACCTCGAACGCCATCAACATCGCGATCTCGGCCACCAACTGGCGAAAATCGCGGGTACCGGTCCGCTGATCACGGAGGAGGGTGACCTTGTGGCGGATCAGCGGGTGGTCGAGGACGGTCAGATTGGGGTGTCGGGGGTGGGGCATATCTAATAGTAGGCGGTAAGGCGGTAGGGCGGTAAGGCGGCGGAAGCGCCAGGCGGTCGGGCGGTACGGCGGCAAGTGGGCTCACTTGGTCGCCCTAAGTTGTTGTCCGGAAGTGCTTTGAGATCATCTGCATACCGACGTACCGGCCTACCGTCTTACCGTCTTACCGCCTATAATTCCCGCCCTTCCGGGCTAGGTAGCTCAGTTGGTAGAGCAGCGGACTGAAAATCCGCGTGTCGGGGGTTCGATTCCCTCCCTAGCCATTGCGTCCGCATTAACATCGCTGTATCGCGATCTTCCCAGTTCGGGGGTAGAGCTGCGCCCGCCTGCGGCGGTGCTCGCTCCCCTCCGCCCTGCGGGCTCCGGGTCGATTCCCTCCCTAGCCATGCGTGCGGTGAACAGTGAATGGTGAACAGTGAACAGGGGCTCCGAGTGCGATCGGGGCTCCGTGTTGCGTGCGGAACCATCCCGAGCGAAGCAAGGGACCTGCTCAGCCCGCTTCTAGGGCCCGCATACCAGGTCCCTCGGTCGCGTTGCTTCCTCGGGATGACAGCATTGCTGCACGCCGACGTAGGCGCACCGGCGGATGGGCTCCGCGGATGGATGGACGGCCGGTTCAGCGCCTGGCACCAGGTGCTGTCATCCCGAGCGAAGCGAGGGACCTACTCAGCCCGCTTCTAGGGCCCGCATACCAGGTCCCTGGGTCGCGTTGCTTCCTCGGGATGACAGCATTGCTGCACGCCGACGTAGGCGCACCGGCGGATGGGCTCCGGTGAAGATCGGGGCCTTGTTTTGCTTGCCCCCCTCCGCCTCTGCGCCCCTCCGTCTCTGCGCCGGTCGATTCCCTCCCTAGCCATGCGTGCGGTGAACAGTGAACGGTGAACAGTGAACGGGGACTCCGAGTGCGATCGGGGCTCCGTGTTGCGTGCGGAACCTTCCCGAGGGACCCCGAGCTTGGTGAGGGGGACCGAGGGACCTGCTCAGCCCGCTTCTAGGGCCCGCATATCAGGTCCCTCGGTCGCGTTGCTTCCTCGGGATGACAGCATTGCTGCACGCCGACGTAGGCACACCGGCGGATGGGGCTCCGGTGAAGATCGGGCCCCGTTTTGCTTTGCGCTTCGTCTCTCCGTCCCTCCGTCTCTGCGTCCCTCCGTCTCCGCAGGGCGGGAAGGTTCTGCCGTTTGTCAGGTCCCGTGCGCCGGGGTGGACACCCGTGCTGAGTCATCCCGAGCACGGAGTCATCCTGGGGGAGCGGAGCGACCGAAGGATCTCGACCCGATGTTGGGGCGAACGTGGAGCGCGGTGATGCGCGTGTGCCGCGATCGGTTTGAGATCCTTCCCTTCGGCAGGCTCAGGGTAGGCGCTGCGCTCAGGATGCCTCTGTTCGGGCGGCGCATGCGCCGCCCCCGCTGAAGGCGCCGCCCTGCTGTACGCACCGCTGTCGCGTGGTACCTTATACCATCCGTTCACCCAACCACCCTCGCACCGAGTCGTTCCACTATGCGCCGCTTTCTCTTCGTCGCCGCACTCGGCCTCGCCGCGCCGCTTTCCGCGCAGCGCCCCGTCTTCGTTCCCACCCACGCCGACACCCTGCGCGGTTCCATCGGGCCGGGGCGTGCCTGGTGGGACGTGACCTTCTACGACCTGCACGTGAAGGTCGAGCCGAAGGACAGCAGCATCAGCGGGTGGAATGGGATCAGCTACCGGATCACCGGACCCCGGAACGAGATGCAGATCGATCTCCAACCGCCGCTCACCCTCGACAGCGTGGTGCAGGACCGCCGCCGGCTCAGCGTGCGCGAGGATGGGAACGCTTGGTTCGTCACCCTCAAGGCCAGGCAGCCGATGGGAGAGGTCAAGACGGTGACGGCCTACTACCACGGGAAGCCGAAGGTGGCCAAGCGTCCACCGTGGGACGGCGGCTTCTCCTGGCTCACCGACAGCCTGGGGAACGACTGGATCAACACCACATCCGAAGGGGTCGGTGCCAGCATCTGGTGGCCCAACAAGGACACCCAGGCCGACGAGCCCGACAGCCAGCGCATCGCCATCACGGTCCCCGACCCGATCGTGGACGTCTCCAACGGCCGGCTCCGCAGCACGGTGCATCACCCCGACCATACCACCACCTACGAGTGGTTCGTCGCTGATCCGATCAACAACTACGATGTGGCGGTGAATGCCGGCACCTACGCCCACTGGACCGACACGATCCAGGGCGAGGCGGGCCCCCTGACCCTCGACTTCTGGCCGCTGGCGTATCACCTCGATACCGCCAAGGTCCAGTTCCAGCAGGCCAAGACGATGCTGGCCTGCTTCGAGCACTGGTTCGGGCCGTACCCTTGGTACAAGGACGGCTACAAACTGGTGGAGACGGGGCACCTGGGGATGGAGCACCAGAGTGCCATCGCCTACGGCAACCACTACAAGGACGGCTACTTGGGGCGCGATCTCTCGCACACCGGGGTCGGGCTCACCTGGGACTTCATCATCGTGCACGAGAGCGCGCACGAGTGGTGGGGCAACAACCTGACTGACCAGGATGTGGCCGACATGTGGATCCACGAGAGTTTTGCCAACTACGCGGAGAACCTCTACGAGGAGTGCCTGGCGGGGAAGGCAAAGGGATCGGAGTATGTCATCGGCACCCGGAAGAACATTCGCAACGACGAACCGATCGTGGGGATCTACGGGGTCAACCACGAAGGCTCGGGAGATGTGTATTACAAGGGCGGGAACATGCTGCATACCATCCGCCAGGTCATCAACGACGACGACAAGTGGCGTGACATCCTCCGCGGCCTGCAGCATACCTTCTGGCACCAGGTGGTGACGGGCGCGCAGGTGCGGCAGTACATCAGCGAGAAGGCCGGGATCGACTTGGGCCCGGTGTTCGAGGAATACCTCAACACCACGATGGTCCCGGTCTTCGAGTACAAGGTGACCGGCGACACCCTTTCGTATCATTGGGCCGATGTGGTCCCGGGATTCGCGATGCCGGTGCGGGTGACGCTCCAGGACTCGACGTATTCGTGGGTGCATCCGACCGAGGCGTGGCAGTCGGTCCCGGTGCACCTCGGGCCCACCGGCCTCCACGTGGACGAGAATTTCTACGTCTTCGCGAAGGACCTGAATGCGCCGCCCCCGGCGGCGGCGGATTCGACGGCTAAGAAGCAGTAACGCCGACGGCCTCTGTTGGCCGAATCGCCGCGGGTATCTCGCGCGACTGAACCCTCACCCCCGGCCCCTCTCCCTACGGGAGAGGGGGGGCTGCTGATGCGGTCATACGTGCGCCCCTCTCCCGCAGGGCGACCGAAGCGGCTTCACGAGCGCGAAGCGCGAGTCGCCTCGAGGGAGGGGTGTTGGGGGTGAGGGTTCGGTCGCGCGATGCAGGGGCGGCGCAGGCGCCGCCCCTGCTGTGGCGTGTTCCGATCCATCTCTCCTACCGAAACGTCCCCGGACTCACCTGGTACACGGTCTGCGCCTGTCGTGACCGCACCGAGTGACCAGGAAGCCGTGACGGCGGGCGGAGCTTCGCGCGCATCATCCGCTGGCGGGCGGGGGAACGGGAGCTAGATTGTGAACCACGGTTCACGAATGCTCCCCGGCCCGAAGTGAGTCCGATATGGCCGACCGCCGTAAGCGCCGGGCCAGTCGCCGTCCGGCGGTGACCGATCCCGACTATCGCCTGATCTTTCGGCAGGCGCCCATCCCTGCGTACATCGCCGACGCCGAGTCGACGCGCATCCTGGACGTGAATCAGGCTGCGCTTGCGCGGTATGGGTATTCCCGGGCCGAGTTCCTCCGGCTCAGCGCCCGGGAGATCCGCCCGCCGGAAGATGCGGCGCGGTACGATGCGTTCATCGCCGAGCAGGCCCCGCGCCGTGACGCGTTCATGGCCGCCGGCACGTGGCGCCACCGCACCCGTGCCGGCGAGGTGTTCGACGTCGAGGTGTCGTGGGCCCGGGTCCAGTGGAAGGGACGGCCGGCGTACGTCGCCTTCGTGCACGACCTCTCCGCGCAGCGTTCGGCGGAGGCAGCGCTCCGGCGCTGGGCCGCGGTGTTCCGGGCGGTGAGCGAGGCGGTCTTCATCAGCGACCGGGATGGAACGCTGGTCGATGTCAATCGATCGGCGGAGATCCTGTTGGGACGGACGCGTGATGCACTGATCGGGAGCCAGATCGGCGATTGGCATGCGAGCGGAGCCACCTCCAGCGACGACATCCGCTCCATTGCGGCGGCGAAAGGTCTGTGGCACGGGCAATTGACGTTCTTCCGTCCCGATGGCTCAATCCGCATCACCGACACCAGCGTGGTGCAGCTGTCGAGCCCGGAAGGGGAACGCACCGGGTTCGTTGGGGTCAACCGCGACGTGACCGACACGCTGGCGGAGATGAAGGCGCACCTGGCCACGGCCGAACGCCTGGCCGCGGTCTTCGCGACGGCGCCATTCGGGATGTACATCCTCGACCCCGACCTCAAGGTGGTGGACTGGAATCCGGCGGCCGAGCGGATATTCGGCTGGTCCGCCGCGGAGACGATCGGCCGGGTGTTGCCGACCCTCGGCACTGCCGGCCTGGACGAGGGACGGGAATTGATGGCATTGGCCAAGCGGGGCGAGCCGATCGCCGGGGTGGAGGTGATCCGTCTTCGAAAGGATGGTACCCCGATCACGATCCAGCTGTCATCGGCGTCGCTTCGGGATGCGTCGGGGACATTCACGGGGCTGGCCGCGATGGTCCGGGATGTCACCGAACGGAAACTGCTCGAATCGCAACTGCTGCAGGCACAGCGGATGGAGTCGGTGGGCCGGCTGTCCGGTGGCATCGCCCACGACTTCAACAACCTCCTCACCGCGATCCTCGGCTCGGCCGAGCTGCTGTGCGAGACCCTTGCCGCCGGTTCACCGGAACGGGAAGAGGTGGCCGAGATCGAGAAAGCGTCCCGGCGCGCCGCTGAGCTGACCCACCAACTCCTTGCCTTCAGTCGCCAGCAGATGCTGACCCCTGATGTCCTCGACATCAATTCAGTCGTGACAGACCTGACCCGGATGCTCGGCCGGGTGCTCGGCGAGGACATCCATTTCGAGACTCGCCTCGCACCGAACCTCGGCAAAGTGCGAGCCGATCCCGGACAACTTGGCCAGGTGATCATGAACCTGGTGGTGAACGCCCGCGATGCGATGCCCGAGGGCGGGATGCTGACCATAGCCACCACGGCGGCCTCCATCGATGAGGCGTACTCCGCGACCCACTCGAACGCCGTCGCGGGCGAATACATCGTCGTCACCGTGACCGACTCTGGCAGCGGTATCCCCCCGGACGTGTTGCCCCACATCTTCGACCCCTTCTATACCACCAAGGCGCCCGGGGCCGGCACCGGCCTCGGCCTCTCGACGGCCTACGGGATCGTGAAGCAGAGTGGCGGCTACATCTGGGCCTACAGTGAGGTCGGGAAGGGCACGACGTTCAAGGTGTATCTCCCCCGATGGGCGGGCGGCGATGCGCCGAGGGCTCCGCGGAAGACGCCGGTGCCCGCCGACCTGCGTGGCCGGGAGACCATTCTGGTGGTGGAGGATGAGCCGGGGATCCGTCGCTTGCTCGAACGGACCCTCGCAGCGAATGGCTACAAGGTGATCGCCGCGACCGATGCGCTCGACGCGGTGACACGACTGGCCCAACTCAAGGTGTCGCTCGATCTCCTCGCCACCGACGTGGTGATGCCGGGCATGGGAGGGCGGGAACTCGCCGATCAGGTCCGTGCCACCCATCCCGGCACCAAGATCCTCTTCCTGTCCGGCTATACCGAGGATGCGATCATCAGACAAGGCATCTACCCATTGGCCAATGCGTTCCTTGAAAAGCCATTCACTCCCGCTGATCTGCTCCGAAAGGTGCGGGCGGTGCTGGACGACGTGGAAGTAAGAAGTAAGAAGTGAGAAGGGGGGAGGGATGAAACGTGAAGAGTGACAAGTGACATCGGGATGACAGCCGCTCTTGACACAATCATCAAGACGCCGACACTTACCCGCGACCCGCGACCCGCGACCCGCGACCCCTCACCGAAACGTCCCCGGACTCACCTCGTACACCGTGTGATACCGTCCGATGTCTTCGTCGGGTCCCCAGAAGCCGGTCTGTTCGCTCCAACGCACGTCCTGGAACTTCCTGCCGCT
>DASSGV010000091.1:0-24761 GCA_035693225.1 Gemmatimonadales bacterium | reverse complement strand
CGCCAGTCGCGCGTAGCGCTTGGGCATCGTCACCGTGTTGCCGATCCGGACGCCGAGCGATTCCGCCGCAGCCCGTGTCGACACTCCCAGGTCGACCTGATAGGGCCACCGCCGCCCACGGACCGCGGTCGAATCGGCGGGAGTGAAGACGCCGGGGACGTCGGCGGACCCGGTGTGGACCAGCGCCGGCTCCGCCTCGAAGAGGGAGGACAGGAATCCGCCCAGCGGCCGGATCTCGAGGGTGCCATCGTCGCCGATCCCGGTGACGCTGAACCCGATCTCGTCCATATGGGCAACAAACACGACGCGTGGCGTGCCGCGACCGACGGTGAGCCAGACATTCCCGGCGGAATCCACCTCCGGATGGGCCCACGCGGGAAGTCCCCGCAGCACCATCGCCCGCATCGGCGCTTCCATTCCTGACGGCGCGTAGGTCTCGACCAACGGCGCCAGGACCTTCTGCGCGTCGGCCACGGTCGTCGGACCTGCCTGCGCCGCGGCCGGCGCCGACACGATGGCCAGCGTGGCCAGTGCTCCCCATACGCGCGTCATTGTGCACCCCCGATCCGACCGACGAGCTGGGCCGTGAGCGCGTGCACGTCCGCCAGTGACACGGTCTCCACCGGTGTCCCGGCATACTTCACCGGCAGGTCAAGCCGGGTGACGATACCAAGCCCGCGTTCTCTGGCGCCGAGTCCCGAGTCTGCCGTCACGATCAGGGAGCCGAACTCGCCGCCTTTGCCGTCCACCAGAACGGTCCGATCGAACGCCCCCAGCGTGTGCATCACGGTCAGGAGCCCCCGACGGCCGAGCTGCTGCTCGGTCACGAATGCGATCACGACCCGTCCGGTCGGATGCGCTGCGCGAGCGGCATCCACGAGTGCGGCGCAGGCCGATCGCCTTCCCACCCAGGGCCCGGCCAGGCGACCATCGCCGTAGCGGAGCGGATCCTTCTCCCGCGCCACCGGTGTCAGCACATCGACGCCGAGCGCTCGCGCATCTGCCGCGCTACGGGCCCCGACATCCACCAGCGCATCATCGACCGTGAAAGCCGGTGCGGCACGGTCGCGACCCCGCAGCAGATGCACCGAGCGCACCGCAACGACCCCGACACGCGCGCCGTGCCGGCCCCACAGGGTCACCCGCTCGCCCTGCAACCACCGATCGAAGCCGGCATCGACGCCGGATCCGACCCGTCGCAGGGTGAGCCACCCGTCCGATCGGACACTGCCGACCACGTACCCGACCTCGTCGAGCGGACAGGCGACCAGCAGCCCACCCTGCCCCGTGCCCAGGACGTCGACGACATTGCCGGCACGATCACGCGCCGCGCCGGGAAGGAGCGCGAGCAGGGTGTCCGCCATCGGACGCTCGAATCCCGAGACAGCGGTCATCGCGGCAAGCCGCGCCGAGAGCGTTGCGGGGTCCTGGGCGTGCACGGGCGGTGGCGCCAGGGAGAGCAATGGAACGAGGGAGGCCAGATACCAGCGCATCGATCACCTCGGGCAGGAAGGGGCTCCGACCAATCTATGCGTCCCGGCGACCGACCGACACACCACCGCAATACTATTCGGGACACCTTGACGGGAGTCGGGAATGCCAGCGTGGCTCGCGGTGGTGCTCTGCGTGGTGATCGTCGGGCTGCTGATCCTGCTCCTGCGCCGGGTCGACCGACCCGATCTCGCGCTCGCCCGCGAACTGGCCGACCTGCGCGCCCGGCTGGAAGCGATGGCCGGAGTCCAGCAGTCGGTCCCCGGCACGGTCGCCACGCTCACCGACACCGTCTCCCGCCAACTGGAGCAATCCGCGGCCGCCGTGACCGACCTCCGCGACCGGATCGGCCGGCTGACGGACGCGACCACCCGGCTCGAAGGGGTGGGTCGTCAGGTGGCGGAAGTGCAGGACCTCCTCCGGGTGCCCAAGCTCCGCGGCACCCTCGGTGAGGTCTGGCTCGAGGAGCTGCTGCGGCAGGTGTTCCCGGCGGGACAGTTCGAGATGCAGCACACCTTCCGCTCCGGCGAACGGGTCGACGCGGTGCTTCGGATCGGCGGCGGCCTGGTGCCGGTGGACGCCAAGTTCCCGCTGGAGGCGTTCCAGCGGATGCTCGACGCGGATGGCGAGGCCGCGGAGCGGGAACGGCGCACATTCCGGCGATCCCTCAAGGCCCGCATTGACGAGATCGCCGACAAGTACATCCGTCCCGACGAGGGGACCTTCGAATTCGCATTGATGTACCTGCCATCGGAAGCGGTCTACTACGAGAGCGTGGTCCGGGGCGAGGCACTGGACGACGGCCGCAGCGTCCTCGGCTACGCGATGGAACGACGGGTCATCCCGGTGTCACCGCACACCTTCTATGCGTACCTCTCGGCGGTCCTGCACGGACTCAACGGCCTCCGGATCGAGGAACGCTCCCGCGAGATCGTCGCCGAACTCGGCGGACTCCGGCACCAACTCGACAAGTTCTGGGCGGCCTATGACAAGGTCGGGATGCATCTCGCCAATGCGACCAAGCAGTACGACGAGACCAGCCGGGAGCGGGCGCGGATCGGTGCGCGATTCGACCGCCTGGGCCGAGGTGATGAACCTCCTCCCCCAGCGCTCCCAGGATGAGAGGGCGACCTGCATATATACGTAATAACGATAGTCGTCTTATCGTTTATTTCCTGACGCAGAAGCATCCTCGCCGACCGCCAAGTGACGTTGCTCACCGAAACTCCACCCGGGGAGGCGATATCCTGCCCCCACCACTATAGATTGTGTGCCGATGCCGGTTCGGGCGGCCCTCTGAGGCCCGGGACCGACGTTCGGGCGCTCAACGGCCGATCTCACTCCCAATCAGGAGCAACTATGCGCAGGTCCCTCATCCTCTGCCTCGGGCTCCTCGCGGGGATCGTACCCGCCGTGGCCGCCCAGGCCGGTGGCTCGATCGACCTCGGCGTATTCGGTCGTGCGGTCGATTACGACAAGAGCCTGACCGAGAAGACCGGCTTCGGCGTCGGTGGCCGGCTGGGCTTGTACCTCTCCAACGGTTGGGCGCTCGCCGGCGACTTCTCGACGAACTCCACCACGAACAAGAACACCAGTGCCAGCGTCACCACCACGCCGACCCACGTTCGGCTGGAGAAGCACTGGGGCGCGGCGATGGATCAGTTCATTCTCGGTGCCGGGTATGCCCACCTGAAGGTGAGCCCACTGTCGACCGGGCTGGATGGGAGCACCGACGGCTTCAGCGGCGCCATCGGCTATCAGCACCAGTTCGGCAACGTCGTCGGGCTTCGGCTCGATGGGGTGCTTGACTACTACTCGAAGGGTGCGAACGCCACTTCCAGCGCCAAGCCGACCAACATCAACTACTCCCTGCAGGCGGGCCTCAACTTCCGCTTCGCAGCGCACCAGGGCCCGAAGGACAGCGATCACGACGGGGTCCCGGACAAGATGGACGTCTGTCCCGGCACACCGGCCGGCAGCGCCGTCGATGCCAAGGGCTGCCCGCTCCCCAAGGACAGCGATCACGACGGGGTGACCGATGACCGGGATGCCTGCCCCGGCACGCCGGCAGGCGCGAAGGTGGACGCGAAGGGTTGCCCGCTCCCGATCGACTCTGACCACGATGGCGTGCCGGACAACATCGATGCCTGCCCCGGTACCCCTGCGGGGATGAAGGTCGACGCGCGCGGCTGTCCCATCCCGATCGATTCCGACGGTGATGGGGTGACCGACGACAAGGACGTGTGCCCCGGTACCCCTGTGGGCCAGAAGGTGGATGTGCGGGGTTGCCCGCTCCCGGTCGATTCGGACAGCGACGGGGTGACCGACGACAAGGACGCCTGCCCCGGGACGCCGCTGGGACAGAAGGTGGATGCCCGTGGCTGCCCGCTGCCGGTCGATTCCGACGCCGACGGCGTCCCGGACAACCTCGACAAGTGCCCCGGCACGATCGCCGGCCAGAAGGTCGATGCCGTCGGCTGTCCGGAGCTGTTCGCGGCCGGCAAGGCCACCGTCACGCTCCAAGGGGTGACATTCCTGAGCGGCCGGGCCATCCTGACCCCGAACGCGAAGGTGATCCTCAATGGCGTCGCCGCCTCGCTCGCGGCCAATCCGACCATCCGAGTGGAGGTCGGCGGTTACACCGACAACACCGGATCGCGAGCGCGCAACATCACGCTCTCACGGGCACGCGCCAACGCGGTGGCCACGTACCTCATCCAGAGGGGCGTCTCGGCGTCGCAGCTGACCGCCAAGGGGTACGGTCCGGCCAATCCGGTGGCCAGCAACACGACGGCCAGCGGGCGGGCCGAGAACCGGCGGGTGGAGCTGAAGAAGCTCCCCTGAGCGCCGACACCGCCGTTCAGTTATCACAACGGATGCGGGGGCCCCGGTCGGGCCCCCGCATTCCGTTCCGGCTCACGCCGAGTGGCGGGACCGGTCCCAGGTGATGATGCCGACCGCGGCAACGATGAGCGCCGAGGCCCAGATGCTCCGAAGGTCGAGCGCCTCGCCTGCCACCGCCCAGCCCAGCAGCAGCGCCACCACCGGGTTGATGTAGGCGTAGGTCGATACCTTGGCGGGCGTGCTGACCTGGATCAGCCAGACGAACGCACTGAAGGTGATGATGGACCCGAACACGATGAGGTACCCGAGCGCCAGGAGCGATCGTGGGGTGACGGCGTCGAGGTGAAATCGGGTGGCGCCCGGCAGGACCAGGAACGACAGGAGGAGTCCGGCGCCGCCGGCCAGCACTTGGATGCCGGTGGCCATCGAGGACGATGCCGGGCGCGGGGCTCCACGATGTTGGTAGATGGTGCCGATCGACCAGGCCAGGGAACCGGCCGCGAGGACGCCCACCGCCCACGGACTGGCGCCGCCGGTCACCGAACCGGGGCCTCCCAGGAGCGCCATCCCCACGAACCCGGCAACGAGCCCGAGGACGGTCATGCGTCCGGGCCCCGTCCCACCCGGCAACACCCACTCCACGAGGACAGTCCACGCGGGCACCAGGGCCACGATCAGTGCCGTGAGCCCCGACGGCACCACCTGCTCGGACCACACGACGGCGCCATTGCCGCAGACCAGCATCAGGAAGCCCGAGATCGCCGCGGCCCGCCACTCCTTCCGCGCCGGGGGAGGGGCGCCCCGCATCCGGGCCCAGACGTACAGGAGGCCACCCGCGATGAGGAGCCGGACACCCGCCATGAGGAAGGGCGGGATCGAGCCGATCGCATAGCGGATGGCGAGGTAGGTGGAGCCCCAGACGAGGTACACCGTGGCGAACGCGAGGGTGATCCGCCAGGCGGGAGTGGTGGGTCGCATGGCAAGGAGGATAATCACCGCAACAACCCGGATCTTGCCGGATCGGTGCTTGCCGAGGCTTGGGTGGGATGGTAGTCTCCCGCTAGATGACCGATCCTGCCGGAGCGCCGCTCCTCGACCCCGTCATGCTGGCCAAGCTGCGAAAGATCGGCGGGCCCGCGCTACTTACCCGGTTCATCGACACGTTCATGTCCTATGCGCCGGCACGGGTCGACCTTGCCGAAGCGGCGGCCGGTTCGGGTGACACCGCGACGGTGGCGGCGGTGGCCCACGGCCTGATCTCGAGCGCCGGGCAGCTCGGCGCGACGGAGCTTTCCGCCATTTCCCGCGAGATCGAGGGACTCGCGAGCGCCGGAGACATCGCGGCTGTCGCCGCCCGCCTCCCGGCGTGGCGGGCCGCATTCGGCTCTGCGCTGGCCGCCCTCGACCACATCCGGAGCAACCCGTGAGCGATCTCCCCCGCGTCGCCGTGGTCGAGGACAACCCCGACAACCGACTGCTGTTGCAGGCGCTCCTGGCCGGCCGGTACACCGTCGATGAGTATGAGAGTGGTCCGGCCGCGCTCGCCGGATGCGCGGCCCGGCCCCCCCACGCCATTTTGCTCGACATCTCCCTTCCCGGGATGGACGGGGGTGAGGTCCTCCGCCGATTGCGGGGTGATGACGCCCTTCGGTCGATCCCGGTCATCGCACTCACCGCCCACGCGATGGCCGGCGATCGCGAGCGATTCCTGGGGATGGGTTTCGACGGATACGTGGCGAAGCCGATCATCGACGAGACCCTCCTGTACGACGCCCTCGAACGGATGATCGCCGGCCGGACCGGGAACGCCTGATGCCGGGCCGCGAGGTCCGTCGCAACAGCCTGGCCTGGTTCTCCATCGGGATCGTGCTCCTGGTGGTCACCGGCGTGATCTCCTTCCGCAGCCTGACGCAGTACTCCAACGCGGTCCTCCTCGAGCGCCACGCCCTCGAGGTGCTCAACGCCGCGTCAGAGTTCCGCTCCGCGATCCGGACCGCCGAATCGAGCGCCCGCGGGTACGCGCTGTCGGGGAACCCGACGCTTCGGACGCACTATCAGCTCGCCCGCAGGCAGACCACGGCCGCACTCGATCAGCTGGCCGTTCTCTCCGCCGACAGCCGGGAACGGCTCGCCCGGCTCGACGCGATCACGCCGCTGGTGCGCGCCAAACTCGGGGTCACCGACCGGATGGCGGACCCGGCCGTCACAGCCGACTCGGCCCGCAGTCTGTTCAGCAGCGGCCGCGGGTTGGTGCTGATGGATTCCATCGAGACGCACATCGCCGCGATCACCAACGCGGAGCGCGACCTCCTCGACCTCCGGGAGGATGCGGCCGAGACCAGCGGCCGGACCGCGATCATGGTCGTCGTCGTGGGCGGACTACTGGGTGTGCTGTTGATGCTGGCGGGCGCCCAGACCAGCTGGAGCGAGGTGATGGAACGCCGCCGGATCCAGGAGCGGCTGGCGGTGGAAGCGGAGCGCCAGGCGGTGATCATCGAGGTGCAACAGGCGGTGGCCACGGCGCCGGCCGCCTCCGACGGGCTGATGCGGCTCATCGCCAGCCAGGTGATGCACCTCTTTGGCGCCGACGGCGCCGGCATCGCCCTGCGTGACGGTGAAGATGTCACCTATCGGATGCTGGTCGGGATGCTCGAACCCTACTCCGGGCTCCGAGCGCCGATCGCCGGAAGCCTGGTGGGGCGGGTGTACGCCAGCGGCGAGCCGGCGCTGCTGCACGATTCCCACGCCGAGCCTGACGCGAAGGAGTCGCTCGCCGAGCTGCGGGACTTCCGATCCGCCATCGCGCTGCCGCTGTGGCGCAGTGCCGGCATCATCGGGGTCCTGAACGTCGTTTCCCGCCGACCCGATGCCTTCGGCGACGACGAACTGCGCGGCGCCCGGATCATGGCCGGGCTCCTGTCGGCCGCCTTCACCAATGCGGCGGGGTTCGAGGCCAACCAGCTGCTGCTGGCGGAGCTCCGGCAGAGCCGGGACGCCGCCGAGGCGGCCAACCAGGCCAAGAGCCGGTTCCTGGCCACGATGAGCCATGAGCTCCGGACGCCGCTCAATTCGGTCATCGGCTTCGCGCGCCTCCTGCAGACCGGCCGAGAAGGGACGATGTCCGCGCAGGACATCCAGTTCCTCTCCCGCATCGAACAGAACGGCATCCACCTGCTCAACCTGATCAACGATATCCTGGACCTGTCGAAGATCGAGGCCGGCAAGGCGGAACTGCAGCTCACGCCGACCGACCTGGTGGGCCTGGTGCAGGACACGCTGGCCCAGGTCGGCGGCCAGGCCCGGAGCTCCCAGGTCGAGCTCCGCACCGACCTGCCCGAGGCGGTCGACCTGATCTCGATCGACCCCGCCCGCCTGCGTCAGGTGCTCATCAACCTGATCTCGAACGCGCTCAAGTTCACGGAGCGCGGCAGCGTCACCGTACGGCTCGTCGTGCACCCCGGCACGCGTCGCGCGGCGCGGCTGGAAGTGCAGGACACCGGGGTCGGGATCGCGCCGGAAAAGCAACAGGCCATCTTCGAGGCATTCCAGCAGGCCGACAACACCACCGAACGCAAGTACGGCGGGACCGGTCTCGGCCTCACGATCTCCCGCTCGCTGGTGGAGATGATGGGAGCCTCGCTCACGGTCCACAGCGAACCGGGCCGCGGCTCCACCTTTGCCGTCGAATTCACCCCCGTGGTCGCGCCGTCACCGGCGCCGCCGGTCGACCCGGACGTCGCGGCACTCCCGCGGGATGGCCGCCCGCTGGTGCTGGTGATCGACGACGACGCCGACGCCCGCGTGCTGATGCGGCAGTATCTGGAGCACGCGGGCTACGCGGTGGTGGCCGCCGGCAACGGGGCCGACGGGCTGGCGCTGGCGCGAGCCCACCGGCCGGCGGCGATCACGCTCGACCTGATGATGCCGGAGATGTCGGGGTGGGACGTGATGCGGGCGCTCAAGGCGGAACCGGACCTGGCGGCGATCCCGGTGGTGGTGGTGAGCATCGTCGCGGCCGAGCAGGAAGGACGCATCCTGGGCGTGATGGACCTGCTCCCCAAGCCGGTGGACCGTGACCTGCTGGTGTCAACGGTGCGGCGCATCCTCGGGACCACCGGGAGCTGGGTGCTGATCGTGGAGGACGACGTCAGCCAACAGCGACTATTGCGGGCGATGATGGCGTCCGCGGGCTATGAGGTCGAGACGGCCCGCCACGGCCTGGAGGCGTTCCAGCGGATCGAACGCCGGATCCCCGACCTCATCCTGCTCGACCTGGCGCTGCCGGTGATGGACGGCGCGACCTTTCTCGATACCCTGCGGAAGAACCCGCTCTACGCCCACATCCCGGTCGTGATCGTGACCCAGACCGTGGCACCGGACCAGGCGGCCGCGCTCGAGCGGGGAGCCCTCGGCATCGTGACGAAAGGGGTAGATTTCGAACGGAGCCTCAAGGACGTACTCCGGCACCTGCCGGCACCCGAGGCGGGAGGAGGGTAGCGACCGATGACCGGGAAGCTCGGCGAAGAGATCGCCCAGCACCAACCCTTCCCCACCCTGGAGGAGGAGGCGGCGCTCAATATCCTCCGCACCGCCGACGCCTACGATCGTCACGTCTCCAGCATCCTCAAGCCGTGGCGGCTCACTCCCACCCAATACAATGCGCTCCGGATCCTTCGCGGCGCCGACGAGCGGGGCCATACCTGTAGCGCGATCTCCAAGCGCATGCTCACCCGCGATCCCGACGTGACCCGGCTCATCGATCGCCTGGAAGCACGCCACCTGGTCGCGCGGACCCGTGATCCCGACGACCGGCGCGCGGTGATGATCCGCCTCACCGACGAAGGCCGGGCACTGGTGGATCAACTCGATGCACCGATCGAGACGATGCACCTCGCGCAGCTCTCCCACCTCGGGCCGGACAAGCTGCGGGAGTTGATCACCCTCCTCGAGGCCTCGCGGGAGAAGGTCCCGGGCTAGACCGACCTCAGGTCCCGTCGCACTTGATCATCCCCTCACCGTCGGCGGCCGCCGAAGTACCGGCCGGGGTCGTCGGCGCCACGCCGAAGTATTTCATCTCCCCCACGTACGTGACGCACCCGCCCGCGGTGCCGCCCGAGACCTGGCCTTGGGCCCACCACCCCCGCCCTCCCGCCTGCACGATCGCCAGACTATAGCCCTGACTGACCGCTTCGGCGTGGGTCTTGGGCATCGGTGCGCCGAGCGCCGCCTGGTCGGTGGTGTAGGTACCGTGCGTCGAGTAATACCGCTCCTCCATCACGATGAGATCTCGAAGCGCCGTCCGCATCGCCGTTTGATGGACCGCCCAACTGGGGGCGGCAGTCGCCTGCGCGTTGAGCTGAGGCGCGACGGCGAGCGCCAATGCCAATACTCCGATGGTGGATCGCATCTGGTCCTCCGGTACGTGGGTTCGAATGCGGTCAGTACTGCAGGCGCCGCGCGATGAGCGCCGTGAGTCCGAGGAAGATGAGCGCCCAGATGAACGCCGAGATCCCGGCTCGGCCGACGTCACCGGCGCCGAGCTGGAGGGGGCCGTAATAGGCGATGACCTCACCCCGCACCCAGTTGTCCAGCGACACTCCGAAGGCGCGCTCGAATGCGACCGACACGGCGTCGGGTGACTTCCAGAACGCACGGAAGCGATCGGGACCGAATTCGTGGATGAGGTCCGGCAAGAGCACCGTGGTCAGTGGTCCGATCCCCGCCATCGGCGTGAAGTAGTAGGACTCTCCTGGACGTGGGGGGGGGATCGGGCTCAGCGTCGCATCGGCACAAGCACCCTGGCTCCCCCCAGCGCAGCCGGCCAACTTCGCCGAGAATTCGTAGGGTGCCGGAACGCCGGCGCGGGCGAGGCGCAATGTCCAGCCGCCATCCGCCCAAGCCGCCTTTTGCCGTTGGTACCAGTTGGTGGTGTCCGGTACCGGGCGCCAGGCCGGTGGATCGGCCTGGAACCCGATGGCGGAGGTCGTGAACCAACGCTCGATGGCGGGTCCCGGACGGCCGAATGCGGCGTAATACCCGCACGATCCGAGCGAGTGCTCCACATCAGGGGCGGTGATCGCGCCGTACCACCAGCCCCCCCGCACACAGGTCGCACCATCGAGTGCGATCGGGTGGAGCATGCGCATCGATGGCCACCCGTCGCCAACGCGGATGAGCACCTTGATGGAGGTATCGCGCGATGGTTGCCGCGCCCACGCCGAGTCGAAGATCCGTCCGATCGAATCGGACACGGCGCGAGTTACGCTGGAGTCGGGCCGGGTGACGACGCTGAACCCTGGCGCTCGGCGTCCCACCGACATCAACCCACGGATCTCTCCGCCGCGCAGTCGGACAGAATCGATGCTTTGGTCCAACCGCCGGAGGCTGTCGAACACCACGGCACGGCGGCCTTCGGCCGTACCCTGAAAGCCAATGGCATATTGCGGCGCGTCGTGATAGAGCGCGACCATTACGGCCAGGCACGCCGCGCCGACCACCGCCGGCCACCGGATCAGACCGTGCGCCATCGTGCCCCCCAGGTCCCGAGCGCCAGCAGGAGGGCCGCACCGAGGAGGGCGAGTACCGCTCCCTTCGGACTCAACTCATCATTTCGAATGACCGCCTGGTGCCACTCCGCGACCAGCGTATCGACCGGCAATCCGGCGAGTGCACCGAGCCGCTCAAGGATCGGCTGATCTCGATGGGCATAGAGCCGCGGCAACGCACTGTCACCGCCGGCGCGCTCCAGTGCGTACCGCACGAGTGAGCGACGCACCACGCTGGTGAACTCCGGAGCCTGCGGTGCGTTGGCGCCACCGCCCAATGCACGCACGCACGCCTCGAGGGAGCGCTCTCGGCAGCCCTGCACCTCGACCCCGGTGTCCCGTTGCAACCGGATCCGCGCGGCGTCGACTAGGTCCTCGAAGCTCAATGCGAGGGTGCCTCCGGCCCAGTTCAGCAGAGCCGTGTCCGCCGTTCCCAACGCCGCCCGGGGGACAGCCTGGTCAATGAGTCTTGGTACCGCGCCCCGATGGCGCCTGAGCGCTCGCAGATCACCGCTCACCTTCGACGACGCCACTCCCGCACCGACCCTCACTTCGAGCCCGACCCA
This sequence comes from Gemmatimonadales bacterium, assembly GCA_035693225.1. Lineage (GTDB taxonomy): Bacteria > Gemmatimonadota > Gemmatimonadetes > Gemmatimonadales > GWC2-71-9 > CAMLHU01. The sequence continues at coordinate 13,315 of DASSGV010000091.1, read as the reverse complement.
CAACGGCGTTGCATGGAGGTGGATCTCGACTGGCGTTGATCCCGGATCGAGCACGCCGCCGAACTGCGCGTTTCCCGCTTGCAGCGCCGCGAGCGTGGTCGAATCCACCAGAGCCCGGGCTGCGGGACTCACCGCCACCACCCAGCCGTCGCCAAGCCGCACCGTGTCCATCACCGGCGGCAACTTGGCGAGCCGCTGCAATGAATCGGACTCACGGGAGAGGCGTGCACGGGCGGCCTCGAGGTCCGCAAGGCTCTGGGCGCGGGCCACCGCGGGGATGAGGAGCACCAGGACGATGCCGCCGAGTGCGCTACGCATCGATCAGCATCCAGCGACCGCCCAGGATATGGAGGGGGCTCCACTGGCCGGTGAGCGCGTTGACGACCCAGGATACCGCGTGGATGCCGAGCAGTTCGCATCCGATCGATACGACCACGATCCCGACCACCGCCCACGCCGCCGGCCGCCCGGTGAGGGAGAGCATCGTCCAGAGCGCGTGGCAGACCAGGAGCGCCAGCGCGAACCGGAGTGCGATCGTGCCGGCGTAGAAATGCAGGCCATCGGGCACCACCGCCTGGCTCGTGGCCACGATGGCGGCGACCCAGAAGAGAAGCGCCAGGGCGCCGAGCATCACGCCGCCGGCGGCGGCGCGCATCAACGCGTACCGCGCCCGCTCGATGGGGAGCGTCAGTGCGTAGACCCACCACCCGCGACGATCGGGCCACCAGGTGATGATCGCCAGGAGGAGTGCGGCAAAGAACGCCAGCACCGGCATCATCAGCCCCCAGAACTGGGCCTCGACCAGGACAGCCCCGTACATGTCGTTGTCTGGCAGCCCGTGAGTCACGCGCACCACGCCCTGGGTGATCACGACCGCGCAGGCGCCGAGGAAGAGGAGCATCCACCGCGAGTCGCGCCAGACCTGCTTCAGGATGACCTGGAACATCAGGCGGCCCTCCCCACGGATCGGCGGAATGAGCGCAACAGCTCCACGAACGCCTCCTCCAGGTCCAGGTCGATCACCTCGCGCACGGTGACACCGGCCCCGGCAAGCGCGGCGGCAGAGTTTGTGGTCCAGTCGCGCACCACCCACTCATCGGCGCCGGCCACCGAGTCCGTCGCGATCACCGTCACTGCTGCACCCACCGGGCGCACCGCTCCCGCCGGCACCCTGACCCGCTTGATCCCGTGCTTGAACGCCTCCATCCGGACCTGCGCCACCAGGCGTCCCTGGTCCATCACCCCGACCCAATCGCAGATGCGCTCGAGTTCGTGGACCAGGTGGCTCGAAATGAAGACAGTGGCCTTGCTCCGCTCCACGTACTCCAGGAGTGCTGCGAGCACGTCGCGTCGGACCACGGGATCGAGCCCATCGGTCGGTTCATCCAGCATCAGGAGGTCGGGCTTCTGCCCCAGCGCCTGGAGGAGCATCAGCTTGGCGGTCTCCCCTTTGGAGAGGCTGCCGATCTCCGCACCTGATCGCAGGCCGAAGCGTGCCGCCAGCTCCGTCACCCACGCGCGGTCCCACCTCTGGTGGAAGGCAGCGTGGAACTCCAGCGACTGGGCCACGGTAAGTCGGCGATAGAGGTGCGGCCGCTCGGGGACGTACCCGATGCGGGCCAGGATCTCCGGCAGCCTTGCCGGGACCGGCATCCCGAGGATGGAAGCCGTGCCGATGAAGCCGGGATAGAGGCCGAGCAGGGCGCGAATGGTCGAGGTCTTCCCGGAGCCGTTGGGGCCCAGGAATCCGTAGATGGCGCCGGCCGGGACGGAGAGCGCCACATCGGCAAGGGAGAACTCCCGACCCAGCCGGAGGCCAAGGCCGCGGGTCTCGATGGCGAGGTCGGTCATCGGGTCTCCTTGAGTTCGTCCTGCAGCGCGGCGCGGATCTCCGCGGGGTGAACGCCGAGGCGGGCCGCGTCGGCGAGCATCGTGCGGACCAGCTGCCGGGCCTGGGTCTCGCGCTGGCGGCTGCGGCGCTCGGCACTGACCGCCCGGACGTAGGTGCCGCTCCCCTGGCGCATTTCGACGAACCCCTCCGCTTCGAGGTCGCGATAGGCCTGGACCACCGTGGCCGGGTTGACCCGGATGCGGGCCGCGAGGGCGCGGACCGATTCGAGCGCCGCGCCCGGTTCGAGCTCGCCGGAGGCGATGGCCACCTTGAGGCGCTCCGCGATCTGGGCGTAGAGCGGCGTGGGACTTCGGGGATCGAGTCGTTCGAACACAGCGGCCGCCGATTGTATTGGTGTTGCGATACAGTACAACACGGCCACCGGCCTGTCAAGCGGTGCCCCGACCGCCCCCGGGGATCACCCCGCCGATGTGACGAACGCCCTAGCCACCCTCGCATCGGGCCGTATATTTGCCCTGTCGCCATACCCCGTCGTTCATCGGGCCCTTCCAGGCCTGCCACACATCGAACTCGAGCACCAGCGGCCCGGCCCCATGGGGTGAGGGTACGCCTGCCCAGGGACCTGATGCTTCCGTCGACCTCCCGCCGGCGCCGTCCATTCGTCTCCTCCCGCGCCCTCCGCCTGGCCGCGACCGCCCTCCTGGGGCTCGCGGTGGTGACCTGTTCCGACGACCACCTCAACGGTCCCTCGGGTGGGACGCGCGGCTACTTCGGATTCCGGCCGGTGACGCACCTGAGCGCCCCGCCGGCCGACTTCGGCATCGTCATCGACAGCGTCCATATCCGCCTGACCCGTCCGCCCAGCAACATCGTCGTCCTCGACACCACCGCGTTCTTCCCTGCCGATTCGAGCGACTTGAAGCTCGCGCTGCTGGTCTCGCTCACGCACCAGTCCGATACCCTCGACGCGCTGATCGAGCTCAAGGCGGGCCCCAACGTCGTCTTCCGCGCCGACCAGAGCGTCGTGATCGTGAGCGGCCCCCCCGGCAGCTCCCCGCTGCCGGTGGTGAACCTGGCCTTCGTGGGACCGGGGACCAACGTCGCGCACATCAGCATCGTGCCGAAGGATACCGCGGTGGCGCTGGGCGACTCGATCCGCTACTCCGCCACGGCGGTGGATTCCTCGAGCAACCCGGTGACGCAGTTCTACACCGGGTGGAAATCGTCCGACACGACGCTCGCGAAGATGAACGCGACCGGCCTTCTGCGGGCACCGAACCACCGCGGCACCTTGAAGGTGATCGGCACCACGCCGACGGGGATCGCCGATACGACGACGGTGTATTTCGTGCCCGTGGCGACGGCGCTGGTCAAGGTGAGCGGCAACCTCCAATCGGATACCGCCGGCCGCACGGCACCGGTCCCGATCGTGGTCGAGGCCAAGGCCGCCGACTCGCTCGGCGTCGCCGGGGTCGCCGTACACTTCTCCGCCCTCTCAGGCGGTGCGGTGACCGATTCGCTCGTCCTCACCGACTCACTGGGACGTGCCTCCACGCCGATCACTCTGGGCACCCTGGCGGGACCACAGAAGTTCCTGGCGCGGGTCGGGGCGCTCGCCCCGGACACCTTTACCGTCACGGCACTGGCCGGAGCACCCGCGGCCATCGCGATCCAGGGCGGCAATGCACAAACCGACACCACCGACCTGCCGCTCGCGCTGCCGCTCGCGGTCACGGTGACCGACGCCTTCGGGAACGCGGTGACCGGCGCCAAGGTGGCGTGGCTCAAGGTGGCGGGCGGGGGCACCGTCGGGAATGACACGACCGCCAGCGACAGCATCGGTGTCGCGAGCGTCGGCTACACCCTCGGCGCGCTCGCGCGGACCGACACCGTCTCGGCGACCCTCGCAGGCACCAGCGCCAAGGTGACCTTCACCGCCACCGCCGTCGCCGCGGTGGCCGCCAACATCGTGGTCGCCAACGGCGGCGGCCAGACCGACACCGTCGGGAAGGCGTTGCCGCAACCCTTCGTCGTCTTCGTGAGCGATGCGCGAGCCCATCTCGTGGCGGGGGCGCGGGTCGTCTGGACGGCGGCCCACGGCGCCGGGTCGTTCGTGCCCGACACCTCCTTCACCGATTCGACCGGTCACGCCCAGACCACCTACACCGTGGGCACCCTGGCAGGGACCGATTCGCTGGTGGCCACGCTGCCGTGCGGGTGCACCGCGACGTTCACCGTCACGGCACTCGCCGGCGCGCCGGCGGCAATCACGATCCAGAGCGGCGACGCGCAGGGCGACACCGTCAGTACCGCACTTCCGCTGCCGCTCGTCGTCAAGGCGGCCGACGCCTTCGGTAACGCGGTCAGCGGCGCCACGATCAACTGGGTGCGCCTCGCAGGCGGCGGCACGCTGTCGGCGCCGTCCGCCGTGACGGCCGCCACCGGTCTCGCCCAGGTCACCTACACCCTCGGCTCGACCCCGCGGGTCGATTCCATCAAGGCCACGCTGGGCGCCGGTCCGGCGTCGGTCACCTTCACGGCCACGACCGTGCCTCCGGCACCGGCCGCCATCGCCATACTGTCCGGCAATGCGCAGACCGACACCGTCACCCGCGCGCTGGCCCTGCCGCTCGTCGTGCACGTCACCGGTTCCGGCGGGAAGCCGGTGGCCGGGACCAGGGTGGCCTTCAGCCTCAAGACCGGCACCGGCACCTTCGGCGGACCCGCGGTCGACACCATCACCACCGACACCCTGGGCCACGCCCAGGTGCCGTTCACCCTCGGTGTGGTGGCAGGCGTCGACTCGGTGCTCGCCAAGACCGTCGTTGGCGGATTCACCGCCACCTTCGCCGAGACCGCCATCCCCGCCGCACCATCGGTGATCGGCGTGCAGTCGGGTAACGCCCAGACGGACACCATCGGCCTGGCGCTTCCGCTCCCGCTCGCGGCCAAGGTGACCGACAGCCACGCCAACCCGGTCGCGGGGGTCAAGGTCCTCTGGACCCGCGTGGTCGGCAACGGGACCGTCGGCAGCGACAGCGCCTTCACCAACGCGCTCGGCGTGGCCCAGACCGCCTACACGCTGGGTGGGGCGCCGAGCGTGGACAGCGTGCACGCCACCATCGCGGGCACCGGGGCGTTCGCGCTCTTCACCGCGACCGCCGTGGCGCCGGTCCCGTCGGCGATCGCCATCGTGTCCGGCAATGCGCAGACCGACACCGTCGGCAAGTTGCTCGCACTGCCGCTCGTCGTGAGCGTGACAGGCGCCGGCGCCAAGCCGGTGGCGGGCACCAAGGTGGCCTTCAGCCTCAAGACCGGGAGCGGCACCTTCGGCGCGCTCGCGGTCGACACGATCACCACCGACACTCTGGGCCACGCCCAGGTGCCGTTCACCCTCGGCACCGTGGCCGGCACCGACTCGGTGCTCGCCAAGACCGTCGCCGGCGGCTTCACGGTCACCTTCGGCGAGACCGCCGTGCCCGGCGCTCCGTCGGCGATCGCGATCGTCTCCGGCAACGCCCAGAGCGATACCGCCAAGGGCACGCTCCCGCTCCCGCTCATCGTCAAGGTGACCGACGCGCAGAACAACCTCGTCACCGCGGCCAAGGTGATCTGGACCGTGCCGTCCGGCGCCGGCACCTTTGCCGGCGTGGCGGTCGACACCGTCGCGACGGCGGCCAACGGCCAGGCGAGCGTAAGCTTCACGCTCGGCACCTCGGCCGGGACCGACACGCTGCTCGCGACGATCGAGGGCACGGCCGCATCGGTCAAGTTCACCGCTATCGCCACGTCCGGCGCGGCATCCGCCCTGACGATCGTGAGCGGGAACCTGCAGACCGACACCGTGGGCGTGGCGCTCCCGGCCCCGCTGGTGGTCCGCGTCGCCGATGGATCCAACAATCCGGTCGCCAACACCAAGGTCTACTGGACCCGCACGTTCGGCACCGGCACGGTCAGTGCGGACTCCAACGTGACCAACGCGCTCGGCCAGGCGCAGGTCACCTTCACGCTCGCCACCACGGCCGGTACTGATTCGATCAAGGCGGCGCTGGCCAGCGGCGCCAGCGTGATGTTCGCAGGCACCGGCACGCCGGGCGCCGCGGCCACGATCGTGGCCACCGGCGGCACCAGTCAGTCGGGCAGCACCGGCACGGTCCTCCCCAACCCGCTCACGGTCAAAGTGACCGACGCGCACGCCAACGCGGTGCCGGGCCGCACGGTGACGTGGGTGGTGACCGCCGGCGGCGGCACCCTAGCCGGCGTCACGGCCACGACCGACGCCACCGGCACCTCGACCGTGGCGCAGTGGACTCTGGGCGGGACGGCGGGCACCAACACCGCCACGGCGACGCTTGCGGGCGTCTCCGGAAGCCCGGTGACGTTCACGGCGGTGTCGTTGCCGCTGGGCACCACCAAGACCTGGACCGGTTCATCCGGCACCGCGTGGGCCACCGCGGGGAGCTGGAGCCCCGCCGGGATCCCGCTGAGCACGGACAACGTCTACATCCCGAGTTCCGCGCCGGCGCCGTCGCTCACCGCGAGCGCCTCGGTCGGCGGGCTGCAGCTCGAAGCCGGTGCGACGCTCACGCTCAACTCGGGCGACACGCTCGCGGCACTCGGTACGATCCTGATCCCGGCCACCGCGCAGGTGACCGGGGCGGGCCAGCTCGGACTGAACGGCACCACCCAGCTCCTCTCGGGCACGGTCGCCAACCTGGTAGTGAGCAACTCGACGCAGCTCGCCGCGGCCACGCACGTGACCGGTGACGTTTCCATCGGCGGGAGCGGCTCCCTCACGGTGAACGGGCACGCGCTCACGGTGGGCGGGAACGTGACGCTGGGCGGCAGCGGCCAGCTGGTGATGACCGGCGCCGCCGACTCGGTGGACGTGGGCGGGAGCTTCACCGCGGGCGGCGGATCGAGCGGCAGCAATCTGACCGCCGGGAAACTCGTCCTTCGCGGCGGCTTTACGCAGCTGCCGACCTTCAGCGACAACTTCTCCGCCATCGGCGCCAACCTGACGATCTTCGCCGGGAGCGCGCCGCAGACCGTGTCGTTCGGCAACCCGGGGCCGGCCACCTCCCACTTCGCCAACGTGGCCTTTGCCAATCCGGCCGGCGTGACGCTCTCGACCGACTTCACCGCGGTGGGCGAGGTCACCCTGACCGGGAACGTGAACGGCACCGCCCACAGCGCCATCCTGGGCGGCGGACTCACCGACGCGACCAGCAGCCACTGGCACGTGGATACGACGAGCTTCGTCGGCGGCGGGGCGCCGTCCCTCCCTGACTCGATCAGCGGCGTCGTCTCCTTCTCCAACGCCGGCGGTTTCGCGCTCAGCAAGGCATTCAAGGTCAACGGCGCCCTGATCATCGCGGGGGGCAGCTTCGCGCCGAGCGGGCATCCGCTTACCGTGGCGGGCGCAGCACCGCTCGGGGCGCTCTCGGTCGTCGGCACCGGCCAGCTGGACATGATCAGCCTCAACGACTCGGTGGACGTGGCGGGGCCGTTCGTCGCGGGCGGGAACGGCGGCAGTGCGTTCACGGGCGGCAAGCTCGTGCTCCGGAATTCCTTTGCGCAGCTCTCGACCTCCGCGAACGACTTCGTAGCCAACGGGATTCATCGCGTCATCTTCGCGGGGACCACACCGCAGGTGGTCAGCTTCGCCAACCCCGGGACCTCGAGCTTCCACGACGTCACCTTCGCCAACCCGGCCGGCGTGACCCTGGGCTCGAGCGTGCTGGTGAACGGGACCGCGACCGTGGCGGCGGGCCAGGTGACGGGGCCGGTGGGTGCCGCGACCCTGGCGCACGGCCTGATTGACGGCGGATTCGGGTGGCACGCCGACACGACCTACATCACCGCGGCTGGCGCCCTCTTCCCCGACTCGATGACGGGGAGCCTGCACGTCCAGGGTGCGGATACGCTGGTCCGTCCCTTCAAGGCGCTCGGCAACCTCACGGTGGACGGGAGCGGCATCCTGGTGCCGCACGGGAACCCGCTCACCGTGCTCGGCAACTTCGCGACCGCCGGCAGCGGCCGGATGCAGCTCCTCAACGCGCTCGACAGCGTGGATGTCCAGGGGACCTACACGGCGGGCGGCGGCGCCAGCAACGGCGACTTCGCCACGGGAACCCTGGTGCTCCGCGGGAACTTCGCGCAGCTCGCCAACTCCTCCGCCGACTTCGCGCCGTCGGGAACCTTCAGGACGGTCTTCGCCGGGAGTGCGGTGCAGACCGTGGCCTTCGCCAATCCGGGTGCCGCCACCTCGCACTTCACCGACGTGACTTTCAACAGCGCCGGCGGCGTCACGCTCAACACGCCGATGGCGGTGACCGGCACGGCCACCCTCCTCGGGGGGAACGTGACCGGCCTCGCCAAGGCGGCGACGATCGGTGGCAACCTGGTGGACGCGTCCAACAGCCGCTGGCACGTGGATACCACCATCTTCACCGGGAGCCCGGCGCTCCCCGACTCCTTCAGCGGGTCGGTGCACTTCCAGGGCGCCACGACGCTCGCCAAGTCGCTCAAGATCCTGGGCGCCCTCACGGTGGACGGGAGCGGCGTCCTCACGGTCAACGGGCACGCCCTCACCGTGACCAGCGGCCTCACCACGGCCGGCAGCGGCCAGCTGGTGATGACCAGCGCCCTCGACAGCGTGGACGTGAGCGGCCCCTACACCGCCAGCGGATTGGTCTCCAGCAGCGGCGACCTGACGGCGGGCACCCTGGTGCTGCGCGGCACCTTCACCCAGGGCGCCGGCTCGTCGAACGCCTTCTCGGCGAGCGGCACTCACCGGACGATCTTCGCCGGCAGCGCGGCGCAGGCGATCTTCTTCGCCAATGCGGCGCAGGCGCTCTCGCACTTCCAGGATGTGACCTTCGACAACGCCGCCGGGATCACCCTCTCGACGCCGATGGCGGCGACCGGCACGGCCACGGTGCAGACCGGCGTCGTCACGGGCGCGGGCAGGTCCGCATCGCTCGGCGCGACACTCATCGATGCGCCGAGCACCGGGTGGCAGGTCGACACCACCGTCTTCGCCGGCTCGCCGGCATCGTTCCCCGATTCGATCTCCGGCGTGGTGCACCTGCAGGGCGTGGCCACCCTGAGCAAGGCACTCAAGGTGAAGGGCTCCCTGGTCGCGGAAGGGAGCGCCCAGCTGCAGCCCAACGGGCATCCGCTCGTCGTCACCGGGGCGCTGACCTTGACCGGCGGCCCGCGCTTCATCATGAGCAACGCCGTCGACTCGGTGGACGTCGGCGGAGCGTTCAGCGCCGGCAGCAGCGTCAGCTCCGCCGGCGACCTGACCCAGGGCGTCCTGGTCCTCCGCGGCGGCCTGGCGCAGAGCAACAGCACCGCGTCGTTCGCCCCCTCGGGCTCGCACCGGGTCATCTTTGCCGGGAGCACCCCGCAGACGCTCTCGTTCGCGAGCCCCGGCGTCTCCGGCTTCAACCTTGTCCAGTTCGCGGACGCGGGAGGCGTGGCCGCTTCGACCGACTTCAGCGTCGCCAGCACCGCGACCGTCCTGAGCGGCACCGTGACCGGCCCTGGCCACGGCGTCACTCTCCAGGGTGCACTGCAGGACGTGGGCGGGAATGGGTGGCACGTGGATACGACCACCTTCACCGCCACGCCGGGCGCCATTCCCGACTCGATCCACGGTGTGGTGCACTTCCAGGCACCGGTGACGATGGTGAAGGCATTCCGCGTCGCTGGGGCGCTCTTCCTCGACGGCAGCAACGGCGTGCTCACGCCGAACGGCTTCCCGCTCACGGTCGTCGGCGCCCTGCACCTCACCGGGAGCGGCCAGCTCCGGATGGTGGCGGCCGGCGACAGCGTGGATGTGGGTGGCTTCTCGACCGCCACGACAGTGAGCGGCGCCGGCCTCGACACGACCGGCATCCTCGTCGTCCGCGGCGGATTCCACCAGCTGAGCGGCGGGATCGCGACGGCGTTCGCACCCTCGGGGAGCCACCGCACCCGGCTGGTCACGCCGAACGTGGATTCGGTGAGCTTCTTCAACCCGAGCCTCACGGCGGGCTCCCACTTCAACGACCTCGAGTTCACCGCGGGTGGCAACACCATGATCCTCGGCAGCGACGTCGAGGCCACCGGCGCCATTACCAAGGCGCCGGGCGCGGCGCCGACCCTCAAGGGGGCCGGTACCCTGCTCCGGGCGATGGGCCTCGACGTGAGCGGGATGGTGCTCGACAGCGTGCGGCTGATGAAGAGCGGCACCGCACAGGTGGTGCGGTTCGACTCGGTGACGTTCCAGCACCAGGATTCGACCGCCGACCAGTTCACCCTTGTTGAAGGGGGCTCGGCGAGCCCGCAGACCTTCAACGGGATCGTCTTCTCCAATCCGGTCAAGTTCGGCACCGGGCACTACATCGTGGCGACCGACAGCGTCGAGAACGGGCAGCTCGTCCGGATCAACATGAACCGCTCGACCCCGCTCTACGGCGGGAGCTTCACCCAGATCATCTCGCCCTTCGAGGCGGCGGCGGTCAACTGGAGCGGACTGGCGTTCGCGACGGCGCCCCTCGGCGGGATCACCGGGATCCCGCTCGCCCCGGTGCGGGTGGCGCTCGTCGGCCCCCTCGGCGACACACTGACCAATGTGGCCGACTCCGTCACCGCCCTCATCTCCACCAACCCGGTGGGCGGCACCCTGACCGGCGTGACCAGCGTCCCGCTCGTCAATGGGATCGCGACCTTCAACTCCCTCACCCTCAACGGGGTCGGGAACGGCTACGTGCTGATGTTCGGCGCCAACGGCTTCCAGCCGATCACAAGCACGCCGCTCAACATCGACATCCAGATCCCGGCCGGCATCAACGCCATCTGGCGCGGCACCACCGACTCGCTCTGGACCACGGCGAGCAACTGGCAATCGGACACCGTGCCCGACTCGTCCAAGAACGTCTTCATTCCCCTCGGGATGCCGCACAACCCGTATCTCGGCACCTCGGGCTTTGTGCACGTGAACCGACTGGTGTTGGCCGGCGGCGCCACGTTCAAGGCCGATACCTTCGCCACGGTGCAGGTGGACAGCTCGCTCGACAACGGCGGGAGCATCACCGGCGGCGGCACCGTCACGCTCGCCAAGAGCGGTACCGTCCGCGGCATCTTCAACACCCTTGCCGTCACCGGCAACTTCTCGGTCGTGCCCGGCTCGATCCTCCTGGCCAACCGCGACCTGACGGTGAGCGGCGTGACCGCCAGGCTCGACCTGAACGGCACCAACACCAGCACCAACGGGAGCCTCACCGTCACCAGCGGCGCCCTGCTGGTGATGACACACGCCGCCGACACCCTGAACGTGGCGGGGGACGCCACCTTCAGCGGCGGGAACGAACTCGGTTCCCTCACCGCCGGCCGGATCCTGCTGCAGGGGAACTTCGCGCAGTACGGTTCCTCCCAGACCGGAGCGTCACCGACCGCCTTCGCGGCGACCGCGGGGAACGTGGTCGAACTCCTGCGTGGTTCCGGCGTCCAGACGGTGCACTTCGCCAACCCCGACACCCTCGCCTCGCACCTCGGCTCGCTGGTGGTCTCGGGAAGCGACAGCGTGGTGTTCGACACCCTCGCCATCGCCCTCGGCAACGTCAGTGTCACGGGGACGAACGCGGCGGTGCAGTCGCACGACACCCTGGCGGTGGCGGGGAACCTCTCGACCGCTGCCGGCTCGCGGCTCTGGCTCAACGGGCTGGGCGTCGCAGGCGGGCTCAACGTGGCCGGGGCCTACCACGTCCATAACACCGGCTTCATCGGTGCGGGCCAGGCCATCCCGGCCCTGCCCTACGTCAACGTGCGGGTGACGGGCTCGGCGGCGCTCGGCGCCAACGTGACCGCCGACTCCCTGACCGTGGGCGGCGCCGTGCTGGCCGCCCAGCTCGACCTCAACGGGCGCCACCTGACCCTCACCGGGAACGCGATCGTCGACACCTCCGGCACGCTCCTGATGACGTCCGGGGCGGACACCCTCACCGTCGGCGGCAACCTCACGGTCCAGGGCCACGACTCGACCGGGAAGCTCACGGCCGGGCTCATCGACATCGCGGGCAACTTCGCCCAGCCGACCAGCAGCGGCGCCTTCGTGCCGACCGGGACGCACACGGTCCGGTTCAACGGCGGCTCGCACCTGGTGACGTTCGACAACACCGGCGTCTTCGCGATCGGCTACGGGCTCTCGTCGTTCAACCACCTCGACGTCGTCGGCGGCGCCACCGTGGAGGTGCGGTCGAACGCGAGCGTGACCGGCAACCTCACCGTCACCGGAAGCACCTTGGTCGACACCACGTCCGCCTTGATAGGCGAATTCCTGCGCCCGAACGACATCCAAGTGAACGGCAACGTCACCGCCGACGCGACGTCGACGCTCCACCTTTACGCCCTCGGCGTGAACGGCGTCCTCTCGGCGCCGAACCTGTCAGGTCAATACAACGTCGGGAAGACCACTTTCGGCGGCACCAGCCAGAGCGTCCCGGTGCTTCCATACCAGTCCGTCGAGGTCGACGGGACCGCCACGGCCGGCGCCGCGCTCGCGATGAGCGGGCTCACTATCGGCAATGGCAGCACCCCGGGTGCGGTCTTCGACCCGGCCGGCTTCCCGGTCACCATGCCCGGCCAGCTGACCGTGGCCGCCGGCGGGCTCCTGCAGATGACCAACGCCGCCGACTCGGTGGACGTCGGCGGGTACGTGAGCTTCGCGGGCGCCAACTCCAACGGCCACCTCACGGCCGGCACCCTCGTGCTCCGAAGCGGCTTCATCCAGAACGCCGGCGGGAACGACTCGGCCTTCTTCGCCACCGGCACCCACCGCACGGTGTTCACCGGCGGCGGGTCGCCGCTGCTCGGGATCTCGTACGCCGGCACCCGGTTCAACCGGCTCGTCGTCCGCGACACGGTCACCATCCAGTCGGGCACCCTGCCGCTCCTCGTGGGCGACTCGCTCCTGCTCCAGGGCGGCGCGCTCTCCGACTTCGGCACCAGCCGGGTCACGGCCCTCGGTCCCGTCATCGGCGATTCGACCGCCTGGCTCTTCGTCGACACCCTCGAGGTGTACGACGCGCTCACCATCCCGCTCGACACCAACTACGGCGCCACGGTGACCCGCTTCTTCGGGTCGAACCAGGCCATCCCGTCCAACCTGTCGTACCTCAACGTCGACATCCTCGGCACCGTGCACCCCGTGGCCAGGTTCGAGGCGCAGGACACGCTCAACATCCTGGCCGGGTCGTTGGACGCGAACGGCCAGGTGGTCATCGCGGACTCGGCCTTCAGCACCGGCGGGACCGGCACGCTGACGATGACGGACCCGGCCGATTCGGTGCTCGTCTTCGGCCCCGCGACCTTCAACGGCGGCAGCACCGCCGGGCTCCTGACCGCGGGCGTGTTCCAGACCCCCATCTTCCACCAGATGAGCGGCACCAGCACGGCCTCGTTCGCCGCGTCCGG
>DASSGV010000090.1:0-3459 GCA_035693225.1 Gemmatimonadales bacterium | reverse complement strand
CCCCGGTTCAAATCCGGGCGCCCCGATGGACGTCAGATCCCGCATCGATCAGCGGTTGCAGGACGCGGGCTCGTAGCTCAGCTGGATAGAGCGCTTGCCTCCGGAGCAAGAGGTCGGCGGTTCGAGTCCGCCCGAGCCCATGTATGGAACTCCAACGCCCCACCGTCACTCACTGACCGGTGGGGCGTTGCGTACCCCTACGAGAGGCCTTCCGACCCATTCACCGTGGCCTCGCGGTGCCGACCCGCCTGCTGCCGCTCAAGGGACCCAGCCGATCACTGCACGCACCTCAGCACGTGCGCGCCGCCAAGGCTCCCGGAACGATCCCCTGAAGCGAAGCTCCACCGATATTCAATCGATCTTCATCCACGGACCCCTAACCTGCGCTGGTGCAAATCGTGCCGTGGCAACTCGCCCCACTCTGGCTCTGGGCCAGCGTCCTGGCCGGCGCCTCCCAGGCCCCGAGGCTCGATATCAACCTGCCCGCACGCCGCCTCGATCTTATCGTGGCTGGGCGGATCGTCCGAACCTATCGGGTGGCCATCGGCGACAGTGCCTACCCATCCCCAACGGGTCGTTTCCTCGTGCGCCGGATCATCTGGAGCCCCTCGTGGGTCCCGCCCGCCGATGCGCCGTGGAGCCGTGACCTGCGCCCGGAACCCCCCGGCCCCGACAATCCGATGGGACCGGTCAAGCTCCCGTTGGGCAAGGGCTACTTCATCCACGGATCACCGCGGTCGATCGGCATGAGCCGCCCGCCGACCCACGGCTGCGTCCGGCTTCGCAGTCGCGACGCCGTCGCACTGGCACACTTCCTGGAATCCGACACCGGCTCGATCGAGAACACGGATGCCCTCGGCAATGACACCACAAGGACCGTGCCGCTGGCCATCCCGATCCAGGTGTTGATCCGATACGACCTGGTGGAGGTCCGCCTCGGGCGGGTCATTGCCAACCCCGATCCGTATCATCGGCGCACGCCGGCGACGGATAGCGCGGACGCCCGGCTTCTGCGGGTGGCCGGATACCCGGCCGACTCGGCGCTCGGGGTCGTGTCCGGGCTCCTCGACTCCGCACGGGGCCGGGTCGGCGCCGTATCGGCGCCCCTGCGGCGTTAGTACCCCACCTCAAGGCAGGTCATATGCGCCGGATATTGGTTCCGCTCGACGGCGGCCCCTTCGCCGAACAGGCCCTCGACCTCGCGGCGAGCATCGCGAGCAAGGATCGAGCCCAACTCGACATCGTTGCGGTGCACGCGCCCCTGGCGCCGATGGCGCCAGACGAGCCGTTGGTGCAGGCGGAGGCGATCCACACCGCGATGCGGGCCACGCTGGTGACCTACGCCGGTGATCTCGCCGAGCGAACGGCCAGGTCCTACGGCGTGACGGCCGTCGCCACGGTCGTCAACGGCGACCCCGCAACGGAGATCAAGCGGTTCGCAAGCGCGCACCAGGCGGACCTGGTGGTGATGTGCACCCATGGTCGCGGTCCGGTGGCGCGCGCATGGCTCGGCAGCGTCGCCGATCGCCTGCTTCGAACGTTCGACGGGCAGCTGCTCCTCCTCCGACCCGACACCGAACGCAGGACCGCGCCACACTTCCGAACGGCCCTGGTCGCCTTGGACGGAAGTGCGCTCTCGGAGATGGCCATCCCCGCAGCCCGGGAGTTGCTGGCCCCGGGTGGGACGCTCGTGCTGGCCCGGTGCGTGACACCGGTGGTGATCGTCCCCCTCGCATTCGAGATGCCGATCATCCCGCCGGTGGCCACGACCCCGGCACTCCATGCCGCCGCCGAGCGCTACCTGACGTCCACTTCGAGGCGGCTGGCGAACGCCAGCGTATCGGTGCGCACGACGCTGGGCGAGTCGCCCAACACCGCCGGATGGCTCGTCGAGCAGGCACGAGCGGAACAGGCCGACCTGATCGCGATCAGCACCCACGGCCGCACCGGCTTCGAACGCTTGGTGCTGGGAAGCGTCGCCGACAAGGTCATACGCTCGGCCGACGTGCCGGTGCTGGTCTGCCATCCCCGATCGTAGGCACCGTGACGCGGAGCGTGCAGCGGGCTCGGGGAGCGGACCTCCACCATCTCATTCGGCCAGGGTGCGTACTCCACCCAGGTCGCCGAGTCGGAACACTCGGTCAACCTCACTGGGATCATCGAGATCACGCAGCACCGTCCGAAGCGCTGAAACGTCGCCGTCGAGGTCCGAGGTGAGGGCGTAGCGCATCGGAAATTCCGATCGATCAGGCGTGACAGCACTCCGGCCCGCAACAGCTCTTCGCTGTCACCGGCTTGGTCGCACGAACGAAGGCCCCCATCACCCGTCCGCCCACCTCCCGGGCGAGCACCTCCGAATCGAACCCCGCCGGTACCAAGAACGCCTTGGCGTCCTCGAACTCGTAGACCCTGGTGGGCTCGATCGCCCCGCCGATGAATCCCGCATCGGACAGGAGACCCAGGAATTCCTGTTCCTCCAGTGCGCCCGCCACGCACCCGACCCAGAGTTCCATGCTCTTGCGCACCGGCACCGGGATGCTGCCGCGCACCACCACGTCGGAGACGGCAAGGCGCCCGCCGGGCTTGAGCACCCGGAACGCTTCACGGAGCACGGTGCGCTTGTCGCCGGAGAGGTTGATGACGCAATTGGAGATGATCACGTCGACCGATGCGTCCGGGAGCGGGATATGTTCGATCTCGCCCTTCAGGAACTCGACGTTGGTGGCGCCCGCCGAGGCCTGGTTGGCGCGCGCGAGTGCGAGCATCTCGTCGGTCATGTCGAGGCCGTACGCCTTGCCGGTGGGGCCCACTCGACGGGCAGAGAGGAGCACGTCGAGCCCGCCCCCCGACCCCAGGTCCAGCACCACCTCACCCACCTTGAGCTCGGCCAGCGCGGTGGGGTTGCCGCACCCGAGACTCGCGAGGACCGCGTCGGAGGGAAGACCCTCGGTCTCGAGCTTCGAGTAGAGATCGCTGGTGATCGGATCGGGACCGCAGCCGGCGCTGCCGCCACAACAGCCGTTCGTCTGCCCGTCCGCCACCCGGAGCGCCGCCTGACCGTACTTCTCCCGCACCGTGTCCTTCAATTCGCGCTGCTCCACTGTGCACCAACTTTCGTTGATATGTTGAACACGCCGCTGGTCCGCGGCACACCGGATCAGGACCTCAACAACATTTCTTTCCCACTTGCGGCCATTCCCCCAGCGCGACGCCCGCTTCGGCGAGCACCTCCTGCTGGAGGGTGTAGTACATCCACCGTCCCTCCCGCCGATCGCTGACGAGCCCCGCCTCCTTCAGCACCTTGAGGTGGAAGGAAAGCCGGGACTGAGCGGCATCGAGCTCGTCGGTCAATTCGCAGACGCACCGCTCACCATGGGTCAGCCGCGCAAGGATGCCAAGCCGAGTCTCATCCGAGAGGGCGTGGAAGACCCGCGCGAGGGCGGAGATCGAGGGTGCGGC
>DASSGV010000089.1:0-2613 GCA_035693225.1 Gemmatimonadales bacterium | reverse complement strand
GGCGTCGAGGTCCTCACCGGCATTCCGCGGGAGGTACGCCACCGCCGAGGCGGCATCGGGAACGAGATACCTGGCCGCCGCACGGCGCACGTCTTCCGCGGAGACCCCGAGCATCCGGGCGTACTCCTCGTCGATCAGGTGAACGCCGCCCTGCGCCTCCGCGCCGGCGAGCGCGGAGGCGCGCCCTTCGTAGGACTCGAACTGTCGGGCCCAACGCACCGTGAGGAGCGTCCTGGCACGGTCGATGTCCGCGGCGCTCGGCCCGTCCTGGCGGAGCCGCACGATCTCGTTGGCGATCCCGTCGACCATCTCGGGCACCCGGGTGGCATCGCCATCCACGTGTACGGCAAAAATGCCGACATCACCCTGGGCGTAGTGCCACGCACCGACGCTCGTCGCGATGCCCGTCTCACGGAGCCGAGCGTGGAGCCGGCTGCCGCGGCCCGTCGCGAGCACCGCCGAGGCCAGATCCAGCGCTGCCTCGTCCGGGTCGAGCGGTGGGACGCCTCGCCATCCGAGGACGACATCGGCCTGGGCCACGTCGCCCCGGAGGGTGCGGACCCGGACGCCGGTACGGCGCGGTTCAGTGGGTCCCTCGGGGACCTCCGCGGCGCGGGCCGGCCAGCCGCCATATGCCGACCGGGCCACCGCGAGCATCTCCGCCTCCGGCACCGCGGCGACGATACTCACGATCGTGCGCGCGGGGACGTAGCGGCCGGCGTAGTAGGCGGCGAGCTCCGTGCCGGTGAATCGGGCGAGCGCATCCTCCTGGCCGATGCGCCACCGACGGATGCGGTGGCGGTCGAAGAGGAGTTCGTGCAGCGTCTCCGCGGCGACCGCGGACGGCGTATCGCGCTTGCGCTTGGCCTCCTCGATGATGACCTGAAGTTCGCGGGCGAGCTCGGCGGGATCGAGCGTGGCGCGCTGCAGCGCATCGGCCTGGATGTCGATGGCGTCGGGAAGGTTCCGGGCCGGCACCACCACGTAATAGCTGGTGTGGTCGTACCCGGTGCCGGCGTTGAGGTAGCCTCCCAGCGCCTTGGTCTCCCGGGCGACGGCGCCGACCCCCCGGGTGGGCGTCCCCTTGAAGAACATGTGCTCCAGCACGTGCGACAGGCCGGCCCACTCATCGGGTTCGTCGAAGAATCCGGCGCGGACGTGGGTGACCACCGCCGCGACGGGTGCCGAGTCGTCGCGCTGGACCAGGACCGTCAGGCCGTTGGGGAGGACTTCCCGCCGGACACCGGTGGTCCAGGAGGGCGGGGCGGCGAATGATGGAGTGGACGGGCGAGCGGGGGAATGATCGGAACGGGGCATCCTGGAATACTAAGCGGACGCATCAGTGCAGGATGCGCAGCACGCCGGCCTCCGCACTTCCGCGGATGAACGCCTCGGCATCGGTGAGCGGGATCACGACCCCGGTCTCCGTGGCGCCCCGCCGGGCGATCGAACCCATGAAGTCGGCGAGCGATGCGTGCGCCCATTCCTGGTCGGCCGCCTTCATCTGGAGGAGGATCTCCTCCCAGGTGCCGCGGAAGTTGTGGCCGTTCAAGATCGATACCTGGTGCTGCTCGGACGCGCCCGGCCGCTTCTGCATCTCCTGCAGCTCGGTGAGCAGAGTGCCGAAGAGCTCAAGCTGACGCGGATCCCGTACCGAGCCGTCGGGTTGCTGCGATTCGATCTCGGCCAGGAGCATGTCGATGCCGTCGGGTTCCCCCGACACCTCACCCAGGCGGGTGAGCCACGGGGCGAGTTCCGGGTCGTCGTCGGGGAGCCGGTAGATCGTCTTCTTCAGTTCGACATAGCGCCAGAGACCGAGCTCGTCGAAATGGTCGTCGGGTCGGGTGCGGTCGAGCTGATGCAGCGCGGCCTCCGACTCGCCCCGGTCGTAGAGCATGTTGGCGAGGTAGATCCGGGCCTCGGTGTATTCCGTGTCCGCTTCGAGGGCCCGGCGCAGCCAGTAGATGGCCTGGCTTTCGAGGCCCAGGCGATGGGCGGCGTAGCCCACACAGGCCGCGGCCTCCGGCGAGTCGGGCTGGGCGCCGACCGCGAGCTCGAAGAAGCGGTGCGCCGACTGCATCAGCCCCTCGCGAAAGAGCGCGCGGCCCACCTGCAGCATCAATTCGTGGTCGTCGGAGAAGCCGAGGAGGAGGATCCGCTCGAACTGGTTGAGGGCCAGGTCGGAGGCGCCGAGCTTCAGGAGCACTTCGCCGTAGCCGGCGCGCGCGTCCTCGTGGTCGGGATCGAGCATCGTGGCGGTCTCGAACGAACGTCGAGCCCACGCATACTCTTCCCGCGCGAGGTGAGCATAGGCGACGCCGACGTGGAGCTCGACGGCGTGGGGATAGAGGGCGAGACCTTCGTGGAGCAACGCTAGTGCGTCATCGTACCTGCCTTCGTTGTACAGCTGGTGGGCCTGTTCATCGTAGTCGTCGGAACTCATGAACGGGTCCGACATCGGCAGGCGCTCCTTGGCGAGCGTGTGGACCCAAGTTAGGAACGAGCGGCGGACGGGGCAAGGGGACGCAGGGACGGAGCGGCGGAGGGACGCAGCGACGGAGAGGCGGAGGGACGCAGCGACGGAGAGACGGAGGGGCGGAGGGGAGGAGGGGA
>DASSGV010000088.1:0-16789 GCA_035693225.1 Gemmatimonadales bacterium | reverse complement strand
TCGGCGAAAAAGGCCGTTCGTGAACCCGCCGATCCGTCCATGAACTCCTTGAGCCCGCCGATCCGCACCCAGTCATCACCGGCGCCGTCGGCGGCCACCGTATCGGCCACGGCGTGCCAATCCTCGAGCGGGAGGTAGAGTGCCGCGCGCATCGTGAGGAGTCCGGCGCGCTCCACCCGCTGGAAGCTGGCACGATCGGCGAACGACGCGAACATCGACGAGGTGCCGGTGAGCCCGATGGACGCCGCGTAACGGAGCGCGCGGACCAGGGCCGAGTCACGGTCTTCAGGCGTCGGCCCGGGGACGACCGCATAGACCACCTGCAGCGCGTTGTCCTTGAAGATCCCCGTCGGCTCCCCGGTCCCGGGGTCGTGGCCGATCTCCCCGCCTGCGGGGGATGGGGTCGAGCGGGTGACGCCGGCGGCCTTGAGCGCCGCCGCATTGGCCAGCGCCTCGTGCCCATCGAGCCGCTCGAGGAACACCGGGTTGTCGCGGGTGACCGAATCGATCCACTCGTGGCGCGGGAGGGGTTGGCCGGGCCAGAGGGTGTGATCCCAGTCTCCGCCGGTGATCCAACGTCCCTTGGGGACGTGGCGCGCGAAATCGCGCACCTTGCGGATGAACTCCGCCGGCGTCCGGACTGCACGGAGATCGAGCGAGGCGAGCTGGAATCCGCCGTCGATGAAATGGGTGTGTCCGTCCTGGAATCCGGGGGTGACGAGACCGGGGGCGTGGATCACCTTCGTGGTCCGACCGACGAACGGTGCCACCGCCGCGCTGTCGCCCACGGCAACGATCGTGTCACCCGCAACGGCGAGGGCGGAGGCCCAGGGGCGGGTGGAGTCACCGGTCCAGATCCGGCCCCGGATGACGAGCGTGGCCTGCGCGGAGAGGGCGGCCGGGAGCAACGACAGTGCGATCAGGGTGACCAATGCACGGCGGCGGGGCATCGCAGTTCCTTCGGTGGTCAGCGGAGCTTGGTGATCCGGCGGAGCGCGTCGAGCTGCTGCAGCGCATTCCCGGTCGATGGTGCCGACGCCGACGGTCGCGCCGCCAGTTGATCGCGCACGTCCAGGAAGACCTCCATCATCAGCTGATCACGCTGGTAGGCGGCATCGAGTTCCTCCATCCTCCGGATCTGGTTCTCCGCCTTGGCGGCGGCGTACGAATCACGGTAGATGGTCTCGAGGTTGCCGAGGATCTGGTCGCGCGGGCGCATAGGTTCGGGACACCGGTCGGTGGAAGAGGGCGGCAGGGAGAAGGTAACCAGTGGCTGCCCGGTCGGTAGGGTGTTGTGCCCCGGGGCCGGAAAAGCGATATATGGTGCCACCCTGACCCCGGATGAGCACCGATGGCGAAGTTGATGAAGCTGTTCCTGACCCTTCTCCTGCTCTCCGGGATGGCCGCCGCCGGCTCCTACGGCATCGCCTACCTGGCGCAGGGCAAGCTCGTGGGGCCCCAGCCCCTGGAGCTCGGCGCCCAGACGACGCGCTTCGCGACCGAGGGGGTCCCGGCCCTTCCGGGAACACCGAAGGTCTGGGTGTTCACCTACGGCCCCACCAAGATCCCGGGGATGAAGCAGGTCGAGATCTACGTCTCGCCGCTGGGCTCGGTCCTCGGTACCATCCCCAAGGACTTCGCGACCCGGCTGCAGGCCTACCGTGCCGCCCAGTCCCCGGACTGACGGCAGCACGATGCCGTTGCGTGATGCGCAGGCGCGGGTCGACCAGTGGATCGCGCAATTCGAGGAAGGGTACTTCGATCCGCTGACCAACCTGGCCCGGCTCACCGAAGAGGTCGGCGAACTGGCCCGGGAACTCAACCACCGCTACGGTCAGAAGACCAAGAAACGCGACGAACCCGCCGGCGACCTGCCCCTTGAGCTGGCCGACATACTCTTCGTGCTCATCTGCCTGGCCAACCGCGAAGGGATCGACCTGGACGACGCCTTTGCCCGGATGATGCAGAAGGTGGAAGAGCGCGACCGCGACCGCTGGACCCGCAAGCCCTCCGCCTGACCCGTCTTACTCCCAATCCGCCGGCTCCGCCTCGGCCTCCGCCAGGAGCAGCCGGTAGCTCGCCAGTCGATCGGCGTGGATCCCGCCTGTCTCCGCGGCGGCGATGATCCGGCATCCCGGTTCATGCACGTGGCGGCAATCGGGAAAGCGACACCGGCCCAACAGCGGCCGGAACTCCGGAAAGCACGCCGCAAGCTCCCGCGGCTCCACTCCCCAGAGACCCACCTCGCTGAAGCCCGGCGTATCGACCAGGAAGGCGTCGGGACCGAAGGGGACCATCACGGCACCGACCGTGGTCTGGCGGCCACGCCTCCCTTTTTCGCTGATGGCGCCGGTACGGAGCGTCAATCCCGTGCCGATGGCGTTGAGGAGACTCGACTTTCCGGCACCCGAGGGGCCGGTGACCACCGATTCGCCGTGGGCCAGGAGGGCGGAGATCCCGTCGATCCCGGCGCCGGTCCGCGCGCTGGTGGCAACGACCGGGTAGCCCACGTCGCGGTAGCGGCCGATGAGCGCCGTGCCGGGATCGAGGTCGATCTTGTTGACCACCAGGACGGCGGGGAGCTCATTGACCTCCGCGACCACCAGGAGCCGGTCGAGGAGCGAGGGGATCGGCGCGGGATCGGTGCTGGCGGTGACGACGATGACGCGATCGACGTTGGCCACGACCGGCCGGGCGCCACGTCCGAGGGGAACCCGTCGCTCCACGATACTGCGGCGGGGCTCGACGGCGGCAATGCCGAAGAGGTCACCCTGGGCTTCATCCTCGAGCTGGATGCGATCACCCACGACGACCTGCGGCGTTTCCCGCTTGAGCTTGCCACGGAGCACCGCCCTGACCTCGGCACCACTCGCGAGCAGCACGCGGTACTGCGCCCCATCCCGTTCGAGCACGACGCCGGACCTGCTCACCACCCCTCGGGGCGGGCGGCAATGGCCTCATCGAGCGCCTGCTTCACGTCGAACAATGAGAGCACCTTGAGCCGTTCTTCCGCCTCGGCGGCGGTGGGGCCCCAGGCCAGGTAGTCGGTCTCGACGTGCCCCACCGGGCGTGCGCCGGCGGAGTCCCAGCGCACAAAGACGAGCGCGGCGCCGAAGCGCCCGCGCTCGTCGGGGACCTCGTCGGTCCAGATGCCCACGGAATAGGCCTGCCCATCGCTGCCGCCGAAGGCAGCGGCCCGGCCGTGAGTGGCCATATAGCCGCCGAGGGTGGCCTCGCTCACCGGCCCGGAAGGGTCTCCCGGATCACGTTCCCGAGGATGAACGCGATGTTGGCGGGCCGCTCCGCGAGCCGGCGCATCAGGTAGGGATACCACTGGGTGCCGAAGGGGATGTACACCCGCAGGTTCCAGCCTTCCTGGCGCAGACGGAGCTGGAGGTCGCGCCGCACGCCGTAGAGCATCTGGAACTCGAACCGTTCCGGCGCAATTCCTTTTGCACGCGCGAACGCCTTGGCGTGCTCGATGATCGCCTCGTCGTGGGTGGCGATGCCGGGATAGTTCCCGTCGGTCATCAGCCGTTCCATCAGCGCCACGTACTGCGCATCGACGTCCTTCTTGTCGGGGAACGCCACCTCGGGTGGCTCCAGATAGGCGCCCTTGCAGAGCCGCACCCGCGCCTGGAGCCGGATCAGCTTCTCGATGTCCGCCGGTGAGCGCCGGAGCATTGCCTGGATAACGACGCCGCAGCGCGCCCCGTAATCCGGGTGGAGCTGGTCGTAGAAGAACGACAGGGTGCGATCGGTATAGGCCGAGCCTTCCATGTCGAGCCGGACGAAGGAATCGAGCGCCTTGGCCTTGTCGAGGATGGCGCGCATGTTGGCGCGACAGACGTCGGGCGAGATATCGAGCCCCATCTGGGTCAACTTGACCGACACATTCGCGCGCACGCCCGTGCCGGCGATGCGGTCGAGCATGGCCAGGTATTCACCGCGAGCGCCCTCCGCCTCCTCGGCGCGCGAGACGCTCTCGCCCAGGAGATCGAGCGACGCGGTGATGCCGCTGGCGTTGAGGTCGCGGACGGCGGCCACGGCGGTGTCCACGGTCTCGCCGGCGACGAAGCGGGACGCGAACTTCCGGGCCAGTCGGTTGGAGCGAACGAAGTTGAAGATCCCCCGACGCTGCGACAGCCAGAGGAGTGTGGAACGCATCATGACAATGGATCCCTGAGAGAATAGGCCAGGTCGCCCACGAGCGAACCCAAGCTAGCGCCGGCCTTCGGTGCCGACAAGCGGAACGGGCGGGTCGAATGGATTAGCTTTCCGTGCCCGTCTTATCCATCCTGCGATCCCACCACACCAGGCCCCGATGCCCGTTTCCGGCGTCCTTGAACTCCTGCCCGATGGCGCTGGCGTGCTTCGACGCCGCGAGATCGGGTATCTCCCCGATCCCGCCGACGTGAAGGTGCCCGCCCGCCTGGTGCGCTCCGCGGGGCTGCGCGCCGGCGATGAGATCGTCGGGGAGGTCGGACGCGGTGAGCGTGGCCGCCCAGGCCCTCTGGGCGAGGTCTCGACGATCTTCGAGCGGCCGGCCGCCACGCTCCAGGATCGACCCGCATTCGAGCGGCTCACCGCGGTGCACCCGCGGGAACGGTTGCGCCTTGCCTGCGGCCGTCGTGTGGGCGGGCAGCCCGACCTGACCGGCCGTGCCATCGACCTGATCGCTCCCTTCGGACGGGGGCAACGTGCCACGATCGTGGCGCCCGCCAAGGCGGGAAAGACGACGGTGCTCACCGCGGTGGCCGAGGGGATCAAGGCCAATCATCCCGAGTGCCGACTCCTCGTGCTCCTGGTGGATGAGCGCCCCGAGGAAGTGACCGAGATGGAATCGGCGGGCGTGGGTGAGGTCGTGGCCTCGAGTTTCGACCGACCTGCCGAAGAGCACGCGGGATTGGCGGAGCTGACTATCGAGCGGGCGCGGCGACTCGTCGAACTCGGCGAGCATGTGGTGATCGTCCTCGACTCCATCACCCGTCTGGCGCGAGCGTTCAACGCCGTGGAGACCAAGAGCGGCGGACGGACGATGTCCGGCGGGCTCGGTGCCGGGGCGCTCGAGCGCCCCAAGCGGCTGCTGGGGAGCGCCCGCGCCACCACCGACGCCGGGTCGCTCACGATCGTGGCCACCTCGCTGATCGACACCGGCAGCAAGATGGACCAGGTCATCTTCGAGGAGTTCAAGGGGACCGGCAACTGCGAGGTGACGTTGAGTCGGGAGTTGGCCGAGCGGCGGCTCTACCCGGCCATCGACGTGACCGCGAGCGGGACCAGGCGGGAGGAACTGCTGCTCTCACCCCGGGAGCTCGACGTGGCGCGGGCGCTCCGCAAGCGCCTGGCCGACCTGCAGCCCGTCCCGGCGAGCCAGCTCTTCCTGGAGCTGCTCAGGCGCAATCCGGATGATGCAGCGATGGCGAAGGCGTTGGGGGTGGGGTAGTGACGAGTGACGAGTGGCGGGCGGGGATGGTGTACCGTTGCTGGTCGACTCGCCACTCGCCACTCAGTAATACGTCTTCCCTGACTTGGCCATCTCCACCAGCGCCGGTGCGGGGGTGAACCGCGGCCCGATGTGACTGGCGAGGTCGGAGAGCATCTCGACCAGCTTGGCGGCGCCCCAGCTGTCGATGAGTCGGAGGGGCCCGCCGCGGAAGGGCGGGAAGCCGATCCCGTAGACCGACGCGAGATCGCCGTCGCGGGGGGAGCGGACCACGCCGTCGGCGAAGGCCAGCGCCGCCTCGTTGAGCATCGCGCAGATCAGGCGGCGCTGGAGGTCGTCGGCGTACTTGGCCGACGGATGGACGCCGATGAGGTCATACACCGACTCATCGGGCCCGGTCTTGTGCCCCTGGTGGTACACGTAGAAGCCACGCCCGTTCTTCTTTCCCATCCGCTTGTCGGCGATCATCGTCCCGACCACCTCGGACGGCTCCAGCCGCTCGCCGAACGCGGCGTGCATGACCTTCCCCGCCTTCTGCGCCACGTCGATGCCGACCTCGTCGATGAGCGCCACCGGCCCCACGGGAAAGCCGAACTTGGTCATCACGGCGTCGATATCCTGGATCCGCGCCCCTTCCTCCAGCAGCCGCCCCGCCTCGTTGAGATAGGGGGTCAGGATCCGGTTGACCCAGAAACCGGGGCGATCCTTCACCACGACGACCTTCTTGCCCATCCGGCGCCCGAACGCCACGGCGGTCGCGATGGCCTCGGGTCCGGTGCGCGCGGACGGGATGACCTCGAGGAGCGGCATCTTGTCGACCGGCGAGAAGAAGTGCATCCCGATGACCCGCTCGGGACGCGCCGCCTCCGCAGCGATGTCACCGATGGGGATGGTCGAAGTATTGGTGGCGAAGACCGCATCGGGCGCCGCCGACTCGACCTCCTTCAAGACCTGGCGCTTGACGGTCAGGTCCTCGAAGACCGCCTCGATGACGAGGTCGACGTGCCGGAAGCCGCGCCAGTCCTCCGCGCCTGAGAGCAACGCCGTGAGCCGCTGGTATTCGGGTTGGGTGATCCGCCGGCGCTTGAGCCGCTCATCGAGAAGGCCGGTCGCGGTCCTGAGTCCCTTCCCCACCCGTGCCAGGTCCGCATCCTTGAGTCGCACCTCGACCGCGGCGTTGCTCACCGCCGTCCCCGCGATCCCCGCGCCCATGAACCCGGAGCCGATGACGCCGAGGCGACGGATCTCCCGTGGCCGGATGCCGGCGGTGCCGAAGTCGTCCTTCTTGAGCGCGGTGTCGGCAAAGAAGAGCCGCACCAAGTTCCGCGACACGTCGGTGACGGCGAGGTCGCCGAACGCCTGGTGCTCGGCCGCGAACCCGGCGGCCAGTCCCTGATCGTACCCGGTGCGGATGACCTCGATGGCACGGAGCGGCGCCGGGTAGTTGCCGCCGGTCTTCTTCAGCACCTGCGAGCGGGCGCCGCGGAAGACGAGCGCGCGTCCCCACTTGGTGCGGTCGAGGAACCACGCCAGCACCCCGGCCGGCCGGGGCGCCCGGAGCGGCACCCGATCGGCGAGCCGTCGAGCCGTCGCAATGGCAACGTCGCGCAGGATGGCCGGGTGCACCAGCTCATCGGCCATCCCCAGCTTGAACGCCTTCGGGGCTCGCTCCGACTTGCCGGCCAGGATGATGTCGAGCGCGGCCCGCAATCCGATGTGGCGCGGGAGCCGCTCACACCCTCCGGCACCGGGAAGGATGCCAAGCTGGATCTCGGGGAGGCCGAGCTGGGTCTTCGGGTGGTCGGAGATGACGCGCCAGGTGCAGGCGAGGGAGAGCTCGAGGCCGCCGCCCAGGCAGGCGCCGTGGATCGCGGCGACGACGGGTTTGGGAAAGTCCTGGAGCCGCTGGACCATCTCCTGCCCGCCCCGCGAGAGCGCCGCACCCTCCTCGGCGCTCGTGAGCCTGGTGAACTCCTCGATGTCGGCGCCCGCGATGAAATTGTCGGCCTTGCCGGAGATGAGGACCACTGCGCGGACCGTCGGATCGGCCGCGAGTCGGGGGAGGAGCTCACCGAATTCCCGCTGCACCCCCGCGGAGAGGGTGTTGACAGGCTGCCCCGTCACGTCGAGGATCACGACGGCCACGCCGTCGGCGTTCACCGTGGTGACCGCCGACATCAGATGCGCTCCAGGATCATCGCGAAACCCATCCCGCCCTGGGCGCAGATCGAGAGCATCCCGAACTGGACATCGCGGCGGTTCATCTCGTTGGCGAGCTGGGTGATGATCCGGGTACCGGTGGCGCCGAACGGGTGCCCGATGGCGATCGATCCGCCGTTGACGTTGGTGATGTCCCAGTTCACCTCGCCGGTCGGCGCCGGGAGGCCGAAGAAGTCGGCCCATTTCTTCGATCCCCACGCCTGTTCGTTCGAGAGGACCTGGGAGGCGAAGGCCTCGTGGATCTCAAGGACGCCGATGTCCTTCCACGCCAGGCCGGCGCGCTTGAGCGCCAGCGGCACCGCGACCGCCGGCGCCATCAGGAGCTGCCAGCCCGGATCGACCGCGGCGACGGCGTAGCTCCGCACGTACGCCAGCGGCGTGTAGCCAAGCGACCTGGCCTTGGCGCTCGCCATCAGGATGACGGCGGAAGCGCCGTCAGTGAGGGGGGAGGAGTTGCCGGCGGTGACGGTGCCGTAGCGGCGGTCGAAGACGGGCTTGAGCGCCGAAAGCTTTTCGATCGACGTATCGGTCCGGATCCCGTTGTCGGAGTGGAGGATCTCGTCCATCCCGCGTCCGCCGAACCAGGGCGCGATCTCGGCGGTGAGCTTCCCGTTGGCGGTGGCGGCCGCGGCGCGCTGGTGGCTCCTGAGGGCGCATTCGTCCTGGGCCAGGCGGGTGATCCCGTTCTCCTTGGCCATCTTCTCCGCCGACTGACCCATCGTCTCGCCGGTCGAGGGCTCGGCGATGGCCGGCGTGATCGGAATGAGGTCGCGGGGGCGGATCCGGGCGAACGTCGCGAGCCGCTGGCCGAGGGTCTTTGCCTTGCTGGCGTCCATCAGGATGCGACGCATCCCGTTGGAATGGAGGATCGGCACGTCGGAGAGCGATTCGACGCCGCCGGCCAGGATGACGTCGGCGTTGCCCTGGATGATCTGGTCGTGGGCATCGGCCACGGCCTGGGCCGAGGAGGCACAGGCGCGGTTCAGGGAATATGCCGGGATGGTGCGAGGGAACTGCGGCAGGAGGCTCACTTCGCGCGCGACGTTGGGTGCGAGCACCGACGAAATGACCTGCCCGAAGATGACCTGGTCGACCTCGCGCCCGTCGAGCTCGGCGCGGTACAGCAGTTCCTTGGCGGCGGCGCGCGCGAGCGCCGTGGCGGGAACGTCACGGAAGACGGTCCCGCTGCGAGCGAACGGCGTGCGCAGCCCCGCGATCAGGGCGCAGCGACGGTCCGGCGGTACGGAAAGCATCAGGTTCGCCTCGTCGCCCTGGCCGGGTTGCCCCGGTCGGCGGGCGCGGAGATTATTGGGCGCGGGCGCTACACCCGACGTTCGGCCACCACGCCGGCGACGGCGCGCCAGCGGTCGGCGTCGACGGGTTCGTACACTTCGCGTCCATGCACCACTTCGAGCGGCGCCACCAGGCGAGCCAGCTCGCCCGGGGCCAGCAGATGGGCATCGGACCGGGGTCCCCAGCCGAGATCGCGCTGCGCCACGAGGAACGTCTCCATCACCAGCACCCCTCCCGGCGCCACCCGTGCGATCACGTCGTTCATCCGGGCCCGGTCAAGATAGTTGAAAGCCAGGACCATCCCAAAGGTTCCGAGGTCGGGCCACTCACCGTCGAGGTCGACGATGCGCAGATCGAGCGAGAGACCTTGTGCGGCGGCGATTTCACGGGCCACGTCGATCCGGGCCGCATCCCGGTCCACGCCGACCACCTCGGCACCGCGCGAGGCGGCGGCGATCGCGTGGCGTCCCTCGCCGCAGGCCAGGTCGAGCACCCTGAGCCCCGGGCGGACCAGGTGACCATGCCAGGTGAACCAGGTACTGGGCCTGGGGACGGCGGGCAGCGCCGGGGGGGACAGTCGGGGTTCGCTCATCTCGCCTCGCCGGCCGCACTGGCGGCCCGGCCGTGGGAAGTGCTCATCATCGGCGGCGGCATCGTCGGCGCCGCCATCGCCCGGGACGCCGCGATGCGCGGCTACCGGGTGGCGCTCGTGGAGCAGGGCGACTTCGGCGCCGGCACCAGTTCTCATTCGAGCCGGCTGGCGCACGGCGGGCTCCGCTACCTCGAGCACGGTGACATCAAACTCGTCTTCGAGGCGCTGCGGGAACGCGGCATCCTCCTCCGCATCGCGCCGCACCTCGTCCGACCCCTGCCCTTCATCTTCCCGGTCCACACCGGCGACCGCGTCGGCTTCTGGAAGCTCGCCGCGGGAATGTGGCTGTACGACCTGCTGTCGCTCTTCCGGAATGTGCCCCGCCACCGGATGCTGGGCAAGCGGAAGCTCCTGGCGGCCGAGCCGATGCTGCGCGAACGCGGCCTGGTGGGCGGGGCACGATACTTCGACGCGCAGCTTGACGACGCCCGCCTGACCGTGGCCACGGTCCGGAGCGCCGAGCGCCACGGGGCGATGATCGCGAGCCACGTCCGGGTCACCGGGCTTGAGATCGCCGGGGGGCGGGTGGGCGGAGCCTACGTCACGGACGGGACCGCGACGCCGGAGCTGGTGCGGGCCACGATCGTGGTCAACGCCACGGGACCGTGGTGCGACCGGATCCGGATGATGGAGGACCCTGCGGCGCGCCCCCTGCTCCGCCTCACCAAGGGCTGCCACGCGATGGTGCGTCGCGAGCGGATCGGCCACACCGCGGCCATCACGCTCACCAGCGCCATCGACGGCCGGGTGATGTTCGTGCTCCCGTGGGGCGAACTGAGTTACATCGGCACCACCGACACCGACACCGACGAGCCCCCGGAATCGGTGCGCGCCACACCCGATGACGTCCGCTACCTGCTCCGCTCGGCCAACGCGATGTTCCCCAACGCGCACCTGACGCCGGAGGATGTCATCGCGACCTGGTCTGGGCTGCGGCCCCTCCTTGCCGACCCGGGCGCCCAGAGCACCGCCGCGGTGTCGCGGGAGCACGCGATCGTGAGGAGTGCGGGTGGCATGCTCACCATTGCGGGGGGGAAGCTGACCACCCACCGGGAGATGGCGGCGCAGTTGGTCGATCGCATCGGGCACGAGTTCCGCGTGCTTGAGGGCCGGCGCCGTCCGCCGCGAGCGCCGACCGACCGCGAGCCGCTCCCCGGAGGGGAATCCGCCAGGCTGGAACCGTTCCGCATCGAGGCGCTGGAGCTCGGGCTCGACGCCGGATCGGCCGCGCACCTGCTGCAGCACTACGGCAGCGAGACGCCGGCCGTGCTCAACCTCATCCGCGGCGACCGGGCACTGGGACGGCGATTGGTGCCGGAGCATCCGGCCATCGGTGCCACCGTGATCCAGGCGGTCCGGCGCGAGTATGCGACGACGGTCGAGGATGTGCTGGTACGCCGGATCCATCTCTACTACGAGACCCGCGACCAGGGATGCGGCGCCGCCCCGGTGGTGGCTGAATTGATGGGGCGGGAGCTGGGATGGGATGGCGGCACCGTCACCGGTGCGGCAGGTGACTACGTGGCGCGGGTCCGGAGCGGGGGATTCAGCGAGGAGTGACCGGCACCAGGGCGCCGTGCTCCACGCGCATGACGTCGAAGCCCGCCTGACTCGGGTGGGAGAACTGGATCGGGCCGCTGATCCCGGGCCACGGCGGCCGACTCCCCCCGAGCGACGCCAGCCACGACTCCACCGCGGACCGGTCCGGTCCCGCTTCCCGGACGGCGGCCACCGCGACCAGCAGGGCGTCGGTGGTGAGCAGTTCGTCCGGGGTGGGCTCTCGCCCGGCCAGCGCGCGGAACTCCTTGCGGTACGCCGAGACCCGGGCGGTGTCGCCGAGGGTCGTGCGGAAGGTGAGCAGCCGGATCGACGGAAGGGCGGCACCGGCCTGTTCGGTGAGCCCTTCCGGATAGGCCGCCGCATCGCCGGTGACCAGCGGCATGGTGGGGCGCTTCGCGTGCAGCGCGAGCGCGGCGCGGCCCACCACGCGATAATCACCGAGCAGGTACGCCACATCGGCCGGACCGCTCCGGATCGCGGCGTTGACCAGGGTCGGCAGGTCGCTCTCGGCGAGCGAGGGGAATGCCGCGGTGATCCGCACGCCGCGCTGGGCGAGTCCCGTCCGCAGACCGGCGAACATCTCCTCTCCATACTCATCGGCCCGATAGACGATCATCGCGCTGCGGGCCCCGAGCGCTGAGTCGCCGTAGGCCGCCAGTGCCAGGCCTTCGAGGGAGTCGTCCGGCACCAGGCTCATCAGGGAGGGACCGAATCGGGCCAGTCGCTGGCTGGTGGCGTCCGGCACCAATTGGGCGATCCCGGCGGCCCGGTACACCGGCGCCACCGCGAGGCTCCCCTGACTGCTGACGTGCCCCACCACGACCATCACGTCGTCCTGCGCCACGACGCGCTCCGCCATCGCGACCTCGGCGGCGGGATCGCCGAGGGAGTCGTAGGACGAATGCCGGAACACCGTGATGCAGACGCGGCGGGCGGCGGGCTCGGTCGCGAGGAGCGCCATGGCCACCCTCCCGTCGGCCGAGTGTGGCGTGGCGCCGGCAAAGGCCACCACCGGACAGAAGCCCGGGGCCCGGCCGCAGGCCGCCGCCGTCAGCAGGAGCGCTACGACGGAACGCCTCACGGAAGCTGGCTCCGTCCCATCGCCACGATCCGGACCTCCAGCAGGTGGAGGTCGACCGGCTTCAGCAGCTGGCGGTCGGCGGGGATGGTGAGCCCTTCGAGGTGCGAGAGTTGGCTGAAATCCCCGGAAAAGAACACCACCCGGCGCGCCACCTCGGGGTACTCCACGAGGAGCCGGCGATAGAACGCGATCCCGTCCATCACCGGCATCCGGATGTCGGCCACCACCACATCCGGCGTCCCCGCGGCGATGCGCGCGAGCCCCTCCGCCCCGTGCGCCGCTTCATCGACGATGGCGCCGCGCTGAGTCAGGAATCGGGCGACCGGACGCCGCACCGACTCTTCGTCCTCCACCACCAGCACCCGCAACCCGGCCAACGGAGTGCCGCGGACGGTCCCTGCCGATTGCGCCGGAGTGGGGTGCAGCGCCGCCACGGCCCCCGGCTCGGCCGCCGGAAAGCTGGCGATGAACCGGGCACCGCTCCCGCTCCTGGACTCACCGAGCACCAGGTCGCCCCCGGTCTCGCGGACGATCTGGCGGGAGATGTAGAGGCCGAGACCGGTCCCCTGCTTGCCCTTCGTGGAGATGAACGGGCGGAAGATCTGCTCCGCCACCGCGTTGCTGACGCCATCACCAGTGTCCGCGACGGCGGCAAAGACCCTGCCGTTCGATGTCCAGGTCTCCACGCTCAGTACGCGGGGGCCCGAATGGCCGCGCATCGCGTCGAGCGCATTGCTGAGCAGGTTGACGAACACCTGCTCGATGCGGTTCGGGTCGGCCAGCGTCTGGGGCGACGTGGGATCGAGCCGGAGATCGACCATCACGCCGCCGGCCCCGAACTGGTGTGCCACCAGGTCGAGCGCGCCCCGAATGACGTCGTTCACCGCGATCGCCTCGACCCGGATCTCGGCGGGACGCACGAACCGGAGGAGGCCCGACAGCAGCCGTCCGGCACGCCGCGCCTGGCGGAGGACCTGCTCCATCTCCTCGCGCTGCTCCCCATGCAGCGTGTCGTCCTGCAGCCGGATCTCCGCCAACGCGCCGATGGCCATCAAGGGGTTGTTGACCTCGTGGGCCACGTCGGCCAGGAGCACGCCCGCCGCCGCGAAGCGGCCCTGCTCGGTGGCCCGCTCGCGGAGGACCTGGGTCATCACGTTGAAGTGCCCCGCCAATCGACCGATTTCGTCGTTGCGCCGCACCGGCACGCGGGTGCCAAGCTCGCCCTCGGCCACCCGGGCGAGCGCCCCCTCCAGCTCGGCGAGCGGTCGCTCGACCCGCTGGTGCAGCAGGAAGAGCACGAGGGGCAGGAAGAGGATCCCGACCACGATCCACCATCCCAGCGCCAGCACCACGCTGTCGATGGCCTCGCGCAGGAGCTGCTCCCGCCGCAGGAGGTCCGACAGCCCGGCGTCCTCCGCCGAGGCGATGGCGTCGCTGAGGCCCCGATTCAGGGAATCGACCTGCAGCAGTCGTCGCTCCGCATCGGGGAATCGGCGCAGCTCGACCAGTGCTGCGACCTCCAGGAGCTTGTTCTGCAGGAGGGAAACGGCCTCGTCGGCCTGACCGAGACCGGCGCGCATGCTGTCGGGCACGCCGGCAAAGGGAAGCGAGCGGGTCGGCGCGGTGGCACGGGCACGGACGAGCGCGAGCTGCGCCGCGTCGTCGCGGGGTCCGGCGCCTCGATGTGCCACCAGGAGGTGCGCTGCGACCACTGCATCATCGAGTTGACGCCCGTGCTCCACTTCCTGCCGGAAAACGTAGAGCGCCGGTTCCACGTCACGTTGCAGCGAGCGCGCCTCGCGTCCGACGTGCAGCGTGAGGTACAGGAAGATCCCCATCACGTAAATGCCGATGACACCGAGGAGGATCAGCAGGAGTGTGCGGAGCCGGACCGTGCGAGGGGCGGAGGAGGGGGTCCCGAGCGCGGGGAGGCTCATCGGATCGGCTCGGGCACGATCCGTCCATCAGCAGCGATCCGCACCATGTGGAGTGCGTGCGCCCGGCCCGGGGCGAACGAGATCAGGCCCGTGATGCCGCGGAACGCCGGACGCTCCTGGCCCAGCGACCGCAACCAGGCGCGGATCGCCGTCCGGTCCGTCCCCACCTCGTCGGTCGCCGTCGTCAGCAATGCGATGCCGTCCTGGATCATGGCACGGTCGGCATCGGGATCGTGGCCAGTGACGCGGCGGGTCTCGGCGATGAACTCACGCTGCCGCGGGTCGGTGGTATCGGGGACCCAGAAGGCGACCGCGCGGAGATTGGCGAGACCGGTGCCGGCGAGCTGCACCAGGCGGTCGGGCACGAGCGCGCCATCGGCCGCGACGACGGGTACACCGGGCAGCCTGCTGGCGGCCAGGTTCGCGATCGCTCCCGCTTCGGTCGCGCGCGTGGCCATCACCAGGGCATCGGGCCGGCCCTCGACCAGCGCCGCGTCCAGAAGTGGCTCGAAGTCGCTGTTGGGGAAGACCCCGATCTGCGCGAGCACGGTGATCCCGTGTCGGAGGAACTCCTTCAGCAGCGACCCGCGGAGGCTCTGGCCGAACTCGTCATTCTCGTAGAACAGGATGACCCGCCGGGCACCGACCGCCCGGCCGATGTAGTCGGCAAGGAATGCACCTTCGACGGAATCGTCGGGAGCCATCGGGAATGTCCACGGGCCGGCCAGTGCGAGCTGATGGGCGGTCGCGACGGGCACCACCTGGGGGATCTCCGCGGCGTTGTACACCGGCGCCGTCGCGAGGGCCAACCGGCTCCCCGATGGACCGACCACTCCGACGACCTCCGGCAGCAGACCGACGCGCTGCGCCCATGCCACCATCGACTCCGCGGATTCCTGGATGTCGACGGTGTCGACCAGGAGCCGCGGTCGGTCCCCGCCCGGGCGCACCAAGGCTTCCGCGACGGTGGCATACGCACGGGCATAGGCAGGATAGCTGAGGGCGATCGTCGGAGGTGACCGGTGAACCCCGCAGGCCGCCGCAGCCAACAGAATCGCCGCCATCAAGCACGCGCGAACGGACATCCGGCACCGGGAGGGGGAGAACTCGGCCTGCGACCCACTGGAAGATGCTACGCCGCAGCGAGGGGGGCAGCAAGGGCGGCCGTCCCGGCACCGGAACGGCGCCAGGACGGCCCGTGCGACTCACTGCACCACGATGACCCCATACATCCCGGAGCGGGTCGAGCCGTGGATGGTGCAGTGGTAATAGTACAGACCGGGCGTGGCAAAGGTGATCGGTCCGTAGGTCGCGTTGGCGCCAAGGTTGGTGCTGCTGACGAAGCTCGGTGACGGATCGGATGTGACATTGTGGGTGGCCGCCGTGGCACCCCACACCCATTTGACCCGGTCGCCGGCGTGAATGATGAGACTGTCCGACGTGAAGGTGTCGTTCCCCACCTGCACCGTGAAGAGCATCGAGCTGCTGATGGTCGCCCCGAAGACGACCGGGGATCCCAGAAGGCCGGAGGCGGTCGCCGTGATCGTCACCGGCCCGGTGCTGGCGCCGGCGGTCGCGGATGCCGACGCGGTACCGTTCGCCAAGGTGGTGTCGCTGGCAGGCGACACGGAGGCGTTGGCGGAGGTGACGCTCCACTGGACCGTCACGCCGGATCTGGCGTTGCCGAACTGGTCGACGGCCTTCACCACCAGCGGGGCCGCCAGCGCTGCCGACGTGTCCACGACCTGACTGTCGCCCGAGACGGCACCCAGCGTCTTGGCGAGCCCCGGCCGCGCGGTGGCGGTGAAGCCGACGCCCGCGACGGCGCCCGCCGTCGTGGCCGTGGCCGACTGGATGCCGGCCACGGTGCCGAGTCTCCAGTGCGCGGTGGCGGTCCCCGTGGTGCTTGCCGTGGTGTCGATGGCGGTCACGGTCCCGCCCGCGTTGCCGGTGGTCCAGACGATGGTCCTGCCGGACTGGGGCACCCCGCCAAGTGTGACGTCGACGCTGAGCGGCGTGGCCAGGGTGGCATGTACGGTGTCTGATTGGGCATTGCCGCTCCCGGTGGACTTGGCCACCACCGGGGCGATGGCGGTCGCGGTGTAGGTCACCGGCGACCCCGCCGCCCCGGCGAGCGTGGCGGTCAGGCTCTGGCTCCCTGGCGCAGCACCGAGTGTCCACGAGGTCGATGCGATGCCGTCCGCGCCCGAGAGGCTCGTCGGCGGAGCCGCCGACCCGCCCGCGGACGGGGCCCAGGTGATGGTGTGCCCCGCCGAGACCGATGTGTCGAGCTTCACCAGGACCTTGATCGCTGCGGTAACGGCATGGCCGACCTCCGCCTGCTGGGCGTCACCGCTTGCCGCCGGCTTCGAGAGGTTGAGCGACTGGGACGGACTGCC
The DNA here is from genome assembly GCA_035693225.1 of Gemmatimonadales bacterium. GTDB lineage: Bacteria > Gemmatimonadota > Gemmatimonadetes > Gemmatimonadales > GWC2-71-9 > CAMLHU01. The sequence goes on along the minus strand of DASSGV010000088.1, from coordinate 201 downwards.
ACCGCCCCCGCCGCCACACGCGGCGAGCGCTGCCGCCAGGACCGCCGACCGGATCGCGCTGGAGACACGCATTCGAGACCTCGCTGAAAGGACGTCGGTGGTGCCGCCCGATGGGAATCGCCCCGGTGGGACAGTTCGGATCGGCGTGTTGCATAGGACGGTACCGCGGGGCAGGAGCACACGCATCCGAAGTACCCCGGA
>DASSGV010000087.1:0-24311 GCA_035693225.1 Gemmatimonadales bacterium | reverse complement strand
CCGGGACTGAGCGGCATCGAGCTCGTCGGTCAATTCGCAGACGCACCGCTCACCATGGGTCAGCCGCGCAAGGATGCCAAGCCGAGTCTCATCCGAGAGGGCGTGGAAGACCCGCGCGAGGGCGGAGATCGAGGGTGCGGCGGCCGTGGCCATGGATCATATATACCAATATTTTTTGATGTGTCAAGCGACAAGGAAGGGGCCGCCCCAGGCCCCGTCCCTGGCCGGCCTCAGGGCACGCTGACGATCGTCGTGGTCACCGTGGAGGTGCTGCCCGACGCGAGCGAGACCGGGATCGGGCTCGCGGGCGCCGTGGTGAATGTCACGCCGTTGGTATCGGCGAGCGTCACTGCATAGGTCCCGGGCAGAAGGTACCGGAATGCCGCCGTATAGACCCCGTCGCTGTCGGGGTCCGACAGGAACGTGGTCTCCCCATTCACGGTAACGCTGACATCGGCGAGCGTCATCTGCCGCGCATTGACCACGGGAAGGGTGATCCCAGTACCGAGCGATACGACCACATCGGCCTCACCGGTCGCCTGAAGTTCACCAGCCTTGATCACCGGGCTCATCACCCAGCGCGCGGTCCCTGCGCCGTGACCGAAGCTCTGCGCGACATTGAAATCGACCAGGATCACCTGCTGGCCGCCGTCGATATGCAGTGCACCGCCCGACAGGTCCACCTTGAGTCCGGAGGTCGAATAGCTCGGCATCTGCAGCACGCCCGCGACCGTGGCGCCGGAGGGCAGGCCGGGGTAGTCGGGTGACGATGCATAGATACTCGTGGTGCCATTGCCGTTGTCCACCTCGATGTAAGCGCCGCTGATGACGAAGCGGATCTCCGCGTAGTCACCGCCAGGAACGATGACGTTCTGCAGGAGTGCCGTGGTCGAATCGGCGAGGGTCAGGAGATCGGTGGTGAACGCGGAATCGCGCAGTACCACCCGGCCGCCGATGCTGTCCTCGGCGCTGCCCTGGAGGTAGATCTTGGAGATGGTGACCACCGCCCGCTTCAGGCTGCCGGGCGCGTCGGTGAGCATCATCGTCATCGACCCGGCGGCGGAAGGCTGGACGGCGCAGCCGGCCGCTGTCAGGGCCATGGCCAGTGTGGCGGCGAGGGTGCGGAGTCTCGTGCGCAGCATGGAGGAACCTCCGTTACGTTCTGGATGCCAAGGTGTCGTGCCCAAGCCTGCACCCCAATGACCCCCGTGGGGTCGGCCGGGTCACACCGTGACGCCGCCGCCACAGAAGGGGTCGTATGGATGTGACCGACGTCACCGATGCCGAACTCGTGGCGGGCGCCCTCCGGGGTGAGGCCGCCCCGTTCGCCGAATTGATCCTGCGACATCAGGACCGTATGGCGCGCTACGCTGCCCGGATGCTGGGCGACCTGCGCGATGCCGAAGAGGCGGTGCAGGACGCCTTCATCCGGGCCCACCGTGCGCTCCACCAGTGCGAAGCACCGGACCGGTTCGGCGGCTGGCTCTTCCGGATCCTCGTCAATCGATGCCGGACCCGCGGCCGGCGGCGGCGGCGATACAACGAGACCTTCGTGACCGGTGACGTACCGGTCGAGCCGGGGGTCGACCATACAGCGGAACAGGTCGCCTGGCGGGAAGAGATCCAGCGCGCCCTGGCCCGGCTTGGCCCCGAGCAACGGGAAGCGTTCCTGCTCAAGCATGTGGAAGAGCTGAGCTACGAGGAGATGGCGCAGGCAACCGGATCCAGCGTGCCGGCGTTGAAGATGCGGGTCAAACGCGCCTGCGAGCATCTGCGGGAACAGCTTGCGGAGGTGGTCGATGGATGAACCAGAATTGAACGACACGCTTCGCCGCGCCGTCGAGGAGCTTCGGCGACCGGTCAGCCTGGGCCAGAACTTCGCGCCGCGGGTGCTCTCGGCCGCACGCCGGCGGCGCTCGCCGCTGGCTGGAGCGATGGACTGGCTGCTGCGCCCGCGACTGTCGCCGCTGGGCGGGTTCGTGCTCGTCGGTGCCGCCGCGGCGGTCCTTCTCCTCCTGCTTCGTGCAAACACGCCTGCGATCCCGACCCACCCCGTCACCAGGATCCAGTTCGTCCTCCGGGCGCCGGCCGCACGATCGGTGACGATCGTCGGTGATTTCAACAACTGGGACCCGTCGGCGACGCCGCTCGCAACAGCGGCCGGATCCGGCGGCATCTGGTCGGTCGTGGTGCCGCTCCATACTGGACGCCACGAATATGCCTTTGTCGTCGATGGCCGGGCCTGGGTATCCGATCCGATCGCACCCCGGAGCACCGACCAGGACTTCGGCGCTCCCAATTCGGTGGTGACGATATCATGAGATCCGCCCTGCAACGCATCTATCTTGCCGTGGGCGCGACCGCGCTCGGCATCACGCTCCAGGCCGGCGGCCTCGCGGCCCAGGACCAGCGGCTCGCGCGTCTCGACGCGGCGACCCGGGCCGGCGTGACGGTAGTCATCGATTCGCTGCGGGCCGGCGGCCTCCCCACTGAGCCCCTGATCCAGAAGGCGCTGGAAGGCGCGAGCAAGGGGGCGTCGGCTGATCGGATCGTCATGGCGGTCCGGGCACTCGGCCGGGATCTGGGTCTGGTGCACGCCCTTCTCGGACCATCGGCGACCGAGGCAGAACTGGTCGCGGGCGCGGCGGCTGTTCGTGGAGGCGTGGCCGGGAGCGACATCGCTGCACTGGCGCGACTGCAGGCCGGTCGCGGGTTGCTGGTGCCGCTGTCGGTCCTGGCCGAGCTCGTCGCCCGCGGCGTACCGGTGGACAGCGCTGCCGCCGCGGTGACGCGGGTGGCCCAGCGCGGTGGAGGAAACGCCGATTTCAACACCCTCGAGCGGGGCATCGAACACGACATCGAAGCCGGGATCCCCGCTGGTGCGGCGGCCTCGGTGCGGGCCGGTGTTCAGGGCCCCCCCATCGGGGTACCCGGCGCGGTCAACCGGGGCCTGCGCGGCCGGCCCGCCAGGCCGGTGGGCCGTCCGTAGCAGGTGGTTGGCGCGGAGGATCGGTGCGCTTGCCTGGCTGCTCATTGGAGCCGGCGGGCGGGCCTCGCCATTGCTGGGTCAGCAGGTCGTTGTCGATGCCGGCCTGATCCGCATCCGGACCGACAGCATCTCCGGCACCACCGGGGTGAGCTTGGCGCCGGCGGTCAGATATGTTCACAACGGGGTCACCCTCGCCGGGACGGGAACCTACGCAGGGTTCGGTACCCGGGGCTGGAGCGGCGAGGGAGTGCTGACCGGTTCGTATATCTTCCCGCTGGGCGGGAGAATCCGCGCGGAGGTATCGGGCCTCGCCTCCGCGACCACAAGTGCGTTCGGTCCCGCCACTCAGGCGCTTCGAGCGGGGGCCAGGATCTACCGCCAGTCGAACACCGGCGGATCGTGGATCGGCACGGACGTCGAACGTTCGACGACCGGCCTATCCTCGGGTGCGCTCGGCGTCTATTCCGTCACGGTGGGTGGGTGGCGCCAGCTGGGGCCCGCCCTGGTCGTGCTATCGATGACACCCACGTCGGCCACCGACGGCTCGCGATTCGTGGACGGCCTCGCATCAGCCAGGGTCGCGTTCCGACCGTTCGCCGTCCAACTCGGCGCCGCCCTGCGGACATGGATGGCACCACGCCTTTCCGGCACCGAGGCCGCGATCGCAGGGAACGTGACCGTGCCTCTGGAGAGTGGTCTCGCGCTGGTGGCTGGAGGCGGTGCCTATCTCGCCGATGTCGCACAAGGGTTGCCGTCGGGCCGATTCCTCACTCTGGCCTTGCGGATCGGAAGTGGCCTTGCCCCCGCGCCCCGCCCACCGCGCGCCGGTCTCACCGGCGCGCCCCTTCCCCGGGCCCCAGCGACAGTGTCGATCGGCGTGACGCCGGAGGGGCTTCGGCAGATCACCGTGCGGGCGCCCGACGCCACGAGCGTCGAGGTCAAAGGGGACTTCACCGACTGGGAGGCGGTCCCGCTTCTTGCCGACGGGCATGGCAACTGGAATGGCAAGTTCCCGCTGGCCGTGGGCGTGCATCGCCTGAATGTGCGCGTGGATGGCGGTATCTGGGGGGCACCGAGCGGATTGCCGGCCGAGCGCGATGAGTTCGGCGTCACGAGCGGTGTGCTGGTCGTGGAATGACCGAGGCGTCGAGCGCGGCAGTTCCGGCCGTTCCCGGTTCATGCCGCCACGACTCAAGAAAAGGACTGGCGCCGCAGTCTTGTGCCGGTAGGTTTCGCGCCCTCTCACCCTCCTGCCCTTGCGATACGCTGATGCTGCTGATGGATCGGGAGAATCTGCTGGCGCGGGGATGGTCCCACGTCGTGAGCGACACCGACGACCTGGCCGAGCTCGAGGAGCTCCGCGTGCGGGTCGGCGCGCCGCCGAGGGCGCTGCAGTTCGGGGACGGCCACCGCCCCCACCTCGACCTCAAGCTCGAACCGCGGGAACGCGCTCTGACCGACCCGGAGGTGACCGTGTTCGATCGGACCCGCGACCTCCTGCAACACCTGAAGACGTACAAGAAGTGAACGCTGAACGACCCCATTCAGCATTGCGACCGATGCCCCGTTCACTGTTCACCCTTGACCGTTCACCGCCCTACAACATCCCCCGCCGCTTGAGCTGCCGATACCGTTCCACCACCGCGCGTCCCGCCCCATCCGGCAGGACATCAAGCACCAATACCCCTCGCCGCCGCACCACGGCCAACGCCTCCGCGCGCGACACCAGAAGCTCCTCCGCCGCCGCACGCTCATACGCCTGCTCGACGTTCCCGGGCGGGCGGAGGGCCAGCGCCTCGAGCTCGGGATTCCGGAATGTCACTGCCAGCGGGAGGTGACGGGGGCGGAGCGTCCCCGCCTGCGCCAGGAGCGCATCGCTGGCGGTGCGGTCGATCACGTCGGTGAAGAGCACGGTCAGCGCGCGCTTCCGGTTCCGAAGCGCCAAATGCGCAAAGGCCGCCGGATAGTCAGGCTCGACCAGCTTCCCGTCCACGGTGGCGAGCGCTTCAAGGATCCCCTGCAGCGCCCGCTTGCCTCGACGCGGCGGGAGCCACTGCTGGATGGTATCGGCAAAGACCAGCAGCCCCACATTGTCATCACCCTCGATGGCGGTCCAGGCGAGCCGGAGCGCCGCATCGATCGCCGACTCGAGCCGAGGCCGTCCGTGCACTTCTTGCGTGAGCATCCGGCCGGCATCGATGACGATCAGCACCTGCTGCCGCCGCTCATCCTCGTACTGGCGCGCCATCGTCTTGCCCCGACGCGCGGTGGCCTTCCAGTCGATGCTCCGGACGTCATCGCCGGGGACCCAATCACGCAGGGTCTCGAAGACCCGCCCCTCGCCCAGCCGCCGGACGTTGCGGAGCCCCGCCTCTCGGCGCCGTGCCGATTGGGTCGGCAGGGCCTGGAGTGCCACCGCGCTCAGGTCGGGAAAGACCGTCGCCGTCCAGGGACGCTCGATCTTTCCCTGTGACCACGCGAGCCCGAGCGGTCCGCGGAGTCGCAGCGACAGTGCAGCGGCGCTCCCTCGACCCCGCCGAGCCGGATGGATGGTGAGCACCTCGGTGACGCCTTCAGGCGGGACGCGGAGATGCCGCACCGCGCTCGGGCCCTCGACGAGCGGTGCCGGATACTCCTCGCGCACCAATGCGAAGAACGGGGCAGCGTTGCGCCGTGCCCACCGATAGCGCACCGGGAAGGAGCGTCCGACGCTGAACGCCGTCGGGGCCTCGCGCGCGACGGCGATCTCCTCGGCATCGGGCGAGAGGGACCAATCAAGCCAGAACGCACCGACCCAGAAGAGATCCAGTACGAGCAATGCGGCCGCGGCCCCCGGCCAGACCAGCGCCAGGGGTGCGACGAGTGCCAGCCCGGCGGCGATCCAGAGCCACCGCCGGGTGGGGAGCGGGATCACTTCGCCGACGGCACCGGGGTCCGTGGCCAGCGGTTGTCACCCGGGTCGCGGTCGGGGAAGCGCATCCCCGGATCGAGGGTGATGCGTTCGATCTTGCGGCGCCCGAAATCGAGCGTGGCGGTGAAGTCGCGCGCCCCGCCGAACCAGACATCGACCGGCCAGGTCACCGTCGCGCTGTTCCCCGAGATCACCGCGTTCTTCATCGGCCTGATGGCAGGGCCATCCTTGGCGAACTCGACCCGAAGCACCACCGGCGAGGGCATCTCTCCCGCCTGGTGCACGGTGACCAGTGTCCGCCCGTCCTTGACGGCCACCTTGCTGATGGACCCATCCACCGATTCGGTGGTGAAGAGCCAGTAGTACCAGAACCATCCCAGGTCGCGGTGCAGTTGGTGGTCCATCGCGAACATGAAGTCCCACGGCGAGGGATGCTTGAAGCGCCAGGCGTGGGCATAGGCGCTCATCGCCCGCCACACTGCCGTGTCTCCCACGATGCCGCCGAGCGCGGACAGCATCAGCGGCGCCTTGCCGTAGGTGGTGAAGCTGTACATCGGGCCGGCGTAGTTCCCATCCCACATCATGATCGGCTCATCCTCGCGGCCCGATATCCGCCCGTACGCCTGGCCCAGCGAATCGTTGTTGGCGGGCTGGCCCCGGAAATCGAAGGACGAGAGCCGGTTCATGTACTGGTTGAACCCTTCATCCATCCAGCCATACCAGGTCTCGTTGACGCCCACCATCATCGGCCACCACTCGTGTCCGGTCTCGTGGTCGGTCACCCCACGCCCGGCGCCGCTCATGATGAACATCGGGTATTCCATCCCGCCCTCCGGACCATCCACCTGCGTCAGCTGGGGAAAGGCGTACGGCATCCAGAGCCTGGAGTAGAACTCCAGCGCGTGTCGAGCGTAGACGCCTGTCTGCTTGTACTCGGAGTGCTCCGGCCAATAGAAGAGATTGATCGGGATGACCCCCTTGCCGGGGATCGTCGCGCGGGTGGCGTCCCAGACGTACTCGTTGGAAGTGGCCCAGGCAAAGTCGGCAACGCTGTCGGCCTTGAAATGCCACATCAAGCGATCACCGGCCAGGGTGGCCTTCCCCGCCCCGCGTTCATCGGCGGCCACAATGGTGATTTGGCTGTCGCTGTCGACGGCGTGGGAAAGCCGCTGGCGCACCATCGGCGTGAGGACCGAATCTGGATCCTGCAGCACGCCGGTGGCGCCAACGAGCCATCCGGCGGGCAGGTCGAGGTGCACATCGAACGAACCGAAGTTGTTGAAGAACTCCGCGGTGCCGAGGTGTGGATCGGTGTTCCAGCCACGGAGGTCGTCGTACATCGCCAGTTGCGGATACCACTGCGCCACCTGGTAGAGCCGATGCGCCCAACTCCCCATCCGCTCCCCCCGCTCGTCGAGCGGCACACCGGGGACGGTGAACGACCAGTCGGCCTCAAGGGTGCCGGTCCCGTGCGCGGGGATCGGCCGCGCCAATCGCACCCGGACGATGGTGGTGTGACTCCATCGCTCCGCCACGCTGTCGATGTTCACGGCGGTGCCGTTGGCGACGAGCCGCGTGACCTTGATCCCATCGGTCAGTTCGGGAACGGTCTCGGCGCGCTCGACATCCGGCGCAAAGAGGTTCTGCAGCAGTCGGATGTACACCACGCCGAGGGTCGAATCACTCGGGTTGGCGATGTGCACGGTCTCGTGGCCGGTGAGGAGCCCGGTGATGACATCGAGCTTCGCGTCGATCACGTAATCGGTGCGAAGCTGCCAGTACCTGGGCCCCGGTGTGCCGAGAGAATCCCGGGCGCCGGAGGCAAGCCCCGCCTCAACGGCACGGGTGATCGGGATGGTCCGCCGGACCGCACGAGGTGGTTGCTGTGCCGCGATCGGCACCGGCAGGAGGCCCGCAAGAATGCAGAGGACGAATGAACGAATGCGCATACGAACTCCAGGCAATGGTAATGGTGAATGATCCCGATCCGTCACACCTCAGCGTGGCACGTCGACGGATCGCAGGATCCCCTCCAGCGCGCGATCGGGCGAGAGCCCCTCGAGGTCGAGCTCCGGCGCCACCACCACCCGGTGACGGAGCACGGCGGGGGCCATCGCCTTCACGTCGTCCGGCGTTACGTACTCGCGCCCTTCGAGGAGTGCCGCGGCTTGGCTGGCCTTGAGGAGCGACACCGTCGCCCGCGGCGAGGCCCCCATCGTGAGCGAAGGCGCTCCCCGGGTGGCCCGCACCAGCGCGGTCACATACTGCGTCACCGCCGGCTCGGCCCGCACCCCGCGCGTGGCGTCCCGCAGTTCGGCCAGCCCCGCTGCATCCAGCACCGCCCTGGTGCCGAAGCTCGACGGATCATCGGACTCGAACCCGCCGAGCACGCGGGCCAGGATCCCCTGTTCGGCCGCGGCATCGGGATAGCCCACCAGCACCTTGACCAGGAACCGGTCGAGCTCCGCCTCCGGCAGCGGATAGGTGCCCTCGAACTCGACCGGGTTCTGGGTGGCGAACACCGTGAACGAGGCCGGCAGCGGATGGGACTCACCGTCAATCGTGACACTGCGCTCCTGCATCGCCTCCAGCAGCGCCGCCTGGGTCTTGGCGGGCGCCCGGTTGATCTCGTCGGCGAGGAGGAAGTCGGAAAAGATGGGCCCGGCCCGGAAGGTGAACTGCCCCTGTCCGGTGAGGAGGTTGATGCCGGTGATGTCCGACGGCATCAGGTCCGGGGTGAACTGGATCCGGCGGAACCCGACCCCGACCGCCCGGGCCAATGCCCGGACCAGGAGGGTCTTGGCGGTGCCGGGCACCCCTTCGAGCAGCACGTGCCCGCGGGCCATCAGCGTCACCACGATGTCACGCCCGGCCTCGGCCTGCCCGAGGACGACGGTCGCCACCTCCCGCTCGATCCGGCGCGCCACCTCAGACAGGCGGCGTGCGGCGTCCGGCGTCAGGGCTTCAATTCCTGCCACACATCCTCCACGGCGTAGGCCGCACGCAGCACGGCATCGGCCGGCTGGGGCGGATCGATGAGCGACTGCAACTCCTTGACGGCGGCGCGGGCCCGCGGCGAGCGCACCCGGTCCGCCAACTGCGCCAGCCACCCCTCGACCGACCGGCGCTGGGGCCGGTGTTCTCCCGCGAGCCGCCGCCGCAGGCCCTGCACCATCAGTCTCGCGGCGACATCGTGCCCGCGCGCCGCGCCGAGTGACGTGGCGAGGGCGTGCACATGCTCCATCGGAGAGCGGCGTTCCGGCTCCTTGCTCGGGAGCACCGGACCGAAGCGCACCGCCGCCGCCAGGAGCGCCAGCAACCCGACGGCCACCAATTGCCAGGCACCCCATCCCCACGGCGAACCCACGCTCCAGGCCAACACCGCCCCGGTGAGCCCGCCATCGCTACCGTATCCCTGATGGTACTCATCCACCAGTACCGTGCGATACCTCGGCACCACCAGCGCCAGCGAGAACTCTCCGGCGTCGGAACGTCGCAACGCCTCATTCGCGAAGAGCAGCCCATCGGCCACCAGCGTGATCCGCGTCGCGGAATCGACCCGCACCTGAAGGGCCACCGGCTGGCCGCTCGGCGTCCGCAACAACGTATCAACTCCCAACGGCTTCGGCGAGCGGCAGCGGAGCACGCCGAGATCGGCCGAGCTGGACGGCCCATCCGTGGTGTCCGGATGGGTGGGAGTGAGCACCGCGTGCACCTGCGTCAGGGACACCGTCACCCCGCCCACCCGACCCGCGGCCTTGAGATCCGCGGCCGCCCCCCGAACCTCGACCGGTGTCACCTTCCAGCCGAAGCAGCGCATCGCCGCATCGGTTCCCGGGCCGGCCAGCAGCAGGTCGCCGGTCTGCCGGCTCCAGCGTTCCAGTTGCAGCGCTTCGAGGAAGGTGAGCGGTACCGCCGGCTCCAGCGCGGCGAAGAGCGGGATCTGGTGTGGCGGGTAACGGACCGGCAGCGCTTCCACCGGGCGGCGCCAGCGCTCCGTGGCCACACCGAGGCGGTCGAGGGCATCGACCCACGCCCGGGCGCCGGTGGGTCCGGTGAGGTAGGTGCTGCGACGGCGATCGAGTGCACGGGCGCCCGGCGTGGTGAACGCGTGGACGGCAAGACCCGCCGCAGCGATCGCCCCGAGGGCCAGGGCCAGGCCCAGCTCAGCGCGCGGGCGCATCACGCAGGTGGTCAAGCGCCGTCAGCCAGTCGGCGTACTGGGCCGGACCGATCGGCAGACGCCCGAAGGCCGCCGCGTACAGCTGGCCCACCAGGAGCGACAGCGTGCGGCCTTCCGTTGCGCCGACCTTGGCGTCGCGGGCGAGTTCGCGCGGCGTGCGGCTCGGATGGTGGGTGACCATTCCGCGCTGGTCCAGCCGCCACATCACGCCGTGAAAGGCCGCCACCATCGCCTCGGCAAAGCGGCCCTCCGCCGCGAGCGTGTCGGCACGCTGGCGGAACCACGCGTCGTCCTCACGGCGGCCAGGCGTGGTGCCGAGCCCGAGCGCCGCGTCGTGCGCCACCCGCGCCGACGACGCGACCCGCACCAGTCCGTGCACCAGCAACAGGATCCCGATGCCCATCAGCACCCACGGGAGCGCCGAAGACCCGACGTTCCCGTGCCCGATGAGGCGGTGCCAAAGCCCGGCCACCCAGGCGATGGCATCGCGCAGCCATCGTACCCAGCGCGGCTCCGCCACGGTCGGCACTGCATGCCACGCGTAGGCCGCGTTGGCAAAGACCGAATCGAGGACCGTGCGGAGCGAATCCACGGTGACGGCGTGCGGTCCCAATCAGTCGTGCCCCGGTGCGCCGGCCATCAGTTCCAGGTCCAGGCCCTCCTTCCGGACGCGCAGGTCGTAGTACATCACCGTCTGGATGACGTAGCCAAGGATGCCCAGGACGATCTGGAAGAGTGCGGTGAGTCCGAACGTCAGCACGGTCATCGGGCCCATCGCCTGCGGGCCCATCCCGACGGTGCTCCCGAAGGTGCCCAGCCCGAGCGTCACCGCGAGCTGAACGATCAGTCCCAGCACCGCCAGGAGCGCAATGATCGCCAGGATGGCACCTCGGCGACCGAGGCTGAGCGCCCACGCGTGCGAGAGGGCGTGCAACACCCCGGTGGGCGAGTCCAGGACCAGCGCAGACGCCGCGACATAGAGCCCGGCGTAGACCCACGCGACCAGGGCGATCCCTCCCAGCACGACGATGAACACAAGCACGAAGGCGCCCGCCGACACACCGCGGAACACCGTGCCTAGGATCAACAGCGTGGGCACCGCCAGCCCGAGATAGATGCCAAAAAAGATGGCACCTTCGACGACGCTCAAGCCGGCCATCGGCAGGGCGGTCGAGATCCCGCGCCGAAGCGCGGTCCCGGCGCCGGGGCTCCGTCCCAGGATCGCCTCGGACACCAGGTGGACCCAGGCCCCCCGGGCCACCACGAATCCACAGAACGCCACCAGCCCGATCCAGAAGAATCGCCCGATCATCCGGAGCGCCAGGTCCATCTGCGCTCCGGTTTTCGTAACGGGCCCCATCTGTGCCAGCTGCGCGAAGTCCGTCAGGCCCCCGACCGCGAGGACGATCGGGATCACGAAGCAGGCGAGCCCCACCAGGAAGAGCGCGCCGAACCTGGCGCGGAGCAGCGCGAATGACCGATCCAGGATCTCACCTACCGACAACGGACGCATTATGAGTTCGGCCATCATGATCTCCGTTGCGGGGTGGGGGCACGATCCGGGGGCTGGTACGCCACCGGGGGACGTTGCTGCCGCCGGCGCCCACCCGCAAGGCCCACGCGCGCTATCATTCCCGGATGGCGCGCGCTCCCATCTCCCGCGTGGACTTAGGCCCCCGGCACCTGGTCGAAACGCCGGAATCGGTGACCCTCGGGTACGAGGCGGCCAGGATCGGCTCCCGCAGCCTGGCCGCCGCCGTCGATCACGCGATTCTGATCGCCGGACTGATCGGTCTCTCGGCGCTGCGGGTGATCCCGCTTGGATCCCTGGCCACCGCGGGGCTGATCGCACTGTCGACCGCCGTGGCCCTTGGCTATTTCATCGGATTCGAATCGTGGTGGCAGGGGCAGACACCCGGGAAGCGACTGGTGGGGATCCGGGTGGTGCGGATCACCGGGCATCCCGCCGGGTTCGGCCCCGTGGTGATCCGCAACATCGTGCGAATGGCGGACTTCTTCCCGCCACCGTATGTGACCGGGTTCCTCTTCCTCTTCTTCCATCCGCGCGCCCGGCGCCTCGGCGACCTGGCCGCCGGCACGCTGGTGGTCCGTGACCGGCCGATCGACGTACCACATCGGCCCCACATTCCCGTCGGCACGGCGACCGCCCCGACCGGCCTTGAGCCGGCGGAGTATGCGTGGCTCGAGTCATACCTGGAGCGTGCCGACGATCTTGATCCGGCGGCAGGCGCGCGGATACGCACGGCACTGGCCGCCCGGTTCACGGCACGCTGGCCCGACCGACCCGCCGATGACGCCACGTTCCTGCGCGGCCTGTACGATGCCGAGCGGGCCGCCCGCGCGAGCGGGGGCGGCGATGCCGAGGAACGGACGGCGTTCCAGCTCGCGGAGCGGCAGGGGCCCCGCTGGGAAGCCTTCGACGCCATGGCGCGGGCTGCGAATACCCGTGGGCTCGACACCTTCAGCGCGCCGGATCTCATCGACTTTGCCGCCCGCTACCGGGAGGTCTCCTCCGACCTGGCCCGCGCACGGACTTACAGCGCGCCCGAGCTGAGCCTCGACCGCCTGGAACGGTTGGTCACGGCCGGCCACAACGCGCTCTACCGCGAGCCACCCCGGTCGCTCACCCGACTGGTGGAACTCGCGTGGCGCCGCTGTCCTGCCGCCGTGGTGACCGCCTGGCGGACGGTGCTGCTGGCGCTGGTGTTGCTGTTCGTGCCGGCGGCCGTGGGATGGACCATCGTCCGGGCGCGTCCGGAACTGGCGTACGAACTGCTCCCGGACCTGATGCTCGAACGCGCGGCGAGCGCCAAGGCGCGGATTGACCGCGGGTTGACGTACTACGAGGCCGCCCCGGAGGATCGCCCGGCGACCGCCGCCGCCATCATCGGCAACAACGTCCGGGTCGCCTTTGCCTGCTTTGCCGGCGGCATCTTCCTGGGGGTGGGTTCGCTGTTCCTGCTCGCCACCAACGGCGCCACCCTGGGGATCTCGGCCGCCCACTTCGCCAATCTGGGCGTGCTGGGCTACCTGATGGCGTTCATCGTCGGCCACGGCGTGCTGGAGCTCTTTGCCATCGCGGTCGCGGGGGCGGCGGGCTTCCGGCTCGGCTATGCGCTCGTGGTGCCCGGCGACCATACCCGCGGCGAGGCGTTGATGCTGGCCGGGCGGGCCGCGATCCCGATGGTCGGCGCGACCGTGGTCCTGTTGGTGGTGGCGGGGATGATCGAGGGTCTGGCGTCGGCGAGTGATGCGGGGATGACCGAGCGACTGGTGATCAGCGCGCTGAGCGCCGTTTTCCTGCTGCTCTACCTCACGAACGGCTGGCGCCACCGCCGGGACGCCCCAGACGCCTGAGGTTCCGCCGGCCGGGCCAGATCCATCCGGGAGTGCGGGGCCGACCTCGCGCACCGGGGGCGGGCCAGCGCACGGGACTCCTCCGCGCGGGACTCGGGCGGCTCAACGCTCAGAAGTCCCGCAGCAGCGCGCGCATCCGGATGGCGAGATTCTCGATCTCCCGAATGCTCCCTGCCACTTCGGGATCGAGCTTGCTGTCGTTGAGAAGGAGCAGTTGCGCTTCGGCGAGGAGCGCGGACAGGGGATTGGCGATGTCGTGGCGCAGCTTGAGGAGTCGTTCGGCGTCGGTCATTCCGGCCCTTCCATCTAGAGGAGGGAGCGGTACAGGTCGCGCACGTGGTGGGGGCCGAGCCCGCGGACCGAATCCCAGAACTCGGTCTCCGTCGCGGCGCAGAATATCTCGGCGGTCTCCCGTTCGACATCGGGTCCGTCCCCGCCGCCCAGGAAGTGGAGCCGACCGCGCCACACGCCATCATCGCCCCTGAGGACGGTGGCGCGGACATCGATGGTCAGGCCGTCAAAACGGAATGGCGGGAGTTCGTGGACCGAGGGGGCGCGGGGTTCGCGGAGGGGTTGTCGGGCTGGCTGCGCTGGCATCGACCGTCCTTGACCTGGGGCGGGACCGGACACCGGCCGGGCATGGAATACAGTCCTAACTTAGGGAGACCCTTGGACTTAGGCAATAGGACCGACCCCCGGACCTGGCGCTGCTCGCTTGACGGGGGTGGGGAGGCATCCTACCTTAGGTGTCGCATCCTGTGACTCACCATCGCTCCCAATCCCACTAGAGCATGATCCCGACGCCGCGCCCGTTGCGGACCGACACCGTTTCCGACCTGCCGTTCCCCCACAGCTGAAGCCAGTGGCACCGGTGCCCCCGCGCCGGCCCCCTCCCGCGGAGTGTCCGTCCAGTGGACATCGCAGAACTCAAGCAAAAATCCGTCGCCGAGCTGCACGCATTGGCCGAGCAGCTCAACATCCTCAATTACTCGGGGCTCAGGAAGCAGGACCTGATCTTCCGGATCGAGCAGACCCTGCTCGACTCCGACACCGTCATCCGCGGCGAGGGTGTGCTCGAGATCCTCCCCGAGGGATACGGTTTCCTCCGCAGCCAGGACTGGAATTACCTCTACGGGCCCGACGATATCTACGTCAGCCCGAGCCAGATCAAGCGCTTCGACCTCCGCACCGGCGACACCGTGATGGGACAGGTCCGACCGCCGAAGGAAGGCGAGCGGTACCTGGCGCTCCTCAAGGTCGAGAGCGTCAACTATGAGGAGCCCGAGAAGACCAAGCACCGGATCGCGTTCGACAACCTGAAGCCCCGCTACCCCGACGAGCGGATCGGGCTGGAGCGGAAGACCCAGGACCTGTCGATGCGGGTGGTGGACCTGCTCTCGCCCATCGGCAAGGGCCAGCGCGGCCTGATCGTGGCGCCGCCGAAGGCCGGCAAGACCATCCTGATGCAGAAGCTCGCCAACGCCATCAGCGAGAACCATCCCGAGATCACGCTCATCGTCCTGCTCATCGACGAGCGGCCCGAGGAAGTGACCGACATGCAGGAGAACGTGAAGGCCGAGGTCATCTCCTCGACCTTCGACGAGCCCGCCGACCGGCACGTGCAGGTGGCCGACATGGTCATCGAGAAGTCGAAGCGGCTGGTCGAGCACGGCCGGGACGTCGTCATCCTCCTCGATTCGATCACCCGGCTCGCGCGGGCGCACAACGTGGTGGTGCCGCACTCGGGCAAGATCCTGTCCGGCGGCGTCGACGCCAACGCGCTGCAGAAACCCAAGCGGTTCTTCGGGGCCGCGCGCAACATCGACAAGGGCGGCTCGCTCACGATCATCGCCACCGCGCTCATCGACACCGGCAGCCGGATGGACGAGGTGATCTTCGAGGAGTTCAAGGGCACCGGCAACATGGAACTGGTCCTCGACCGGCGCCTGGCCGACCGCCGCATCTACCCCGCCATCGACATCCAGCGCACCAGCACCCGCAAGGAAGAGCTCCTGATGGACAAGGACGAGCTCAACCGGGTGTACCTGCTCCGGAACTTCCTGGCCGACATGCCGCCGGTCGAGGCCCTGGAGTTCCTCCTCGAGCGGATGAAGCGGACGAAGAACAACAAGGAGTTCTTCTCCACGATGGCGCAATGAGGTGTGCACGGTGAACGGCGAACGGTGAACGGGGATTCCGCGAGGCACGGGACCGCGCTCCCTTTCACCGTTCACGGTTGACCGTTCACCATCATCCCTGCCATGAATCCCGATCTCCCCCGCGCCGGCCGCCTCATCGCCATCGACTGGGGTGAAGTGCGCCTGGGGCTCGCCCTCTCCGACGAGACCCAGATCCTCGCTTCCCCCCTCGAGACCCTGGTGCGTCGGGCCGGCAAACGCTTCCCGATGCCCCGCTTCCTCGAACTCGTTGCCCTGCACGCACCGGTCGGCATCGTGGTCGGCCTCCCCCTCACCCCCGATGGCGAGGAAGGGCCGAGCGCCGTGGCCACCCGCGACGTCGGTGACACCGTGGCCCGACGCACGGGCCTCCCGGTGGCGTGGTGGGATGAACGGATGAGCACGGCGCGCGCCCTCGGCGCCATCCGGGAACAGGGGGGGTCGACCCGCGGGCGCAAGGAAGATGTCGACGCCCTCGCCGCTGCGATCCTCCTTCAGCACTTCCTTGAAAGCCGCCGGAGCGCACCGTGACGACCCGGCGTTGGATCGCGATCGCGCTGCTGGCGACCGCCTGTGGCGGCGGGCGCGGCCAGCCCCCGCGCGAACGGGTGACGATCCCCGCCGGCGTCGCCTTCGCCCGCGTCACGGACTCGCTCGCCGCCCACGGCGTCGTCACCCACCCGAAGTGGTTCCGCATCCTCGGCCGCCTGCGCGGCGTCGACCACCACGTCCAGGCGGGGACGTACGACCTCCCCCGCGGACGCTCGGCGTGGGCGGTGCTCGACCTCCTGAGCCAGGGCCGCATCGCCACCGATCGCCTCACGGTGCCCGAGGGACTCACCCTGCGGGAAGTGGCCGCCCTCGCCGCCACCGGGCTCCACCTCTCCGCCGACTCGTTCCTCGTCGCCGCGCGGGACACCACCGAACTCCGCGCCCTCGGCCTCGATGGGCCGACCTTCGAGGGGTATCTCCTCCCCGAGACCTACTCCGTCCCCGTGGGCACCAGCGCCCGGGAGCTGGTGCGGATGATGGGCCGACAGTTCCTCGCGGAGTGGCAGCCCGGGTGGGACCAGGTCCTGGCCCGCCGCGGGATGACCCGGCGACAGGCGGTGACGCTCGCCAGCATCGTGGAAGGGGAGGCGCGCAAGCCCGAGGAACGCGCCATCATCGCGGGGGTCTACACCAACCGCCTGTTACAGGGGATGGATCTGCAGGCCGACCCGACGGTGCAGTATGCGATCGAACTCAAGCGCGGTACCCGGAAGAAACGGCTCTTCAACAAGGACTACGGCTTCCCCTCCCCCTACAACACCTACCTCCACCCGGGCCTGCCGCCGGGACCGATCTCCTCGCCGGGCATCCAGAGCCTCTGGGCCGCGGTGCATCCCGCCACGGTGCCCTATCTCTACTTCGTGGCCGACTCGACCGGCGGGCATCAGTTCAGCACGACGTACGCGGAACACATCCGCACCATCCACCGCATCCGCAGCAGCCGCCGCCGCTAGACGATACCGCGCTCCGCTTCGCGATACGCCGCCGCTGCGCGACGGATGTCCTGCTGAGCCAGGATCCCCGCACCGACCGCCGCACCGACGGCGCCCGCCGCTACGATGCCGGGGATGTCCTCGGGAAGGACCCCGCCGATCACGACCGCAGGCACCGGTGCGATCCGCGCGATCAACCGCGCTGCCGCATCGGCATCGAGCGCCGTACCGGCATCGACCTTGGTGCGGGTCGCTCGCCAGGGACCGACGCCGGCATATGACGCTCCGGCGGCCTGCCCGGCCTCGGTGTCGTTCCCGACGCTCACGCCGATCGCGAACCCCGTCGGCGCGATCCGTCGCGCGAGCCTGATCGGCAGGTCGTCGGCGCCCAAGTGGACGCCGGCGCACCCGGCGGCGAGCGCCACGTCGGGCCGGTCGTTCATGAAGACCGGCACCGCCAGCCCCGCCACCAGCCGCCGCGCCAGCTCCACCAGTTCCCGCGGCGTGGCGCCCTTCCAGCGGAGTTGCACTGCAGTGACCCCGCCCTCGACCGCCGCGCGGCAGAGCGGCAACGGATCGCGCCCCCGGAACAACCCGTGATCGGCGATGAGGAGGAGCCGGAGCTGCCGGGCTAGATTGGGGTCCATGCTGAAAGGTATGCGGTGACCGCCCGGCGGAGTGATCAGCCGGCTGCCGTGGTGAGCGCCAAGGGCGCGGCCCGCTGGGCCGCCGGCCATCCCTGGATCTATCGCAGCGACGTGCTTGCCGAGCCGGGGGCGGGAGCGGGGGTCGTCTCGGTGCGCGACCGGCGCGGCAAGTTCCTGGGACAGGCGCTGTATTCGCCGCGGTCCGAGATCCGGCTCCGGCTGCTCGAGACCACCGAGCGGGCGCTCGACCGTGCGTGGTGGGTCGGCCGGATCGGGGGCGCGCTCGCCCGGCGCCGCGGCATCGATGCCACCGCCTACCGGGTGGTCCACGGTGAAGGCGACGGGCTGCCGAGCCTGATCGTCGACCGCTACGATCGCTGGGTGGTGGCTCAGCTCCTCTCGGCCGGCCTGGAGACCATGCGCGACGACGTGATCGCCGCGATCGTGGAGGTGACCGGCACGGAAGGTGTCCTCCTCCGCAACGACGCCGGTGTCCGTCGGCACGAGGGTCTCAAGGAGCAGGTTGAGTTGGTATACGGCACCGTGCCGGATTCCATCGAGGTGGTGGAGGCGGGGGTCCGCTTCCTGGCGGCGCCGTGGACCGGACAGAAGACCGGCGCCTTCCTCGACCAACGCGCCAATCGGGTCATCGCGGGTGAGCTCATCCGGGCCGGCGGCGAGGCGCTGGATTGCTTCAGCTACCACGGCTCGTTCGCCCTGCACCTGGCACGCCGGGCCGCACGGGTCACGGCCATCGACGCAAGCGCCGAAGCGCTGGCGCGGGGGGCGGAGAACGCGGCGCTCAACGGATTCCGGACCATCGAGTGGACCGAAGGGGACGCCTTCGAGCTCCTGCGCGGGTACGAGCGGGCCCGGCGCCGGTTCGACCTGGTGGTGGTCGATCCCCCCGCCTTTGCCAAGTCGAAGGCCGCGCTGCCCGGCGCCCTCCGCGGCTACCACGAGATCAACCTCCGGGCGATGCGGATCCTGGGCCCTGGTGGAGTGCTGGTGACGGCATCGTGCTCGTTCCACCTCCGCCGGACCGACTTCGTCGAGATGATCGGTGCCGCGGCGGCCGACAGCGGGCGCCGACTCACGCTGCTGCGGCATCTGGGCCAGGACATCGACCATCCCGAGGTGGTGACCATCCCGGAGACCGGGTACCTCAAGGGGGTAGCCCTGCGCGCCGATTGACCCGCCTCTATTGACCGTGCCCACCATCCGTAACGAGCTTACAGGATGCCCCCGAACCACCCGGCCGTGGACCGCGACCGGCAGGTGCGCCAGGTCCTCGGCGCCCTGCTCTGGGCCAACCTTCTCGTCGTCGCCATCAAGGTCGGGGTCGGGGTCACCACCGGATCGCTCGCCGTCTTCGGTGACGTGCTCCACTCCTCGGTGGACGTGCTGAACAACATCTTCGGGCTCGCCATCACCCACTTTGCCTCCCGCGGGCCCGATGCCGACCATCCCTACGGCCACGCCAAGTTCGAGACCCTCGGGGCCTTGAGCATCGTGGTGTTCCTCTCCGTGACCATCTTCGAGCTGCTCCGCGGGGCCGTCGCCCACCTGATGGAAGGCGGCCGCCCGATCGCGTTCGGCCCCCTGGAGGGCGGACTGCTCGTCGTGACGCTGGGGGTGAACATCTGGGTCGCGTGGTACGAGCGCCGCGCGGCCGTGCGCCTCGGCAGCGAGATCCTCCTGGCGGATGCCGCGCACACACGCTCCGACGTCTGGATTACCCTCGCCGTCATCGGCGGGCTGCTGCTCGCGCGCACCGGATACACGTGGGCCGACCCGCTGCTGGCCGTCGTGGTGGCAGGACTGGTCGCCCATGTGGGCTACGAGATCGTGCGGCGTTCGATGCCCACCCTCCTCGATCAGGCCGCGTTCCCCGAAGGCGACCTGCGCCGGGCGGCGGAGGCCGTGCCCGGCGTCGCACGCGCGTACGGGATCCGCTCGCGTACGGCGTCCGATCTTCGATTTGCCGAGGTGACCATTGCCGTCGAGGGCGCGGCCTCGGTCGACGCCGGCCACCGCATCGCCGATGCGGTCGAGGCCGCGCTCGGCGCGGAGTTCTCCCTGCAGCACGTCCTGGTGCACGTCGAGCCATGCTGACCGAGGCGCAGTTGGTGCGCAGGCGAGGACGACGCCGGGCCACGGCGTCCCCGCAGCAGCGATACCAGGAGTTCCTGGTGCATCGGATCGAGGCGTACAAGAATTCCCGCTCCCGCCAGGACCTGATGCGGCTCGCGGAGGAGGCCCTCGCGATCCAGGGCGCCAGCACTGAGGGACAGCTCTTCCTCACCGAAGTGATGATGCTCGACTGTGTCGACCGGCTCATCAGCAAGCGGCTCAAGCTGCCGACCTTCAAGACGTGGAAGCAACGCTACGGGAAGCGCGCGGCCGCGCAGCGTGAGCCGGCCTATTGGGGCGTCGCGGAGGCCCACCCGGTGGCAACGCTGCTGCCCCGCTGCGAGCCCGCCGACCACGCGCTCCTGATCGGGGCCGCGACCGAGGCGCTGGCCCCCCTCCTCGCGGCCCACGATGTCGAGGTGACCTTCCTCGCCGGCTCGTTGCCGGTGGTGGAGCGGGTGGAGCGCCTGGCCGTCGACGAATCGCTCGCGGGAGCACTCGAGGCGTTCGTGGTCCAGGTGGGACGGCCGTGGCTGCCGCCGGTGGAACGGCCCACCCAGATCGTGGTGCTCGATGCCGGCGAAATGGGTGCGCTGGCCGAATCGGACCTGCGGGCATTCGTCGCAGCATTGCAGGACCGCGTGGCCGAGGTCGGCGTGCACGTCCTGCTCGGCCCCACCGGACGGATCTCCCAATTCCGGTCCTGGTATCCGGAATGGCGACTTTCTCCAAGCGTGGAAGGAAGCGCCATCCTTATCCCACCACCGTGTCAAAACGACCCAGAAACGGCGGGGTCATTTCAACACACCTTGCTCGATGCACGAGACTAAGTGATGTAGTGACATCATGTTATAGGAGTTCCTATGATGGCATGAGGCCTGCTCTATGGAGGGCGAGGTCCATCATCCATCGAGGGTAACACCGTGAACGCAGCCGCCATGGCCACCGAGCAGGAGCCGATCGGGATCATCATCCACGACGGTGGAGAGCGCCGCAAGCCGGCCGCGATCTGGGCCTATATGTGGGCTGCCGATGAAGACGAGACCACCGAGCACTGGCACGAGCATATGCCGGTCGATCACGCCGCCTGACCTCACGAAGCGAAATTCCACGACCCCCGAGCAGTTCGCTCGGGGGTCTTTGGTTTATATTCCCGCCGGTTCATCTCACTGGGATCGCAATGCGAGCGCTCGTCAAGGAATCCGCCGGACCCGGAATGGTCGTGAAGGACGTGCCCGTGCCCCGGATCGGCACCACGGAGGTCCTGATCAAGGTCGCGCATGCCGGCGTCTGCGGCACCGACCTGCATATCTGGGAATGGGATGCGTGGGCGGCGGGACGTCTCAGGCCGCCGGTGGTGATTGGCCACGAGTTTGCCGGCACGGTGGTGGAGCTGGGCAGCGAGGCCCGCGCGGCAGGCCTCCTGGTGGTCGGCGACCAGGTCACCGCCGAAGGTCACGTCGTCTGCGGTCATTGCCGGCCTTGCCGCTTCAACCAGTACCACGTCTGCGAGCGCACCCAGATCATCGGCGTGGACCGTGACGGCGCATTCGCCGAATACATCGCGATGCCGGCATCGAACGTGATGAAGCTCGACGGGATCCCCACCGAGATCGGCGCCATCATGGACCCCATCGGCAACGCCGTCCACACCGCACTCGAGGGGATGGTCGCGGGGAACTCGGTCTTCGTGCTCGGCTGCGGACCGATCGGCTGCTTCGCGGTCGGGATCCTGAAGGCCGCCGGCGCGTCGGTCGTCATCGCGAGCGACTTCAATCCGGTGCGGCGGGCACTGGCCCGGACGATGGGAGCGGACGTGACCCTCGACCCCGCCACCGACGACGTGCCGGCCCGGGTGCGTGAACTCTCTGGCACCGGCGGCGCCGACCTCATCTGCGAGATGAGCGGGCACCCGGCGGGCCACCAGCAGGCGTTCGCGTCGATCCGCCCGGGAGGCCGGATCAACTTCCTCGGCACGCCGTCGAAGACCACCGAGGTCGATTTCGCGCGCGACATCATCTTCAAGGGACTGACGCTCTATGGCGTCACCGGCCGGCGGATGTACCAGACGTGGCAGCAGATGGGCACGCTGCTCCGCAGCGGCAAGTTCGACCCACGCCCCGTCGTGACCCATCGGTTCCCGATGGAGGGGATCGCCGAGGCCATCGGTCTCATCAAGAACGGACAGGCGGGCAAGGTCATCCTGGAGATCGCGCGATGAGTGACACGCTCGACGGCCGCATCGACTCCGAGCTCGAGGGGTTCAAGCGGGACGGGGTGTACAAGCGGCTCAACTACCTCGACAGCCCGCAGGGACCGGTGGTGCGGATGGAAGGACGCGGTGAGGTGGTGGTGCTCTCATCCAACAACTATCTCGGGCTCTCCGATCATCCCGACGTGATCCGGGCCGGCCACGAGGCCCTGGACCGATTCGGGGCCGGTACGGCATCGGTGCGATTCATCTGCGGGACCTTCACGGTCCACCGCGACCTCGAACGCGCCTGCGCCCGTTTGGTCGGCACGGCGGCATCGCTCAGCTTCGTCAGTTGCTGGAACGCCAACGAAGCCGTCCCCGGCACGCTCCTGACCGACCAGGACCTGGTGCTCTCCGACCAGCTCAACCACGCGTCGATCATCGACGGCATCCGGCTGGCCAAGGCCATCACCAGGTGCCAGACCGGGGTCTACGCCCACGGCGACCTCTCCGACCTCGACCAGAAGCTCGCGGCCGCCACGGACCGGCGCGTCAAGCTCGTCATCAGCGACGGCGTCTTCTCGATGGAAGGGGCCATCTGCAAGCTCCCCGACCTCCTGGAGGTGTGCCGCAAGCGGGGCGCCGTCCTGATGCTCGATGACTCGCACGCGACCGGTGTCCTCGGCCGGACCGGCCGCGGGACCGCGGAGCATTTCGGGATGGTGGGCGAGGTGCCGATCATCACGTCGACGCTCGGCAAGGCACTCGGCGGAGCGGCCGGTGGGTTCGTCGCCGCGAGCGAGGCGGCGTGCGACTACCTCACCCAGCGCGCCCGACCCCAACTCTTCTCCAATGCCCTGCCGCCGACGGTCGCGGCAAGCGCGCTGCGGAGCATCGAAGTGCTGGAGCGCGAACCGGCACGGGTCGAGGCCCTCCGCGCGAACGCCACCTACTTCCGCACCCAGCTCCTGGCGCTCGGATTCAAGCCGCTCCCCGGCGAAACGCCGATCATCCCCGTCATCCTCGGCGAAACGGCCAAGGCCATCCAGATGAGCGAGGCCCTCCTCGACGCCGGCGTGTTCGTCACCGGGTTCGGCTTCCCGGTGGTGCCGCAAGGACAGGCCCGGGTCCGTTGTCAGGTCTCGGCAGCGCACACGCGAGAGCACCTTGACCGCGCCCTGGAGGCCTTCCGGAAGGCGGGCGGTAAGCTGGGACTGATCTGAGCCACCTCAAGTAGTTTCGTAGTTCAGCCCGATAACTGCTTATCCCCGAACGGCCTAGGGTACCTCACCCCTGGCGGTTTGGGGCTAGCTTTTTTCCCCGTGTCTTCCTATTGTATGGGGTATCCCCCCGGGGTCGCCGAAGGGGATTCGGCCACGGAAGTGCCACTCCCACAACTACTTACGCACCGTCAGGTGGCGCCGAGACCGGACCATCACGGAGGAAGACCGATGAGGATGCTGAGCCGTTCGATCGTGCTTGGGGTTCTGGCCGCCGCCGTGGTGGGGACACCGGCGTGGGCCCAAGGGTCTCAACAGTACTCCCTGTATTTTGGCGCGCAGGGCGGCCTGATCAGCGTCAAGGACGGTACCGCCGCCGGCAAGCGTGACCTGATGGCGGTGGCCGGTGCGCACTTCCTCGTGACCGGCGCCCGCAGCGGATTCCTGATCTCGGTGGACCAGAGCTTCGGGACCAACAAGGCCGGGACCGTGGGGTCAGTGGTGGTCGACACGGCCAACAATGCGACGGCGACTACGACCAACGTGACCTATACCGGGGTCCGACGCTACACCTTCGCGGTGCTGCTCTTCCCCGTCCGCCATTCGATCGTCCAGCCGTACATCGGGATCGGAGGCGGCATCCTGCACAGCACCGGCAACACCCCGGGCGGGCACATCACTGCCTCCCTTGGGACACAGGGATTTGTCACCGCCATCGGTGGCCTCGAGTTCAGGGTCGCAGGACTCTCGGCGTTCGGACAGGTCCAGGTGACCTCCGCGCCGTCGGCCCACACGATCACCACTAACTTGACCGACAAGAGCACCGAATACGACACCGGGTCGCTGTTCCAGGATCCATCGTACAGCGTGATGGCCGGGATCCGGCTGAGCCTGGGATCGGCCCGCAGCAGCGGCGGCCCCGCCAGCTACTGACCCAGCCGCCCCATCGAAGGCTTCCACCACCGCCCGCCGGTCATGACGACCGGCGGGCGGTC
>DASSGV010000086.1:0-68930 GCA_035693225.1 Gemmatimonadales bacterium | reverse complement strand
CGGACCGACATCACGAAGGGGCCCGCCTTCCGAATCAGCGCTCCAAGGGCCGGGTCGGCCTTGCGGAGATGCGCCACGGCGGCGGCCCGGTCGTACTCCAGCCCGTCGGGGTAGCGACGCGGCGCCCGGCGCGGGATCGAGACCCGCACCCCTTCGAGCGCCAGGATGCGGCGCTTCGTTTCGATCCCGCCGTAGGCGGAGAATCCGTGGAGCTGCCCGTTGGCACCCATCACGCGGTGGCAGGGGACGGCGAGGATGAAGGGATTGTCGGCCATTGCGGCACCGACGGCGCGCGCGGCACCTGGTGTGCTGACCTGCCGAGCGAGATCACCATAGGTGATGGTCGAACCGGCAGGGACCTTGCGGGCGGCCTCGTAGATCCGGCGTCGGGGTGCAGGGAGGGACTCGAGCGCGAGCGGAACGGGGCCGAAGTCCTGGACTTTTCCCGCCAGATGCCGGCGGACCCGCTGGGCGGCATCGGCCACGTGCGCCGGTGGCGTACCGCGCGCACGTCGCGCTCCGTGGGCCTCGAGCCGTGCGGCGGTCTCGGCCGCCGAGCCTTCAGCGAGCTGAATGCGGGTGATCCCGCGCTCATCCCACGCGATGCCGGAGCGACCGAACGAGGTGTCGAAGAGGATGTAGAGGTGAGGCACGGGTTAGAATATATAGTTGGGTGGACAGGCGCACAGGCGGACAGGCGCACAGGCGCACAGGCGGACAGGCGGACGGGCGCAGGGACGGAGGGTCGGAGGGACGGAGGATTGAAGTTGACAGGGCATCTGGGGATCTCCTTGCCATAACCGTCACACCTAGCACCTAGCACCTAGTACCTAGCACCTAGCACCTAGTACCTAGTACCTAGTACCTAACACCGGATCTCCTTGCCGCAACCGTCACACCTAGCACCTAGTACCTAGCACCTACCAGTTAACACCTCCCACATCGAGCCGTCGCATGGACCTCCAGCAATTCCGCATCAACGCGCACCGCGTCGCCGACTGGATGGCGGACTATCTGGTGTCGCTTCCCGATCGGCCGGTGTCGCCATCGCTGGCGCCCGGGGCCATTCGACGCCAGTTCCCGGCCGCGCCACCATCCACTGGAGAGTCGTTCGAGCAGGTGCTCGCCGATCTCGAGCGGATCGTGATGCCGGGGATGAGTCATTGGCAGCACCCGGGGTGGTTCGGCTACTTCCCGGCCGACACGAGCCCGGCGTCGGTGCTGGCGGAGATGATGACCGCGACGATGGGTGCCAACTGCATGAGCTGGGCGACCTGTCCCGCCGGGACCGAGACCGAGCAGGCGATGATGGAATGGCTGCGCCAGCTGATCGGATTGCCGGCGACATTCACCGGAGTCATCCAGGACACCGCCTCGAGTGCGACGCTGGTGGCCATCCTCTGCGCCCGGGAGCGTGCCACCGGTTTCAGCTGGTCCCGCCTGGGTGCGTCGGCCCCCGATGCAGGGCGGCTTACGGTGTACGCGTCGCGCGAAGCGCACAGTTCGATCGCCAAGGGGGTGCGATTGGCGGGGATCGGTGAGGAGCGGCTCCGGCTCATCGACACCGACGCCACCTTTGCCATGCGTCCCGACGCGCTGGCCAGCGCGATGGCGGCCGACGTGGCGGCGGGGCTCAAGCCGGCGTGCGTGGTGGCCACGGTCGGGACGACCTCATCGACTGCCCTCGACCCGGTCCCCGCCATCGCGGAGCTGACGGCGCGGTACGGCGCCTGGCTCCACGTGGACGCCGCGTACGCAGGATCGGCGGCGGTGCTCCCGGAACAGCACCACCTCCTTCAGGGGGTCGATCGGGCCGACAGCTTCGTCTTCAATCCGCACAAGTGGCTCTTCACCAACTTCGACTGCTCGGCCTACTTCGTCCGCGACGTCGACACGCTGGTCCGCACCTGCGGGATCCACCCTGAATACCTCAAGTCGGCCCACGACGATGCCGTCGTCAATTACCGCGACTGGGGGATCCCGCTGGGACGGCGGTTCCGGGCGCTCAAGCTCTGGTTCGTGCTCCGCGATTTCGGGGTGGAGGGGCTCCAGGCGAAGATCCGCGAGCACATCGCCCTGGCGCGGGAGTTCCGCGGGTGGGTCGAGGCCGACCCGGCCTTCGAGCCGATGGCGCCGACGCCGCTGGGTCTGGTCTGCTTCCGCCATCGGCCGACGGAGCTTCGCGCCGACGATCCTGCGGTGGACGAACTCAATCGTCGACTCCTGGCAAGCATCAATTCCACGGGGCGGGCGCTGCTCACCCACACCACACTCAACGGTCGCTACGTGCTCCGGCTCTCGGTCGGGTCATTGGCGCTCACGCGGGAGTACCTGCGGGAGACGTGGGAGTTGATCGTGGAGTGTGCGGCGGGCGTTTGAAAAGCTGGGACCACCCTTCGCTCCGCTCAGGGCAGGCTCGGGCACGGAGTGACACGGAGAAGCACGGAGACAGCCATTGAGTGTGGCCTCGCGGGCGGAGCCCTATTCGCGAGACTGTTACGACCGCAGCTCTCGGCCTACGGTTGTTTTACCAAGCTCGACTGCGAGCGGGATGCGTGGGGCCACCCTTCGATCCGCTCAGGGCCGGCTCTGGCACGGAGGGTCGCGGAGAGACACGGAGAACTGCCATTGAGTGTGGTCTTGCGAGCGGTGCCCCGTTCGCGAGACCACTACAAGCGCAGTTCTCCGTGCTTCTCCGTGTGACTCCGTGCCCTCCGTGGTCCCACTCCTTCCTCACTTCGCACCCCCCGGCTCGGCGAGGACCTCCCGCAGGTAGCGGCCGGTGTGGGAGCCCTTGGCCCGCGCCACCTCCTCCGGCGTCCCCTGGGCCACGACGCGTCCGCCTCCGTCACCGGCTTCGGGGCCGAGGTCGATGACCCAGTCGGCGCGCTTGATCACGTCGAGATGGTGCTCGATCAGGATGACGGTGTTGCCGGCATCGACCAGCCGGTCGAGGACCTGGATCAGCACCCGCACGTCATCCAGGTGCAGTCCGGTGGTCGGTTCGTCGAGGATGTACACCTTCCGTCCCCGCCGCTTCCCGGCGGCGAGGAGCTCCCGCGCGATCTTCAGTCGCTGCGCCTCGCCCCCCGAGAGGGTCGTGGCGGGCTGGCCCAGCCGCAGATAGCCAAGCCCCACGGCCTCCAGTTGCTGCAGGGCGGCGCCGAGCTTGGCCTGGTGCCGGAAGCGCTGGGCCGCTTCGGTCACGGTCCACTGCAACACGTCGGCGATCGACTGGCCCTTGATCTTGACGTCCAGCACCTCCCGCTTGTAGCGCGACCCGCCACACACTTCGCACGGCACGAAGACGTCGGCCAGGAAGACCATCTCGACCTGCACATGTCCGGCGCCTTCGCACGCCTCGCAGCGGCCGCCGGGGGTGTTGAAGGAAAAGGTCCCCGGCGTGTAGCGCCGCTGCCGCGCGAGCGGCTGCGAGGCGAAGAGCTCCCGGATGTCGTCGAATCCCTTGACGTAGGTGATCGGATTGGAGCGCGGTGACCGACCGATGGGCGATTGGTCGACGAGCCGCACGTCTTCCACCAGCTCCGCACCGGTGAGCCCGGAGACGTCACCCACCGCCTCGCCGAGGTGAGACTTGGCGGAGTGGGCGCCGTGCAGCTTTTCCTCGAGCCGCCGATACAGGACGTCGTGCACGAGGGTGCTCTTGCCCGAGCCGGAGACGCCCGTGACCACGGTGAGTGTGCCGAGGGGGATGTCGGCATCGGCGCCGCGGAGGTTGTGGAGCGCGGCGCCGCGGATCCGGAGCCATCCCGGGCCGGCCTTCCGCCGCACGCTCGGTACCGCGATCCGCTTCCGCCCCGAGAGGTACTGTCCGGTGAGCGAGTTCCCGGCGCCGGAGGCGGGACCTGCGTAGACCAGTTGCCCGCCATGTTCCCCGGCGCCGGGGCCGAGCTCCACCATCCAGTCGGCCTTGGCGATCGCCGCCATGTCGTGTTCCACCACGACCACGGTGTTGCCGAGGTCGCGCAACCGGTCGAGGAGACCGAGGAGGCGGTCGATGTCGCGGGGGTGGAGACCGATGGACGGTTCGTCGAGGACGTACAACGTGTCCACCAGTTCGGAGCCGAGGGCGTTGGACAGGGAGATGCGCTGGGCCTCGCCGCCGGAGAGGGTGCGGGTCTGGCGGTCGAGGGTCAGGTAGCCGAGTCCCACGTCGCGGAGGAAGGAGACCCGGGAGCGGAGCTGGGCCACGATCAGCTGCGCGATCTGCTGCTCGAATTCGCCGAGGGCGAGCCCGTCGACCCAGGTGGCGAGCTGGTCCACCGGCCACGCCGCCACCGCGGCGATGGTCTCTCCCGCGACCTGCACCGCCAGGGCATCGGCGTTGAGGCGGGAGCCGCCGCATACCGGACAGGTCCTGGCGAGCTGGTACTGCCGCAGGAAGACACGGATGTACTGCTTGTAGCGTTTCTCCTCGAGTCCCTTGAGGAAGGGGAAGATCCCGATGAAGCGCCCCACCTTGCCATAGAGCAGCTCCCGCTGGACGGTCTTCTTGAGCTTGCCCCACGGCACGTCCGTCAAAGCGCCGAGCTTCCGGGCGGCGTCGTGAAGGAGCTTCCGGCGGGTCTCGTAGCGCGGCTTGGTCCAGGGATCGATGGCGCCTTCGGCGATCGAACGCTTCGGGTCGGGGATGACGAGCGATTCGTCGTACTCGAGCACCGCGCCGAATCCCTTGCATCCGGCGCAGGCGCCGCGGGGGTTGTTGAACGAAAAGAGCGCCGGCGTGAGGGTGGCGGCGGGGGTATCGCACACGCTGCACGAGGGGAATTCGGAAAAGCGCATCCGCTCCGTGCCGGCGGGGCCCTCGAAGAGGGCGAGGGCGACACCTTCCCCTTCCGAGAATGCAGTGGCGATCGCGTCGACGATGCGGCCCCGCGCCGCGGGCTCCGCCGTCAGTCGGTCGACGATCACCAGCACCTCACCGGCCTTGGTCAGGTCGGTGTCGGCGGGGAGTTCGTCGAGGTGGAGCGGCCGGGCATCGACCAGGAGCCGCACGAAGCCGAGCGCGCGCAGGTTATCGATGACGAGGTGGTGATCGCTCCGGGTCGAGGCGGGGAGGGGGAACGCCACCTGGAGGCGCCCTGACGCGCGAGCGAGGAGTTGATCGGTGGCCACTTCGGGGTTGTCGCGGCGCACTCGACCACCGCAGTTGCGGCAGATCTGGATGCCGACCCGGGCCCAGAGGAGCCGGAGGTGGTCGTAGATCTCGGTCGCCGTCCCGACCGTGGAGCGGCTCGACGTGGTCGGATTGCGCTGCTCGATGGCGACCGCGGGGGCGATCCCCTCGATGTGGTCGACCAGCGGCTTGGGCATCCGGTCGAGGAACTGCTTGGCGTAGGTGGAGAGCGACTCGATGTAGCGCCGCTGTCCTTCGGCGTAGAGGGTGTCGAAGGCGAGCGAGCTCTTCCCGGAACCCGATGGACCCGTGATCGCGATGAGCGCGCGGTGGGGCAGGTCGACCGTGATGCCGCGCAGGTTGTGCTGGCGGGCGTTGACGATGCGGATGGAAGAGCGGTGCATTGCAGGGGGAAGAATAATTGGGTGGCGGGTGGTTGGTGGCGAGTGGCGAGTGGAGAGTGGTTAGTGGTGAGTGGGTCGTGGGCGTGAGTCGCGGGGGCCGTGCTTACAATGTGCTGTCATCCCGAGGGAGGCAGCGCCGACCGAGGGACCTTGTCCGTCAACATCGGACCGGTGCCGCCCGATCCGGGGCCAGCGGAGAAGGTCCCTCCCCCTCGCGCTACTCGGGGTCGGGATGACAGTTCATTGGCGCACTCCCTACCCCTCGCCCCTCGCCACTCGCCTCTCGCCTCTCGCCACTCGCACTAATCACTGTCGCCCAGTTCGGGGGCCAGTGGAGAAGGTCCCTCCCCCTCGCGCTGCTCGGGGTCGGGATGACAGTTCATTGGTGCACCCCCTACCCCTCGCCTCTCGCCACTCGCCACTCGCACTAATCACTGTCGTCCAGTTCGAGGGCCAGCGGAGAAGGCCCCTCCCCCTCGCGCCGCTCGGGGTCGGGATGACAGTTCATTGGCGCACGCCTTACCCCTCGTCACCCGCCACCCGCCACCCGCCACTCACCACTCGCCACTCGCCTCTCGCCACTCACCACTCACCACTCGTTGACCCGCCCCGCTCCCTCCCGGTACGTTTCGCCCGACATGTCCAGAACCCTTTCACCCACCCTCCTCCGCCGCGGGTTCGAACTCTTCGCCGTCATCTCCCTCGCGGGATTCGGCGCGGTGCTCCTCTACGGGAACAACCTCCCCGCCTTCCTCGCCTCGGTGGGGCAGGTCCATTGGGTGTGGGTGTTCATCGGCCTCTGTCTGGCGTCGATGGACTGGATCGGCGGGGGACTCCGGCTCTGGGTGGTGACCCGCCAGGTGCATCCGGAGCCGCCGCTCAGCGGAATGATCCTGGCGGGGGGGATGAGCGCCTGGGCCGCGTACCTGACGCCGGTCCAGTCGGGTGCGGGACCGATGATGATCTACACGATGAAGCGCAGCGGCGTCCCGGTCCCGGTCGCGATGACCTCGACGCTGATGACCTTCGTCGCCACGGTCGCGTTCTTTGCCATCGCGGGCCCGCTCGCCATCGTCCTCGGCGCCGGCAAGGCCCTCGGCACCCAGGGCGACGTCCTCGGCCTTTCGCTCTACGACCTCTTCCTCGGCAGCCTCGGGATCTTCGCGGGGCTCGGAGTGGTGATGGTCGCCGTGATGGTGTTCCCGGGGGTCGCCCGGGACATCATCCATCGGCTCACCCGCTGGGCCGGACGCCGGCACCCGCGGGTGGCCGAGCGGCTGGATCGCCTGGGCGCCGGCATCGATGAGGCCCACACGAGCCTGCTCCGGTTCAACACTCCGCGTGGGTGGGTCTCGCTCCTGTGGGCCACGCTCCTCTCGGCGCCCTCCCACGCCAACAAGCTCCTGGCCGGGTATGTGGCGCTCCGGGCCATCGGGGTCGAAGCCAACTTCGTCGACGTGCTCCTGCTGCAGACGCTCATCACATTTCTGCTCTACTTCGCGCCGACGCCCGGCGGGTCTGGGATCGCCGAGCTCCTCTCCGCGGCGGTGATGGCGGCGGGATACGTGCCGCGCACCTCGCTCCCGCTCTACACGCTGCTCTGGCGCCTGACACTCAGCTACTACACGCTGGCCTTCGGGTTCCTGGTCTTCTCCAACTGGGTCCGGCAGGGCCTCCGCAGCATCGATGCCGACGGGACCGCGGCGGTGGGCGCCACGTGAGCGGCGGCATTTCGGAGGACGCACTCCAGGCCGGGTACGACTCGGCGCTCTTCAAGCGGCTGGTGCGCTACCTGGCCCCGTACCGCTGGCTGGTCGCCGCGGCGCTCTCGCTCCTGGCGGTGGAGGCCGCGCTCGCGCTGGTGGGGCCGGAGCTCACCAAGCGCGCCATCGACGTGGCGATCCCCGCCGGGGACAGCGGGCTCCTGCTGACGCTGGCCGGGGTGTTCGTCGCGGCACTGGCCCTGAGCTTCGGCGCCGACTTCGGCGGCGCCTACCTCACCACGCTCATCGGGCAGCGGGTGATGGACGACCTGCGGCGCCAGATCTTCGGCCACCTGCAGCGCCTGAGCATCCCGTACTTCGACCGCAATCCGGTGGGTCGGCTCCTCACCCGCGTCACCAGCGACGTCGAGACGCTCAACGACCTGCTCTCGTCGGGGTTCGTCACCGTCATCGGCGACGTGATGACGCTCGCGGCGATCATGATCCTGATGCTGGCGATGGACTGGCAGCTGGCGCTGGTCACGTTCGCCGTGATGCCGGTGGTCCTCGTCGTGGCCATCGTCTTCCGGCGCCACGTCCGTCAGGCCTTTCGCGACATCCGTACCCGCCTGGCCCGGCTCAACTCGTTCCTCACCGAGCACCTGACCGGGATGCGCGTGGTGCAGCTCTTCGGCCAGGAGCAGGCCACCTGGGATCGCTTCGACAAGGCCAACGAAGATCACCTGGAGGCTCACCTCCGGTCGATCACGATCTACGCCGTCTTCCTGCCGATCATGGAAGTGCTCGCGTCGGTGGCGGTGGCCCTCCTGCTCTGGTACGGCGGGCTCCGGTCGCTGGGGGGGAGCCTCACCGTCGGCGTGCTCGCGGCGTTCATCCAGCTCACCCGCCGCTTCTTCCAGCCGCTGCAGGACCTGTCGGAGAAGTTCAACCTTCTGCAGAGCGCGATGGCCTCCTCGGAGCGGATCTTCACCCTCCTCGACCAGCCGATCACGGTGCCGGCGCCGGCCGCCCCACGGCGGCTCCCCAGGCCGGTGCGGGGAGAGGTGCGCTTCGAGCACGTCTCCTTCCGCTACTCCCCCGACGGTCCCTGGGTGCTCCGGGACGTGAGCTTCACGGCGAGCCCCGGCCGCACCCTGGCCCTGGTCGGCTACACCGGGGCGGGGAAGACGACGATCGTGAGCCTCCTGCTCCGCTTCTACGACGTGACCGAGGGGCGGGTGACGGTCGACGGCGTGGACATCCGCGAACTCGACCTCGGCGAGCTTCGCCGGCTGATCGGATTCGTGCAGCAGGACCTCTTCCTCTTTACTGGCGATGTCCTCCGGAACCTGGTCCTCGATACCGGCGTGACGGAAGAACGGGCGCGAGAAGCGGCACGGCGCGTCGGGGCGGAGCGGTTCATCGAACGCCTGCCGACGGGATATGGGCACGTGCTGGGAGAGCGGGGGCGGAGCCTGAGCGTGGGGGAGCGGCAGCTGCTGAGCTTTGCGCGGGCGCTGGCGCTCGACCCCGCCATCCTCCTCCTCGACGAGGCCACGAGCTCCGTCGACGCCGAGTCGGAGGCGCTGATCCAGCGGGCAATGGCGGAGCTGATGGCGGGGCGGACGTCGATCGTGGTGGCGCACCGGCTGAGCACCATCCTCCACGCCGACGAGATCCTGGTGCTCCACCACGGCGAAGTGAAGGAGCGCGGAAGCCACCGCGAACTGCTCGCCGCCGGCGGCCTCTATGAGCGGCTCTACCGTCTCCAGATCGCCTCGGCGGCGGGGGCGGCATAGGATCGGGGCCCGTGCCGCCCTGCCGGAATGGCGTGAGAATGACGCGATCCAGAGGTATTTGCACCTCGCTTGCGCACGTAGAAGGGGCCGCGGTAGCTTTCCCCCTTCATTGATCTTCCCCGGGACAGGTCCATGCTGCAGCTTGAGTTCGGTGGTCAGAAGTACCCGATCCCGGCCCCTGAAGCGGTGATCGGCAGTGACCCCGGTCTGGCCATCACCGTGGCCGGGGCCGGGATCCAGCCCCGCCACGCCGTCCTCAACAGCGCGGCGGATGGTTCGGTGTCGGTGCGCCTGGTGGCGGCCGGGGCGGAGCTTTCGCTCAACGGGGTCAAGGTCGCCAGCGACCCGCATCCGGTCCTCCACGGCGACAAGCTCAAGGTCGGGTCCCACGAAATGCTGGTGGTGGACCCGCAGCGGAGCGGCAGCACCCAGTACGTGAGCGCCTCCGATCTGGCCAACGCGGTCGCCGGGATGAAGAAGGGTGGCAAGGCCAAGCCCACGGCGGGGCTCGTCAACGGGCGGCTGGTCTCCCTGACCGACGGCCGGGAGTACGCCATCAGCAAGGGATCCCTTGTCCTCGGTCGCGACGCGAGCTGCGATGTCGTGGTCGAGAGCAAGAACGTCTCCCGGAAGCACGCCGAGATCATGACCTCGCCCAATGGGTACTTGCTGATCGACCACAGCACCAACGGAGTGCAGGTCAACGGCGAGAAGATCGCGGGCCAGCGGCTCCTGGCTCGCGCCGACGTGATCCGGGTCGGTGAGGATGATTTCCGCTTCTATGCCGACCAGCCTCCGGGCGGCGGTCAGCCGGCGCCGCCACCTCCCGCGAGTGCGGCCCCGGCCGCGGCGCCGGCGCCACCGATGCCGCCCGCCGCTCCCGCCGCCCAGCCGGTATCCGCGCCCCCTCCGGGGGCGCGCCAGCGATTGAACGACACGATGCATGGCGCGCCCTCCGGAGCGGCCGCCGCGGCGGCCCCGGCACCGGGGCCGCTCGCGTCTCTGCTCATTCGCAGCGGTGCCCGCAAGGGTGAGCGGGTCGCGATCCGCGTGCCGGTGGTCAACATCGGTCGGGCGGAGTACAACGACGTGGTGCTGGCCGAGGAGAGCGTCAGCACCCAGCACGCCAAGCTGCAGCGGCGGGAAGGGGTGTGGGTCCTGGTCGACCTGGGCTCCACCAACGGGTCGTTCGTCGACGGGGAGCGGGTCGAGGGGGAAGCACCGATCACCCCCGGGGCCACGCTCCGCTTCGGCGATGCATCTGTCATCTTCGACCCGAAGGACGAAGGTGCGGGGGTCGAGAAGGGCGGGAGCACCAAGATGCTCCAGGCCGTCGCGGTGCTGGCGCCGAGGGCGGCCGCCCCTGCGGCCGCCACGCCCAAGCCCGCGGCTGCTGCCGCGGCAGCCCCTGCGGCCGCACCACGCACCACCGAGCCGATGGCCAAGCCGAAGCCCGCCGCCGCTGCTGCTGCGCCGAGGGCGGCCGCCCCTGCGGCCGCCGCACCCAAGCCCGCCGCCAAGCCTGCGGGGAGTGGGAGCCCCAAGTGGCTCGTTCCGGCGATCATCGGCGTCGTGGTCGTCATCGCCGTCCTCATCTTCCTCCTCAAATAATCACCGTGCGCTTCTCCTGCGCGGCCCGCACTGACGTCGGCATCGTCCGCTCCGGCAATGAGGACAACTACCTCATGCAGGACGATCGCGGCGTCTTCATCGTGGCCGACGGGATGGGGGGCCACGCCGCCGGCGAAGTCGCCAGCGAGATGGCGGTCAACACGATCGCCAAGGAGCTCGGCGCCCTCCGCGGCCTGACCGACGAAGAGGTCGGCGAGCGGATGCGCGGTGCCATCCGCGCCGCCAACGCCGCCATCTTCGAGCGCACCCTCACCGAGCACGACAAGCGCGGGATGGGCACCACCGCCACCTCGCTGGTCCTCCTGGCGGGGCGGTACCTGATGGGGCAGGTGGGAGATAGTCGAGCGTACCTGCTGCGGGATGGTCAGCTGCTCCAGGTCACCAAGGACCACTCCTACGTGCAGGAACAGGTAGATGCCGGGTTGCTGACGCCGGAACAGGCGCGGGTCCACCCCTACAGCAACGTCATCACCCGCTGCGTCGGCGCCAACGCCGACGTGCTTCCCGACCTCTACTTCGGCGCCCTCCGCGCCGGAGACGTCCTCCTCCTCGCCTCCGACGGCCTCACCGGGATGCTGGAGGACGAGCACCTGCAGAAGATCCTCTCCTCACCCGGCGGGCCACAGGAATGGGTCGATGCGCTCATCACCGACGCCAACCGGCGCGGCGGGCTCGACAACATCACGGCGATCGTGGTGAGGATTGAGGAGTGAGGGGAAAGCGGAGGAAAGCGGGGGAAGGCGAGGGAAAGTAAACGGGGCTCCGGTGGTGGACGGGGCCCCGTTGGCTTTTGGGGATGAGGCGAGGAGAAGAGAGAGAAAAGAGACAGGAGAAAACGCAGCTCCGGTCGTGGACGAGGTGCCTAACGCATTTGAGAGACTCCATTGTTTGCTCACGTCACCCCTGTACTGGCGCAACTTGCGGGGGCGGTACAGTATCCAGCAGGACTGTGATCCAATACTGGTTAGGCGTACGCCGACCATAGGAGAGCCGCCCATCATGAGTTGGATATTGCTGCTGGCACTCGGCGCAGGCGCGCTCTTCCTTTTCAATACGACACGGATGAGGCGTATTCATTCGGCAATCCGGGCGGCCTACATCGAGGATGGCCTGAGCTTCGACGATGCCGATAAAGTGGCGTGGTACCTTGTAGACATGTTCATCTACATGCGCAACAAGAAGGACCCGAAGTTGGCCAATGTCGTGATGACATCCACCATGACGATGTTTCGGCAGCGCCTCTACAACGTCGATGGGTACCCAGGGAAGTTTGCGGCCAGGATGCAAGTAGATGGGATCAGGGATGCTTGCCTTGCTGTCAATCGCCCAGCTCCTGAATCCGCGGACTTGGTCTATGACGCCGTGGTGGCTGGCTATGAGGCGCACATCGCGAAGGATTCGCCATCTGGCTTGTCTTGACATGGCTCTAACATGCGCATGACGCTGGCGAGCCCGTTCCGTGGAGGCGTTCTGTTCACTCGACGGGTAAATCGCAGCGCGGCGACGCGTCACACTCCATCCGCACGGCTGGCTTGGGCCCGCAGCTCAAGCGCGGCCTTTAGATGGCCGAGTCTCATGCTGCCTGGAGGTGGCGTGCGGCGGCTCGTGAGTTTCGGCGGCAGCAGCCTCATCGTCGTGTCAGCGACCGCCGGGGCCGTACTAGCGTTCGCGGGCTCGCTGGCTGCGCAGCTACCGGTCGACACCGCCATGAAGCTCAACCGCGTGGGTCAATGGGTTGCCGCCTCCAGCATTGCTCGCGAACAGCTCTCCAAGCCGGGTCTCTCGGGTACCGACCGGTGCCGCGTTGCGGTGTCATTGACCTACGCCGAGCACCGCCTGTCGAGGACGGCCGAAGCTACCGTGGCACTACGCACTACCGACAGCCTCTGTGCGGCCACCGGTGATTCGTCAAGCGTGCGGGAGCTCCGCGCCCTGCGCGACGAGAAGCCCGCCGTCGTGAGCGGCGGGGCGGGGGCCGTGACTTCCGCTGTTCGGGCCGCAGACACCTTCTGGCAGTTAACGACAGCTGAGTCCGTCGGGGTGTCACCTACTGCGCTGAAAGCACACTTAGAGCTTTGCCAGCGTACGGGTGCGGACGCGTGCCTCGTGATCCGCCACGATAAAATTGTCCAAGAATGGTATTCGTCCCGATATGCCGAGCCGATGATGGCGATGTCGTCAACGAAGTCGGTGACGGGCCTCCTGATCACCATGCTTCGGGCTGACGGCAAGCTCCATGGGCTCGACGACACGGTATGCAGATATATCGCCAGCTGGTGCACTGGCGTTCGGGGTCTTGTCACTATCCGCCAGCTGATGAGTATGACATCGGGTTTGCCAATGCAACGTGCCGACAGCAGTGTCGGATTTGTTGCCGACAAAGACCGGTTCGTAATCGGCTTGGTGCCCAAGGAATCCCCGGGCACGACTTGGGCGTACAGCAACGAAGGCGCGCAGTTGTTGTCCCCCATTCTCGATGCCGCCGCCGGCGAACCGATTCAGGCCTACGCCGCAAAGCGATTGTTCGGTCCCGCTGGTATGCGCAACACTTCATTGCACATTGATCAGGCGGGTCACGCGTGGACATATGCGGGTATGTATACCACGGCACGTGATTTTGCACGGATCGGAGTACTTGCCCTCCATCGTGGCAACTGGCTCGGGACGCAAGTGTTCCCTGAGCACGCGTTGGATACACTGACGACACCGCAACCGCTGAACTCACATTACGGCCTGCTGTGGTGGCTTGACCCGGAGGCGCACGCCTACGCGACTCACGGACACCTTGACACAGATATCCACGTCCTACCGGCGCTCGACCTGATTGTGGTACGGATGCAGTCGAAGCCATACCCTGGCGTGCGCGAAGGAGAATACGAGCGGGCATTGCTTCCGATGCTCGGGACGTTTGTTGTATCGCAGTGACAAGGGCGGCCATCTAACGCGCGCTTGCTGCTGACCGGGCGGAGGCGCGGCGGCGCGGGACATGATTGATTGCTAAGGACTGCCGTAAGCTTCCCCGTCAGGCGGGCCGGCGCAGATAGACTTGGGGAGCGGTGTTGGCCTTGGTCTGGTTTGCAGGTAAGCTCGCTCAAAGGGGCCGGGTTGACCAAGGGCCCTCTTCGTTTCCCTGTTTCCGCAGCTTTCCCGATCTGCGTTCTCCCTTTTCTCTTGTCTCCTGCTAGAGGTCTTGTGCCCGTCAAGTCTGGTAACGCCATCGGTGCCGCCTGTGTGAGCCTCCTCCTCGGGGGATGCGCTCGGGAGCCGATCGTGCCGGCCGCGGGGTCGGACAACAGTTGGCAGCTCATCACCACCTACACGGTCCCGGCCGGCCAATGGCACCCCTCGTCGGGCTCGACGCAGGTGCGGCTCCGGGGCGGAACGGCCGCCCATCCGAATGTCACCATCAGCGCCTTTCCGCTGCCCCAGTCCGAGATGGTCGCCGTTGTCAGCGACAGCATCCTGCACTGCAGGCCGGAGGCTGCGTGCCGGCTCGTGGACTCGAACCGGGTCCACATCGGCCAGGCGGACACGATCCTGTGGTACGCCGAGAACCACGGCCCCGCGGTTTCCTATGACCTCGACGTCAAGGTGAATGCGCTCGGTTCCGAGCCCGACACCAGCATCGCTCACCCCTGGAGGGCGGGGGAGCAATTTGAAGTGGAGGTCAATGCGGCGGCGAATTCCTATCGGGTGGTCGGATTGGTCGACGGGAAACGGGTCGGGTTCTGGGTGAAGGACAGCGTTGATGACTCGAGCAAGAAGCTGGTCACGTTCATCCGGCGGACCGACATCCCTGGCATCGGGCCGGTCGCTCAGCGCAACTACCTGTATCGTTTGGCGAAGTAGCGGGCGGTCTATCCGCTATCGGCGCTTGCCCCAGGGGCGCGGAACCCGCAGATAATCCTATGACGCCCAAGACCATTATGGACGAGATCAGCCGGCTCCCGCTCGAAGAACGGCTTCGCCTGGTCGAGGATATCTGGGATGGCATCGCCGCCACGCCGGAGGCGGTCCCGATCCCCGACTGGCACCGGGCGGAGTTGGATCGTCGGTTGGATGACCCGTCTGCGGCTCCAAGCCTTCCATGGGAAGAGGTCCTGGAGCGCCTCCGGCGGCAAGAGTGACTGTCGCGATCCGCTTTCGGAACGAGGCCTTCGCGGACGTCGCGGAGGCTTTTTCTTGGTATCAGGCCAGGCACCTGGGCTGGGAGTAATGTGAATGAAACGGGGCTCCGAATTCTTCGGAGCCCGGTTTGACATTCCTGATCTTGTATTGATCTCGATCTGCGTTGTCTCTTTTCTCTTGCCTCCTTATTCTTGGGCGGCTGATCGAGGAGGAATTGAAATGAACCCGACTGATTTCAAGCGACTGGTGGCCAGCATCAAGCAGGCCGGGAAGATCCGCCGGGGCCAGCTTCGCCCCGCGCGGGTCACCCCCTTCGCGGGATTGTCGCCATACGGCCTGATCCCGGCCCCCTCTTGCCAGCCCGCCCCGGATTCCCAAGATTTCGGCCATGTCCGCCCCGGCCTTTGACTTCAGCCGTCTGAGCCCCGCTGAGCGCATTCAGCTCGCCGAGGACCTGTGGGACAGCCTGCCCTCCGAGTCCGTCCCGATCCTGGAGAGCCATCGGGCCGAGCTCGATCGCCGGATGGAACTGCACCGCCAGGATCCCCAACGAGGGCGGCCGTGGGATGAGGCGATGCGGGATCTCGAGAAGCGCGGCGGATGACGCCGCGCTTGTTGCTTGAGCCCGAGGCGGAACTCGATCTCGCGGCGGCGGGGGCCTGGTACGAGGAGCGGTCGATCGGATTGGGCGCCGAGTTCCTCCGGAACGTCCGGGCGACGCTGTCGGCCATCGCGCGTCAGCCGGATCTCTTTCCGATA
Source organism: Gemmatimonadales bacterium (assembly GCA_035693225.1). Lineage (GTDB taxonomy): Bacteria > Gemmatimonadota > Gemmatimonadetes > Gemmatimonadales > GWC2-71-9 > CAMLHU01. Next base: position 53,368 of record DASSGV010000086.1, on the reverse strand, counting down.
GTGCACGGGACGGTGCGTCGGGCGAACCTCCGGCGCTTTCCGTACGCCGTCTACTACGTGGCTGAGGAGACCGTCACGGTCGTCGTCGGATGCGTTCACGCACGCCGGGACCCGAATACCTGGCAGTCGCGCGGCTGAGGCCCGGCTGACGCATACCAAAACGGGGCCCCGAATCACATCGGAGCCCCGTTGGCGTTGCGGACAAGCCCGCTGCGACAGCCGCGGTGAGTGGCCTGGTTCGAGCCAATTGACTTGTTTATGCCAGTGGCGTCACTGGACGTAATTCGTGGCCACAGCCTGCGCGCTGTGCGCATCAGTCACGGTCGAGCGCAACGTACTCTGCGACATCGTCCATTGGACCGACCGGCTTGTTGAGAAGGTATGCCAGCCCTGCGAAACTACGTCGGGCACTGAGCTGCTCGCCTTGGCAGGAGAATATTGCGTGTAACAGTTGATCGCGCACCACTCCCACGAATAGCTGTACGGCAGGGTACCGCCGGTCGGCTGTGCAGTATACGATGGTGGATTGGCATAGATGGAGTTTGATAGCGGTGATGGTGGTGGCGGCGGTGGCGGTCTATTGTAGAACAGGTTCACGGTGGTCGGTCCCGAGGCAACATCAAACCCACACGACGGGCTGGGGTTCAGCGGCAGGGAGTTGGCCCACGCCGGTGTGGTTCGGCTCCCGTATCGATCGTACAGCGAGATGCTCGAATAATACACGCCGGTATCGGGGTATTGGTTGCATTCGGTGAGGTCGTTGACTTCAACAGCCCCGCCTGTCACCCAATCGTAGTTGTCCGTATCATCGGCCGTCCAATCGGAGCGCGTGCCCTTGGTCACATCTACCACGGAAATTGTCCAGGTGCATATACCGTTCACGCACGCGCTGGCCTGCACACTTCCGTACACAGAGTCCCCGACGGCTGCGACGATCGGAGTCCCATACCGGCAATCGCTTCCGGAGTTACAGCGCCACGACGCTGCGGTCCAGTACGATCCGCCGAAGCTGCCATTGTAGCCATATTGAATCACCGGCTGGATGATATAGACCGTCGGATCTAGAAGATCTTCGAGACCGGGAAAACTGTAGAAAAGCTGCGTACCAGTGTAAGCACCTGTTGGCGCGGCTCCGATATGCCAGCCCGCGGTGAGTTGACGGAAGCTGTTGCCGGAGGGCAACTGGTAGGACGCGAATTCGATCCAACCATTGTTTGTGGGCGAAGCCGGTATGGCCTGTGCGCTGAGCCCCGGTGCGCTAGGATAGATGGGGTACGAGCACTGAGGGATTTGAAAGGTGCTTCGGTCGCTACGGGTGACGAGTCCCTTGGCGTCCACACGGGCGCCATTGGGAATCTCATGAACACACGAGCGATGATACCAGCCCGCTGGGGTTGCAACATAGTCACTTGGCGGAGCCGCATTGGATCGGCTCATTCCACCAAGCGGTGTGTTGGGCTGCGTTGATGTCTCACCGCAGGCGGAGACGAGCAACAGTGAGGGTAAGACTAGCGCGAGTAGCGTGAACGTAGTTCGGCGTGGCGCCATACGAAACCTCCGCAGTAGCCGCTCTTGGTTGGCCAGATATGTCGTGAAGTAGGGAACGGTAAAGCCGTTTGCCAGGTATTCACGGCTTGCATACGCTGTCCGCTGTAATTCGAACACCGCCCTGGAAGAGGGTTGGCGCGCCCGGTGGGCTCGGGAAGGTGATGCTCCAACCAGGTGCATCTCCGGGTACAAAGTTCCCCGTTTCCCCAACGCTCCCGGAAGCGACACCATCAAAGGGCCAAATTCCTCGTTGCACGCTGTCGATCTGTGCGCTGTCGAGCTGCGAGTGGAAGAACGTGGAATCGACCGCTATTAAATAGATCGGGATCGTATCATTCGGGGTCCAGGTGATCGTCGTGGTGTCAATTCGGCCCGTGCTGTCAGGGCCGATGATACTGAAAGGCCACGATGCCGGAAACGTGAGGCATGCCTGCCCGGGCCGCACATATCCCAGCACCTCCAGCCCCCAAGGTTGCTGTGGGACTGTGAACTTCCAGACAAACGCTCGAATCTCGAGCGTGCCGCAGTGGGCAGCATCGCACATCGTGTTTGTGACGAGTACCGTCGGTAACGGCCGCGGAGCCGTTAGCGACGAACAATCGGACACCATGGCAAGCGCAAAGATCAGCGCCCCAATGCTGATACGATGTCGGGAGATCGACAATGGAGTGGATGTTCGCATATCGTCTCGCTCAGAAACTTGACCGGTCGCACTCGCCACGAACTCGTGCGGCCGAGGCCAGAATCGACAGCCGATACGGGCTTCTACACGATAGTGTCATCTAGCATCATGCACAGATGCCAGTGTATTGATTGGAATGCGTGGAGTCAACCATCAGAAATCGCACACGTGGAGAATTCACGACCGTCACAAAGTTAGACAGCAAGACGCAACGGCAAGCTTTGGTGCACTCCCAGTTTGCCAAATCCCGCCGGTTGCCATAGACCTTCTGACGTGACCCCCACCGGCTGGACCTAGATATTCTTACCGGCCCTCACCGAGGAGGACCGATGCGGGTGGTGCCCGACCAGGCGTCCAACCTCCTGGTTCGCAAGGACTTGCCAGGACAAGAGTGGTGACCGTGGCGCAGCGGCGGCGCGCGGTCACTGAGGCGCTCCCCACCGGCCGCTCGAAACGCCGGGCCTGTTGGTGCACGGGCTGGCCCCGCTCGACGCAGCGGTATCGGCCGACGTGCGACGACGGGGCCCCGAATCAGCTCGGAGCCCCGTTCTTCTCCTCCTCTCTTCGCCTCCTCTTCTCATTCACGCCAGCAACGCCTTCCCCTCCTTCACCCGCTTCTCGATCTCCGCGCTCGGCAACGTCACCACCGCCAGCACACGCTCCAAACCGCTCTTTACGCGCTCTGCCGTGAACACCCGGAGCCGCCGGGCGCTCTGGTAGAGCTCTTCCGCCACGCGGGGGAGGCCGAGCTGGCCGGCACGCCCCTCGTCGGTGAGGCGCTCGGTGCCGCCGGTGCGGGTGCGGAGGGGGAGATCGACCGAGAGCATCGAGGGGCGGCTCGGGAAGTCGAGCAGCAGCTCTCCCGGTTTGAGACCCAGCTCCCTGGCAAGCGCATCCTCGACCCGCTCCAGAAGATCGGCGTCCTCCGAGAGCCAGGGCTGGATATCGGCGGGAAGGTCGGCGGCGGCGATGTCGAGGGCCCGCTTGTAGAGTCGGCGTTCGTGTACCGCCCGTGCCAGTCCGGTCGGGTCGTCGCGAAGGAGGGCCTCTTCCAGGCTCGCATCGGTGGCGTCGGCAATTGCCGCGGGGGTCAGTACCTTGCGTGCCACGGCGTTCCGCACCGCCCGCTTGAACATCGAGGTGGCGGAGCGCACGGCGTGGTGCCAGTAGACGTTCCGGTACATCTGGTACTTGGCAAAGAGGAGCGATTCGAGGGCACTCACCCCCTTCTCGTGAACCCCCGCCTCCCGTCTTCCACCACCTACCTCCACCAGTGCCAGCGCCGCCAGGAGCCGGTTGACGTCCACGGTCCCGTACGGCACCCCGCACATCCGCGCGTCTCGACTCAGGTAGTCGATCTTGTCGAGGTCAAGAGATCCGGAGATGAGTCCCGCCAGCGGCGACGCGCTCTTGCCGCGGATGAGCTCGCCGATGCGCGCGATGAGCGCGTCGCCGCCGAGGGAGCGGAGCGAGTCGCCCAGGGGGCCGCGGGAGAGCTTGGCCTGGCCCAGCGATTCGTGGTCGGGAAAGCCTGCCTCTTCGAGCGCGTGGGAAAAGGGGTAGTGGCCAATGTCGTGCAGCAATGCCGCCAGCCGCACCGCCAGCCGTTCCTCCTCCGGCACGCCGTCCAGTTCGCCCCGCTCTTCCAGCGCCACCAGGGCGCTCCGGGCCAGGTGGTAGGTGCCGAGTGCGTGTTCGAAGCGGGAGTGGGTGGCGCCGGGGTAGACCAGGAAGGCGTGGCCCAGCTGGCGCACGTAGCGGAGCCGCTGGACGGTGGGTGTGTCGACCAGTGTCGCGACGGGGCGGTCGAGACGGATGTTGTCCCAGACCGGGTCGCGGACGATCTCGAAGTCGGGGGGAATGGGCATGGGGGACGGATCGGGTGAAATGGCGCGTAACTGATCGCGTGGGTGATCGCGTAACTGACCGCGTACATAATCGCGTAACTGACCGCGTGAATGATCGCGTGAGTGATCGCGTAACTGACCGCGCAAAGCTCAACTCATATTGCGAAGCAGGGCGTAGAGCGATCGGCCGGCCTTTGCCCGTGCGTGCTCGAGCTCGGCGTGTGCTTCAGGCGTCAAGTAACCCACATCGTGTGCGTATCGCAGAGTGTAACCGACTTCGGCGAGCGACGCCCACGCGATGTCGAGAAACCGGCGGAATTCCTTGGGCCCCCTTCTGGCACGTCCCTCGACGATATTGGCCGGGACTGAAAAGGCCGCTCGGCGCACCTGGGCAACGAGCCCGAAGCGTTCGTCCGGCGGCCAGTTCCGGGTAGCGCGGTGCACCGCAACGGCCAGTTCGTGCGATCGCGTCCACGCGTCGAAGCGCTCGTAGGGGTCCATCCCCCAAGTTATCGGGTCACCCCCACCCACCGGCAACCAAAATCACCCGATACCGATCATTTCCGCGCAGCCGTCCACGCGATCAGTCACGCGGCTCTTCACCCGATCAGTCACGCGGCTTTTCACGCGTTCTGTTACGCGTTCTCTTACGCGATCAGTTACACGACTCTCACGCGGCCGTCCACGCGATCAGTTACGCGTTCTTTCACGCGATCAGTTACGCGACCGTTCACGCGCCCCCCGGCCCCGCCTTCGCCACCTTCGCCTCCACGTGCTCCGCGAACTTGGCGAAGTTCTCCCGGAACATCTGGGCCAGCTTCTTCGCCTGCGCGTCATAGGCGGCCTTGTCGGCCCAGGTCTCGCGCGGGTCGAGGACGGCGGCGGGGACATCGGGCACCGCCGTCGGTACGTCGAATCCGAAGACCGGGTCCTTCCGGTACTCCGCCTTGGCGAGCTTCCCCGCCAGGAGCGCCCGGACCATCGCGCGGGTGTGGGCCAGCTTCATCCTGTTGCCGGTGCCGTACGCGCCGCCGGTCCACCCGGTGTTGACGAGCCAGCAGGTGGCACCGTGCTTCGCGATCTGGTCTCCCAGCATCTTGGCATAGACGCCGGGATGGAGCGGGAGGAAGGGTGCGCCGAAGCAGGCGCTGAAGGTCGCCTGCGGCTCGGTGACGCCCCGCTCGGTCCCCGCCACCTTGGCGGTGTAGCCGGAGACGAACTGGTACATCCCCTGGTCGGGCGTGAGCCGCGCGATCGGCGGAAGCACCCCGTAGGCATCGGCGGTGAGGAAGATGACGTGCTTCGGGTGTCCGCCCTGGCCCGACGGTTCGTGGTTCGCGATGTAGTCGATCGGGTAGCTCGCCCGGGTGTTTTCGGTGATGCTGATGTCGTTGTAGTCGGGGAGGCGGGTGACGGGATCCACCACCACGTTCTCGAGGATGGTGCCGAAGCGCTGGCTCGCGGCGAAGATCTCCGGCTCCCCCTCGGCCGAGAGCTTGACCACCTTGGCGTAGCAGCCGCCCTCGAAGTTGAAGACGCCGTGCTCGCCCCAGCCGTGCTCGTCGTCACCGATGAGGCGCCGCGCCGGATCGGCGGAGAGGGTGGTCTTGCCGGTCCCCGAGAGGCCGAAGAAGATCGCCGTGTCGCCCCCTTCGCCGATGTTGGCGGAGCAGTGCATCGGCACGACACCCTGCTTGGGGAGGAGGTAGTTGAGGACGGTGAAGATCGACTTCTTGAGCTCGCCGGCGTAGCGGGTGCCGCCGATCAGGATCAGCTTCCGCCCGAAATGCAGCATCACGAAGGTGCCGGTGCGCGTCTTGTGGCGTGCGGGGTCGGCCTGGAGCTCGGGCGCGTGGAGGATGGTGAATCCGGGGACGAACCTGGCGAGCTCGGCCGTCGGCGGGCGGATGAACATGTTCCGCACGAAGAGCGCCTGCCAGGCATTGGGCGTCACGAACCGGACGTTGAGCCGATGAGCCTTGTCAGCGCCGGCACAGAGGTCCTGCACGAAGACCTCCTGCCCGTCGAGATGGGCGCGGACCGCCTGCAGGAGCTGGTCGAATCCCGCCTCCTCCCCCTTGCCGTTCTTTTCCCACCAGATCTCCTCGGTGGAGCTCTCCTCGTCCACCACGAACTTGTCGTTGGGGGAGCGTCCGGTGTGCGGGGAGGTGACGGCGGTGTAGGCGCCGTGGGCGGTGAGCACCCCTTCGCCCCGGCGCACCGCGTGCTCGATGAGCTGCGCGGCGTGGAGGTTGGCGTGGACGCCGATGGGGTGGAGTCCGGTGCCGGCGATGTCGGTCGGTCCGGCGGCGGTCTTCGTCGCGGTCATTCAGGAACCCTCGGTCAGTGATCCCCGGCCCCGCCGGTGGATCTATCGTGTGGCGGCCGTCGCAAGGCGGCTGCGCTCCTGCGCATCCACCACCGCGATCACGGCCATGTTGACGATCTCGTCGACATCCGCGCCCCGCTGGAGCACGTGGATCGGTGCCGCGAGTCCTACCAGGATCGGCCCGATCGCCTGGGCGCCGCCCAGCCGTGCCAGCAGCTTGTAGCTGATGTTGGCCGAGTTGAGGTCAGGGAAAATGAGGACATTGGCCGGCCCCTGCAACCGGCCGAAGGCGTAGGTCTGCTGCAGGATCGACTCCACGACGGCGGTGTCGGCCTGCATCTCGCCATCCGCCGGCAGTCCGGGCACCCGCTGGTGCAGCAGGCGCACCGCCTCGGCCACCTTGGCCTGCGCCGGGTGCTTGACCGAACCGAAGTTCGAGAACGACAGGAGCGCCACCTTGGGGTCGATCCCGAAGTGCCTCACGAAACCCGCCACCGCCTCGGCGATCTCGGCCAGCCGCTCGGCGTCGGGGTCGATGTTGACCGTGCAATCGGCGAAGAAGAAGGTGTTGACCCCCACGATCATCATGTAGATGCCGGCGATGGCCCCGCCGGGGACCGTGCCGACCACCTCGAGCGCCGGCCGGAGGGCGTCGGGGTAGTACTGGGTCTGGCCCGCCACCAGCGCGTCGGCGGCACCCAGCGACACCATCATCGCGCCATAGTAGGTCGGATCGGCCATCCGGCGCCGGGCCTCATCGCGGGTGACACCCTTCCTTTGCCTGCGCTTCCAGTAGGCGGTGGCGTACGCCTCGCGCTGGGCGCTGCGGGCGGGATCGAGCACCTCGATGTGGTCGAGCGGGATCCCCGCCTCCGTGGCGGCCTCGAAGATCTCGCGCTCGTCGCCCAGCAGGATCGGGGTCGCCATCCCTTCGTCGGCCACGATGCGTGCCGCGCGGATGATGCGGGTGTCGTGGGCGTCGGTGAACGCCAGGCGCTTCGGATCGGCCACGGCGCGATTGATGAGCCCGCGGATGATGGCGCGCCCGCGTCCCTGGCGTGACTCCAGCTTGGCGCGGTACTCGTCGAGGTCGATGACCTCCTTGGCCACCCCCGACGCGATGGCCGCCCACGCCACCGCCGGCGCCACCCAGAGGAGCACCCGGGGGTCGAACGGCTTGGGGATCAGGTACTCGGGCCCGAAGCGCAGCGAATCGAGGCCGTACGCCTTGAGGACCGAGTCGGGGACGTCCGCCTTGGCCAGCGCCGCCAGCGCGCGGGTCGCGGCCATCTTCATCTCCTCGTTGATCTTCCGGGCCCGCACGTCGAGCGCGCCGCGGAAGATGAACGGGAAGCCGAGGACGTTGTTGACCTGGTTGGGAAAATCGGTGCGTCCGGTGGCGATGATCGCGTCGGGCCGCGCCGCCCGGGCGATGTCCGGCATGATCTCGGGGGTCGGATTGGCGAGCGCAAAGATGATGGGGCGGGGGGCCATCGTCTTGACCATCTCGGGCGTCACCGTGCCCGCCGCCGACAGGCCCACGAACACGTCGGCGCCGACGAAGGCGTCGGCGATGGTCCGGGCCTTGGTCTTCTGCGCAAATCGGGCGCGGTACGCGTCCATCTCACCCCGCCCCTCGTACACGACGCCGGCCTTGTCGCAGAGCAGGATGTTCTCGCGGGGGACGCCGAGCTTGACGTAGAGCTCCGCCGTGGCGATCGCGGCGGCGCCGGCCCCGACAAAGGTGACCCGGATGGTGGAGATGTCGCGCTCGGTGACCTCGATCGCGTTCAGGAGCGCCGCCCCGGAGATGATGGCGGTGCCGTGCTGGTCGTCGTGGAAGACGGGGATGTCGAGCGTTTCCCGGAGCGTCTCCTCGACCACGAAGCAGTCGGGCGCCTTGATGTCCTCGAGGTTGATCCCGCCCACGGTGGGCGCCAGCATCTGGCAGAACCGGATCACGTCCCTGGGGTCCTTGGCGTCGATCTCCAGGTCGAAGACGTCGAGGTCGGCAAAGGCCTTGAAGAGGACACCCTTGCCTTCCATCACCGGCTTCCCCGCCAGGGGGCCGATGTCGCCGAGGCCCAGCACCGCCGTGCCGTTGGTGACGACGGCCACCAGGTTGCCGCGCGCGGTGTACCGATAGGCGTCTTCCGGCCGGTCCTTGATGGCCAGGCACGGCTCGGCCACCCCCGGGGTGTAGGCGAGCGAGAGGTCGCGCTGGTTCTGGAAGCGCTTGGTGGGCACCACCTCGATCTTGCCGGGGCGCCCCTCTTCGTGATAGCGGAGCGCGTCCTCGCGTTTGCGATCGGCCATGGTCAGGGCACCGGAACGAGGTCGGGGCGGAAGTGATAGAGGAAGAGCACCGTCGACACATCCCGCGCCGTCGGCGCGGGGACCAGCGGGTTGGATGACATCAGGTCATCGGTCGAGTCGCTGTGCTGGAAAAGCCCCAGGCTGTGCCCCAGTTCGTGCGCCACGGTGAGCCCCAGGCACCAGGTCGTGCTGTCCTCACCGAGGGGATACTTGTTCTCGATGTAGACCCGGATAGGCAGGAGCAGCTTCTTGTGGTCGGGGCTGCTCACCCGGATGTCGGTGGCCCCGCTGCACTGGGGCGCCATCGAGCCCATTCGGACCGCGAAGATGCCGGCCGTGTCCGAGGGCACGCCTGCATAGACCAGCACGTCCGCGTGGGTGGAGTCGCCCACGAGGGTGGCGTCATACTCGCCGTACTGCAGCACCTGCTCCCAGAGGGCGATGCCGTCCCGCACGTGACCGGGGAGGCCGAGCCCGCCGCCGGTGTCGGCCCAGATCCGCACCGGCAGTCGCGACTCCGGCCAGTGGAACCAGATGGTGTCGGTGTAGATCGAGTCCTGGTGGTAGAGCTTGCCGGCCACGGTGGTGTCCGCAGTGACCGAATCCCGCGCCACCAGCGTGAACCCGTACCCGGTCGGCCGGATCGGGCCCGACAGCTCGTTGCAGGCGAGCGCCACGACGCTGGCGGCCAGGAGGCCGAACACGATGCGCCGCTTCAATGCACTACCCCGATGGCCAGCGTGATCCGATGCACGTCCTCACTCCCGGTGTATCCCTGCGACTGCAGGTGGGCGGTGGTGAATCGATGGTAGTCCCACCGCAGTGCGGCGCTCAGCTCCCACCCCGGCCGCCAGGGGTGGCGGTAGTCGAGCCCCGCCCCGATATCGAGCCGGGTGGGTGCACCGTCCTGGAAGATCCCGGTCTTCTCCGCCGGCAGGTACTTGATGAACCCAAGCGCCACCCGCCAGCGCAGCTGCGGCATCATCAACCCCTCGGCGCCGGCGGTCAGGGTCGCGGTGCGCAAGGTGCCCAGCGGCGTGGTGGTCCCGTTCTCCTTCGAGTTGTATGACCCGCTGGCCACCCCAAGTTCAACGCTGAAGCGTCGTCCCTTGTTATCCATCGGGATCGAGCCGCCGAGGAGGAGCGTCGGCGCCACCGCCGGCGTCACCGTGAGCGGGGAGACGATCGCGTCGCTGACGATCTTGGTGGATCCGACGGCACCGAGCCGGGCCGTCCACTGGACCTGCGCCGTGAGGGCTCCGGGAACGAAGGCAAGTGCCACCGCCGTTCGAATCGTGAGGCGCCGGAGGGCGGGGGTGGATGCGGTTCGCATGAGAGGGAGAAAGATAGCGGCGGTGGGGTGGTGCCGGGGGATGTTCGGGGAAGGGGGAGGGGGGGAGAAGTGACGAGTTAAGAGTGAGAAGTAAGAAGGGACAAGCGGGCGGCGAAAACCTGGGCTCCTCGCTTCTTACTCTTCGCTCTTCACTCGTCACTACCCTTCACTCTTCACTTTTCACCCTTCACTATCCCTTCTCACTTCTCACTTCTTACCTCTCCCCTCTCACTTCTTCCTTCTCACTTCTTACTTCTTACTTCTCACTTCTTCCCGACGTACCCCCGCAGTCTTGCCAGCATCTTCCGGTCGTTGGTCACCATATCCTCGCTCTTCGGGGTCTCCAGGATCTTGGCCACGCCGGTCATCCGCGGGTCGTTCATGATGCGGCGGAAGGGTTCGGCCCCCAGCGATCCCTCCGCGATCAGTCCGTGCCGGTCACGATGGGAGTTGAACGGCGTCTTGGAGTCGTTCAGGTGGAGGCAGCGGAGCCGTTCGAGCCCGCAGCTCCGGTCGAAGCGTTCCCAGACGCCGTCGTAGTCGCCGACGAGGTCGTATCCCGCGGCGTAGATGTGACAGGTATCGGCACAGTACCCGACCCGCGCCTGGACCGCCTTGGGCATCCGGGCCCGGAGCTCCGCCAGTTCCTCGAAGGTGCTGCCGAGGGCGGTGCCGGTGCCGGCGGTGGTCTCCATCAGCACCATCACCGGTCCTGGCACCGACTCGAGGCACTCGGCGTACGCCGCGGCGTTCCGGGTGAGCCCCTGGTCTCGGTCGTCCATGAAGTTGCCGGGGTGGGACACCACGTACGGGATGCCGAGCTGGGTGCAGCGGGTGAGTTCCGCGGTGAAGGAGGCGATCGATCGCTTGCGCAGCGCCGCGTCGGGGGACGCGAGGTTGATCAGGTAGCTGTCGTGGGACACCGCCACACCGAGCCCGCTCTCCGTCCACGCCTTCCGCCAAGCGGCGATCGTCTCGTCGGAGAGGACCGGTTCCCGCCACTGGTTCGGGGTCTTGGTGAAGAGCTGGATGGCGGTGGCGCCGATGTCGACGCCACGCGGCGGCGCCGTCTGGGGCCCGCCGGCGGTGGATACGTGGGCGCCGAGGAGTTCGCCCGTGGTCACTTTCTTCGCTGGAGCCATTCGGTCGGGTCGAGTGCGACACCGTTCTCGCCGCGGATCTCGAAGTAGAGGTGGGGGCCCTCGTCGGTGTTGGCGCCGCCGGAGGTGCCGATCATCTGGCCCCGGACGACCGTCTGTCCCTTGGTGACCGAGGACGTCGAGAGCTGGGAGTAGATCGAATAGTAGCCGCCACCGTGGCTCAGCACGACCGAGAGACCGTAGGTGCCCAGCGGCTGGACCAGCTCGACCGTGCCGGCCTCGACCGCCTTGACCGGGGTGCCGGGTGGCGCGGCGATCGCGATGCCGTTGTGCTTGATGACCGCGCCGGAATTGAGGGCGTCGGTGCCGAAGCCGTAGAGGACCGTGCCGTCCATCGGCCAGCCCAGCTTCCCGATGCTGGCGGTGGTGATCGATGACGCAGGGGGGGCCACCCGGCGGCCGGAGGCCCGGGCGGCGGCGGCGCGGGCCGCGGCCTCGCGCCGGGCGCGTTCCAGCGTGGCGATGAGGGTGTTGAGCGCCTCCTCGTCCTGCTGGAGCGCCGTGAGCCGGGTCTCGGTGCTGCGGGTGTCGCGTCGTACGTCCCGGAGCCGGGAGCGCTGGTCATCGGCCAGGTCGCCGTAGTGCTGGAGCTCCTGGTCCCGTTCCTCCCGTGAGCGGGTCAGGCTGGCGCGGTAGTTGAGCAGGTCGTCGCGCTGGCGATTGACGCGGTCACGCAGCCCTTCGACGTCGGACACCAGCTGCCGATCCTGCCGACTGCCCAGGTACAGGTACTTGAACCGGCTCACCAGGTCGCCGAAGGATTCCGCGGCGAGGAGTGCCTGGAAGTCGTAGAGTGGTCCGCGTTTGTAGATGTCCACCAGGCGCCGGTAGAGCACGGCGCGCTTGTCGGCCAGGTTGTCCTGCGCCAGTGCCAGGCTCCCGCTCACCTGGTCAAGTTCCTGGTTGAGGCCGCCGATCTGGCGGTCGAGTTCGTTGACGATGCGGTTGGTGGCGTCCCGCTGGCGGGTGATGTTGACGAGTTCCGACTCGACGTCGTGCGCCTGACCCTGGAGCGCGGAACGCTGCTGCTGGAGGCGCTCCCGCTCCGCCCGGATCTGCTGGAGGCGTTTCTGGGAGTCCTGCATCCGTTGCTGGATGGTGCCCTGGGCGGAGAGGCAGAGCGGCGCAGCGACGGAGGCGGTCGCCAGGATGAACCCGACCAGCAAGCCGAGCCCCCTGCGCCCCCGCGCCCGTCCGCTGGTGCGCCCGTCCGCCCGTGCGCCCATCCGCCCCTGCGTCCCTGCGCCCCTGCGGTTACACATCCTTGAGATGCCGGCCCACGCTGACGAGGCTCCCTCCCAGTCCGATCGCGGCACCGAAGAGCACGATGGCGCCGAGGTACTCGGGCTGGAAGAAGACGAGCCCGCTGAAGAGCCCCGAGGTCTCCTGGACGGCGGAAAAGGCGAGCCAGCAGAGCCCCACCGCGAGCAGCCCGCCCAGGAGCCCCTTGAGCGCGCCTTCCAGGAGGAACGGGCCGCGGACGAACCAGTTGGAGGCGCCCACCAGGCGCATGATGCCGATCTCCCGCCCCCGTTGCAGCACCGCCATCCGGATGGTGGTCCCGATGATGACGACGGCGACCACTGCGAACGCGAGCCCGATCACGAACCCGACCAGCCCCGCGATGTCACGGATGCGGTCGAGCTTGGCGATCCAGTCGCGCCCGAAGCGCACGTCATCCACGAACTGGTATCCCTTGATCCGCTCCGCGACCCGCGAGACCGTCGCCTCGTCACGCGATCCGTCCTTGAGGGTGATCTCGAGCGAGGCGGGGAGGGGGTTGACCTGGAGGTCACGATAGGCGTCGCGGAATTCGGTGAGCTCGCGCCGGGCCCGGGCCAGCGCCACGTCCTCGCTCACGTAGGTGACCTCCTTCACCTCCGGGAACGCGGCGATGTCGGTCGAGGCCTGCGCGATCACCTCGGCCGGCGTCCCGCGGAGGACGTACGCCACGATCTCGACCCGCTCTTCGACGCCCTTGAGCGCCTGGCGGAGGTTGACGGCCACCAGCCCGAAGAGCCCCACCACGAAGAGGCTGAACGCGATCGTGGTGATCGACAATATCGAGAGGAGCGGCGTCCGGCGGAACGACAGGAACGCCTCGCGGATGAAGAGCCTCACCGGCCGTCCTCCTGGTCCCCGTCGACGGGAGCCGGCTGGTCGCCGCTGTCGTACACCACCATCCCCTCCCGCATCTCGATGGTGCGGTAGGGCGCCGACTTGACGAGGTCGAGGTCGTGGGTGGCCATCACGACACAGGTGCCGCCCGCGTTGATGTCGCGCAGCAGCTGGAAGACGCCCCGGGTGGCCCGCTCGTCGAGATTGCCGGTGGGTTCATCGGCCAGGAGGATGGCGGGGTCATTCACCAGCGCGCGTGCGATGGCCACCCGCTGCTGCTCCCCGCCCGAGAGCTCGCGCGGGTACGCCTGCCCCTTGGCCGCCAGCCCCACCTGGGTGAGCACCCGCATCACCCGACCCGGGATGCTGTCGCGCTTGGCCCCCGTCACCTCGAGGGCAAAGGCGACGTTCTCGTGCGCGGTGCGGTCCTCCAGGAGCCGGAAGTCCTGGAAGACGACCCCCAGGCGCCGGCGCAGCTTGGGGACATCACCCCGGGAGAGGACGCCGATGTTGAAGCCCGAGACCCGCACCTCCCCTTCGGAGGGGCGCTGCTCGGCGAACATCAGCTTGAGGATGGTGGACTTGCCGGCGCCGGAGTGGCCGGTGAGGAAGACGAACTCGCCCTTGTGGACCCGGAGCGAGACGTCGCGGAGGCCGAAGTGGCCCTTGGGGTACGCCTTGAAGACGCTGGTGAACTGGATCACGCGTGAATGATAGGAACGGTGGCGGGGGGTGTCTAGCGCAAGATCCCGCCGGACGGCCCCACCCTCACGCCACCATCACCGCCTGGAACGCCCCGCCGGTGCCGATCACCACGCCCAGCAGGCAGAGGACCTGGAGCGCATCGGCCAGCCGATCGGAGTGCCAGCCCAGCTCCGTGGCAAGGGAGCCACCGTCGAGCGGACCGCGGTCGATCAGCATATCGAAGGCGGCGCGGCTGTCATTCCCGAAGTGCCCCAGGAGCCGGGGGCGGGCGGAGTCGCGGGTGATCGCCTGCACCCCGAGCTGGTGATGGGAGAGCACGTGGTCGATGGCCTCGGCCTGGTCCTCGGTCAGCCCGGTGAGCGCCACATAGCGCTGGTCGGTAGCGTCCATCCGCTGCAGCAGCTTGGCCACGACCTCATCGGCGCAGGAGAGGTCCACCAGGTCGAGCTCGGAGAAGTCGAGCAACGCCACCTGGGCGCGTCGCAGCGTCATCTCCCGCTCGATGGAGGTCCGCACCGCCGCTCCGGTGGGACGAGTGACGAGGTTCTTCGGCGTCATCGCCGGGTGGGCTTCCTGCAGCAGCGAGTCGAGACGGATCGTGGTGACCATCAGGGGGTCCCTTGGGCTGCGGGGATGACGATCTGGACCTGGGCGCCGGGGAAGGGGGCCAGATGCTCCCGCAGCGGGACGTCCTCGTCCCACGCCGGCACGATGGCCAGTCGGGCGCTGCCGCTGCGGATGCTGATCTTCCCCTCCCACCGTTCAAGATACCGCTTGATCCCTGCCAGGCCCTGGCCGCGGCCGGGGTCACGGAACCGGCTGATCCCCTGGACCAGCGCGCACTCGAGCGCGGCACCATCCCCCCACCGCTCCCCGATCCGCTTGGCCTGCGTCGCTTCCAGGCTCTTCCGGAAGCCCACCCCGCCGTCGGCCACGGCAATGACCACCACCCGTCGGCCCAGGCGCCTTTTCCAGTTGTACGCCTGGATCGCCACCCATCCGGTGGTCCCGGCGTGCTCCACAATATTCTGACAAGCCTCGCTGAGCGCCATAGCGAACCCCATCACGGCCTTCGCCTCGAGCCCCAGCTCGCCGGTCACGATCCGGGCGGAGCGATCCTGGACCCGCTCCACCACGGCGTGAACGTCCTCGGACGCCCGCACCGGCGTCACTTCGAGAAGGACATCGCTCTCGTCCTGGGCGCGGGCCCGCGGCACCTTGCCGTGGAGCTCGAAGAACTCGGCGGCGTGGCGGAGGAAGCCGATCCTGGTCCAGTAGCTCTTGACCTGCTCATCCTCCGGCACGGTGAAGAGCGGCTTGGGTCCCCCCGCCTCCGCCACCGACTGGCCGGCAATGAGCAACCCGGTGAATCCGTATGGCGACGACCACTTCGCTCCCCGCGCGTCGAAGAGCATCTTGTCGGTCGGCGCGCCCTCGGCAAAGCTCGTGGCGAACTGCTCGAAGGTACGGTCATCGAGCTGCGCGGGGACCTCGACGATGCGGGTCATGCGTGCACCAGCTCCCCCCGCAGGTGCGCGTTGAGCGCTCCGGCGCCCCGGAAGGCGGCGTTCCGGGCCCCCATCCGGTTGGCGTGGGTCAGGGCCTCCTCGAAGGTGTCGCCCGCAAGGAGCCGGGCGGCACAGGCGGCGCCGAAGACATCGCCGCAACCGGTCGGGTCGAGCATCTCGACGCTCGGCGGCGCCAGCCGGGCGGTCTTGATCGTGCTTCCGATCCCTGCGGTCGCCGGTCGCGGGTCGCGGGTCGCAGGGAGCCGTTCGAATCCCGGCGCCGCCACGTAGGCCACGCCGCGGGAGCCGAGCGTCACGTTGAGGAGCTTGACCCCGGCGGCGAGCGCGTCCACCGACAGCGCCAGCGGGTCGTCGGAGATCTGCCGCATCTCGTCCTCGTTCATCTGGAGCACGTCGAAGCACCCGAACCAACTCGGTGCATCCGGCAGCGGGCGCAGGGTGCGGATGCCGTCGTGCCGCATCCCGAAGAACAGCGAATGGAGGTCGGCGTAGATCGGACGCTGGAAGCCGGC
The DNA here is from genome assembly GCA_035693225.1 of Gemmatimonadales bacterium. Lineage (GTDB taxonomy): Bacteria > Gemmatimonadota > Gemmatimonadetes > Gemmatimonadales > GWC2-71-9 > CAMLHU01. Next base: position 37,289 of record DASSGV010000086.1, on the reverse strand, counting down.
CCGGAGCGCCTGGGCGGTGCCAAGGCACATCTCGTAACCGGAGATGAAATTGACGTAGAGTCCGTCCAGGTCACGGACCATCGGGCCCAGCTCGGGCCAGGTCCAGCCCGGCACGCCGCCCGCCATCCGCTCGCAGCGCCGCTCCGCCTGGTCGTAGCGGAGGTGCACGGCATTGTTGAGCGCCGGCACCTCGATGAACCGTGCACCCGGCGCCCAGTGTCGGAGGCCCTGCGCGAACTCCGCCGCCGCCCGGGCGCGATCCTGCCCTACCTTGATGAGCGGGACGATCTCCCACCCCTCGGGGAGGCTCGCATCCATCGCCGCCAGCGCATAGGCGATCCCTCCCCACTCCTCCACCTGGCTCTCGCCGGGGGAGCGGCCGTGGATCACGTCCCACACCATCGAACCCACCACACCGATGCGGGGCATCAGGTACGCCTGTCGTCGAGGAACGCCTTGGCGGCGCCCAGGATGCCGGCGGTGCCGTGCAATTGTCCCGGCACGATCCGGCAGACCTCGACGGCCGGCTTGAAGGCGCGCTTGCTCACTTCCCGCTGCAGCGGGTGGAACAGCTTCTCACCCGCCTTGGTGACGCCACCGCACACCACCACGACCTCGGGATTGAAGATGTTGATGAAGTTGGCAATGGCGGCACCGAGGTACACCGCCGTGTCCCGCACCACTTCCAGCGCCAGTTCGTCGCCGGCGTAGGCGGCGTCGTAGACGGTCTCGGCGGTGATCTTCGCGAAGTCGCCCCCCACCATCCCGGGAAGCTTCGACTCGGCACCCGCCTCCAGCACTTCGACCGCGCGCGCCGCGATGGCCGGCCCCGAGGCGTACGCTTCGATGCAGCCGTAATTGCCGCACTTGCAGCGGCGCCCGCCGACGTCGATGGTGGTGTGGCCGAGCTCGCCCGCCGCGCTGGAAGCACCGTGATAGAGCGCGCCGTCGATGATGATCCCGCCGCCGATGCCGGTCCCGATCGTCAGGCAGATCGCGTCGCGGGTGCGCCGGGCCGCCCCCTGCCACCATTCGCCCAGCGCGGCGCAGTTGGCGTCGTTGTCGAGCACCGCCGGGATCCCGAGCCCGTCGCCGATGCGCTGGCGGAGCGGGAAGTCACGCCACCCGAGGTTCGGCGCCAACCGGATGATGTTGCGCGCCGCATCGAGCGGCCCGGGCGCCCCGATCCCGACGCCGATGACGTCGAGCGAGGGGTGCTCCTTCCCGGCGAGCGCCATCGAGCGCCGGGAGAGGTCGAGCATCCGCCCCAGCACCCCTTCTGCGCCGTGCGCCGCCTCGGTCGGCTCGGTCACCAGGCCCGCCACGCGCGACCCGTCCTCGGCCACGCAGCCGGCGCTGATGTTGGTGCCGCCCAGGTCGATGCCGAGGATGTGCTTCACCGACGAGCTCCGCGGAGGGTGAGGATGCGCCGGACCTCGCGCACCACGAGGTCGGGACCGAGTTCGATCATGCAGCGGTGGTGCTTCAGCGGGCAGACCTGCGGCCCGTGCGGCGAGCAGGGACGGCAGGGCATCGCGTGATGCTCCACGACCGCGTCATCGGGCCCGAGCGGGCCGAACCCGAAGGCCGGCACCGTGGGGCCGAAGATCGCCACCACCGGCGTACCCACGCCGGTCGCCAGGTGGAGCGGGGCCGAATCGTTGGTCACGAGCACCGCCGCGCGTTCGATCAGCGCCGCCGACTCCCGCAGGGAGAGGGCGCCCACGGCGTTGAACGCTCGGCCTGGTGCGGCGGCCGCGATCGCCGCGCCGTGGGCGGCGTCATCCGCCCCGCCGATCGCCACCACTGCAATATCGAGCTTTTGGGTCAGCTCCGCATAGTAGGGCCACCGTTTGGTCCCCCAGATCGAGCCGGGGGCCAGGGCCACGAACGGCGCCGTCACCCCCGCTGCCGCCAGCCACGCCGCGGCACGACCACGATCCTGCTCGGTCAGTGCCAGGTGGAAAGGGCGCGGCGCCGGGATCGGATCGAGCAGGGCAAGGAGTCGGATCGACTCGTGTACGCCGGTCGGCCGCTCCCGGCGTTCGGTGTACGTCGTGCGCGCCGGACTGTCGCGGAAACCGATGCGCACCGGGATCCCGGCCAGCGTGGCCAATGCCGCCGAACGCCACGAGCGGTGGGGCAGGTATGCCCGGGCATAGCCTTCGGCCCGCAGTGTCGTAATGAGGTGGCGCAAGCGCCGGAAGCCGCGGTCGGCGCCCCGTTTGTCGTAGCGGATCACCCGCCGCACCGCGGGATGGGTCTCGATCAGGGGGGCTGCCGCCGGTGTCGTCACCACATCCACCGGGCCGAACCGTTCCGCGAGCGCGTCGAGGAGCGGGATCGTCAGTACCACGTCGCCCAGGAAGGCGGTCTGGATGACAAGGGTGGCGGATGGTTCGGTCATGCATGTCGCCTTTCGTGGCCAGGCGGATCGTCCACCGATCTGTCATCCCAGCGTGGTGGGACGGTCCTCTCTCTGCGGAGAAGATCCCTCGCTCTGCTCGGGATGACGCTCCGCTCCACCCTCGCGCCTCACGCGCCTGTCCACGCGCCTTACTGCGTCCACCCGCCTCTCCGCCCCTGCGTCTCTCCGCCCCTGCGCCTAGTCCTCCACCTGCAGCACCGCCAGGAACGCCTCCTGCGGGATCTCGACGGTGCCGATCTGCTTCATCCGCTTCTTTCCTTCTTTCTGCTTCTCCAGCAGCTTCCGCTTGCGGGTGACATCGCCGCCGTAGCACTTGGCCAGGACGTCCTTGCGGAGGGCGCTGATGGTCTCGCGGGCGATGACATTCGACCCGATGGCGGCCTGGATCGCCACGGCAAAGAGCTGCCGTGGGATGAGTTCCTTGAGCTTCTCCGCCACCTTCCGGCCCCACTCGTAGGCCTTGTCGCGGTGGATGATGACGCTGAACGCGTCGATCTGCTCCCCGTTGATGAGCATGTCGAGCCGCACCAGGTCGTTGGGACGATACCCCGAGAGTTCATAGTCGAACGACGCGTACCCTCGGCTGATGCTCTTCAGCCGGTCGTAGAAGTCGAGCACGATCTCGCCCAGGGGGAACTCCCAGTCGAACTCGACCCGGGTGGGGTCGAGGTACTTCATCCCGAGGTACACCCCGCGGCGGTCCTGGCCCAGCTTCATGATCCCGCCGATGTAGTCGGCGGGGACCATGATGCGCCCCTTCACGTACGGTTCCTCGATCCGGTCGATGCCGCCGGGGTCGGGAAGGGTCGAGGGGTTCTCGACGATCACTTCCTCCCCGTTGGTGCGATGGACGTGATACTCCACCGTCGGCACGGTGGTGATGAGGTCGAGGTCGAACTCCCGCTGCAGCCGTTCGCCGACGATCTCCATGTGCAGGAGGCCCAGGAACCCGGCCCGGAATCCGAAGCCGAGGGCCGTCGAGGTCTCGGGCTCGTACTGGAGCGAGGCGTCGTTCAGCTTGAGCCGCTCCAGCGCGTCGCGGAGCGCCTCATATTGATTGGCGTCGGTGGGGTAGAGCCCCGCGAACACCATCGGTTTGACGTTGCGATAGCCTGGCAGCAGCTCGGTGGCGCGGTTATCGGCGTCGAAGATGGTGTCGCCGGCGCGGGTGTCGCCCACGGTGCGGAGATTGGCCACGAGGTAGCCCACCTCGCCGGCCTCCAGCGCGTCGGTGGGGCGCTGGCCCAGCTGCAGGTAGCCCACCTCATCGACCAGATAGACGTCGGCCGGATGCGCCCCGAAGGCGATCCGCATCTTGGGGCGGATGGTGCCGTCGACGACCCGGATGCTGGGGATGGCGCCGCGGTAGCGGTCGAAGTAGCTGTCGAAGACCAGCGCGCGGAACGGCGTGTCGGGTCGGCCCCTGGGTGGAGGCACCCGTGCCACGATCGCCTCGAGCAGGGCGGGGATCCCGGTGCCTTCCTTGGCACTCACCGCCAGGATCTCCTCCCGCCGCGCCCCGATCAGGTCGATGATCTCCTTCGCTCGGCGCTCCGGCTCCGCGCCGGGGAGGTCGATCTTGTTGAGGACCGGGATGATCTCCAACCCCGCGTCGAGCGCCAGGAAGAGGTTCGAGAGGGTCTGGGCCTGGAGCCCCTGCGACGCATCCACCACCAGGATGGCGCCCTCGCAGGCGGCCAGGGATCGGCTCACCTCATAGGTGAAGTCGACGTGTCCGGGCGTGTCGATGAGGTTGAGCTCGTAGGCGTGACCGTCCCCGGCCTGATACTGCATGCGCACGGCGTTCAACTTGATGGTGATGCCGCGCTCGCGTTCCAGGTCCATCGTGTCGAGCATCTGTGCCCGCATCGCGCGCTTCTCGACCGCGCCGGTGGCCTCGATCAGCCGGTCGGCGAGGGTGGATTTGCCGTGGTCGATGTGCGCGACGATGCAGAAATTGCGGATCCGCGACTGCTTCATGGCGGGGAAGATAAGCGGGTGGAGCGGGTAGGGCGGGTGAAACGGGTGCGGCGGGTGGATCGTGGCACCTGTTCGATCGTCCCAGACCCGCTCGACCCGTCCTACCCGCCCGCTCTCCGCACCTCGTCCAACCGATCGACTGCGCGCCGCAGGTGCGGGATCACGATGCTCCCACCGACCACGAGCGCCACGGAAAAGACCTCGAAGAACTCCTCGTCGCTCACGCCCTCGGCCGCGCACTGGATGATGTGATAGGTGATGCAGTCGTCGCAGCGCAGCACCATCGAGGAGACGAGACCGAGCATCTCCTTGGTCTTCCGGCCGAGCGCGCCGTCCTCGTAGGCCTGGCCGTCGAGTCGGAAGAATCGGTTGATGACAAGGTTGTCGGCGCCGAAGATCCGCTCGTTCATCCGGGAGCGGAAGGCGTTGAAATCAGGGAGTGGGTCGGGCATCGGTGGAATATACGAGAAGGCCCGGCGCCTGGGATCCGGCGCCGGGCCCTCGTTCGCGGCCTTCGATCACGGCTTCCGGCGGCGGAGCTCCGGTTGCCCGCCCCCGCCGCCCCGTGGCGGCTCCGACCGCGGGCGCGCTTGAGGGGGGGCTGGGCGTTCCATCCGCGGTGGCGCCTGACTGCGCGGCTCCACCCGTCGCGGCTCTTCCGGCGGCCGCTGCTGCGGCTGGCGTTCCGGCTCCATCCGCGGCGGCGGCGTCACCGGGCGTCGCTCGGGTCGCGGCTGCTCTCCCTGTGGTTGCCCCTGCCGGCCTGCCGGCGGTTGGGCCTGGGGCTGACCGCCCGCCTTCGGATCGACCTCCGGGCGTCGCCCGCCATTGGGGTCGGGGCGCGGTGTGACGTTCGGCGCCTGTCCGTTGTCCTGGCCAGCGCCACCGGTCACCGGTCGGCGCATCGGCCCGATCCCGCCGACGTCAGGTTGGACCTGGCGGCCCTGGGGTGCTGCGCTGCCGCCCCCGGCGTCGGGCCGCACCGGCCGCCGACCGTACCCTTGCGGTGTCGGGATGGAACCGCGGCCGCCGAGTTCAGCGCCGGTACGGCCCCGGTCGATCGCGAATCCCTGACCGGTGCCACCGGCACCTCCACCCGTGATGGGGCGTATCGGACGCCGGGGAAGCTGGGTCACATACGTCCCGGTGCCGCTGTAATCCTTGAACACGAAGCGGGGCTGGGGGCGGATGGGACGCACCACCGCCACCCGGCGCCCGCCGTAGTAGTAGGGGTAGTAGTAGGGATCGTTGTACATCACGATCCGGAATCGCGGGCATTGCTGGGCGTAGGGGTCCCAGTAGGAGTACGCGGCATACGCGTGGCAGTCGTAGCACAGGAACCGCGGGTAGTCGTAATGCTGCTCGACATCATACGACGTGATGTCGTAGTCCCAGTCGCTCTCGCCTTCGAGCTGGTTGGCAAAGTCGGTGAGCGCCACGTACGGGTCACCCACGACGCGCCCATTGGCGATGGTGCGATAATCCCAGTGATCGCCCCGCACGAACTGGTCGAACTTGATCGGGTCAGCGGAAGCGATGGCAAAGACGTAGCCGACGCCGGGGTTGTCGTCGACATCGAACGCGTTGTCCTCGTCACGGCCGAGCACCTCGAAGGTCCGGCCGCCGCGCACGAAGTCATCCTGCCACGGTTCCACCGGGTACAGCACCCGGACGCGTCCGTCGGTGTCGATCCGGAGGACCATCACGTAGGCGTCGGTCCCGGCGGAGACGTATACCCGGGCCCGGTCGCCGCGCTGGTAGGGGTCGGTCGTATTGGTCCAGACGCTCACCTGGGGCCGCGCATCGCTGATGATGCGATAGAGCGGTGCGGTCGACAGGTCGCGGCGTTCCCGGACCGCCAACGGCACGCTGTGGGTGGCGGGAGCGGCGAGCGCTACCGCCAGGCCGAACAAGGGGAGCATATGTCCTCCGAGGGACGGGACTGGCTGCTCCGGAAGGATGGGCAGGAGCCGTGCCACCCGCCAGTGTCGGGTCAACTTGTTGTGTTTCAGGCGCTTGCGGGGCGGTCGCTTCGGCAATGCCCCGGCCCGGTGTCCGTCCGGCGGGACAGGGCAGGTCGCGTTGACGGCGGCGGCCGGTCGGGGTAGTTTGCGGCCCGGAATGACAGGACCTCCCGTGGCGGCGCGTCCCGCCCGGTACGATCTTCTCGACCCGCTGGAGGCCTCCCGCCTCAGCGGGCTTGAGCTGTTCGCCGAAGGAGTGGTGGAAGGATTCCTCGCAGGACTGCACCGTTCGCCTCGCCGGGGGTTCTCCGTCGAGTTCGCGGAGCACCGGGCGTACCAACCTGGCGATGAGCCCCGCTACCTCGACTGGCGGCTCCTGGCCCGGACCGAACGGCCCTACGTCAAGCAGTTCGAGGAGGAGACCAACCTCCGCGCGATGCTGGTGTGCGACGTGAGCCGGTCGATGGACTGGTCGGGCGCGCCGGATCGCACCGTGACGAAGCTCGAATACGCACGCCGGATCGCTGCGGCGCTGGCGTTGGTGCTCCTCCGACAGCGTGATGCCACCGGCTGCATCGCCTTCGATGACGCGGTGCGCGCGGTGCTCCCCCCTCGGGCGCGGCCGGCCCAGTGGCAGCAGCTCTGCCACACCCTGACCGGGATCGAGCCCGGCGCGGGCACGGCGGCCGCGCCAGCCTTGCGGCGGGTCACCGAACTCCTGCGCCGTCGCGGCCTGGTGGTCTTCATTTCCGACCTGCTGTTCGAACCGGAGCTGGCGCTGCGAGCGCTCCAGTTCCTCCGCCATCGGGGCCATCAGGTGCTGGTACTCCACCTGATGGATCCCGCGGAGGTCGAGCTCGGCGGGCCTGCAGAAGCGCGGTACGAGGACCCCGAGAGCGGCGCGGCGGTGGTGGTCCGACCCCGCGAATGGGCGCCGGCCTATCGGGCCGCGGTCCGGGGCGTGGTGACCGGCTGGCAGAACGCGTGTGGCCGGCGCGGGATCGGGTATCACCGCGTGACCACCGACACGCCCTTCGGGGTGGCGTTGCGTGAGGTGCTGGTGCGGCCCGGGCTCGCGTGATCGGATTCCTGTACCCGTGGGCGCTCGCGGGCCTGGTGGCTGCGGCGATCCCGCTGCTCCTCCACTTTCGGGCGCAACGCGAGCCGCCGACGGTTCTCTTCCCGGCGGTGCGATACCTGCGGGACGCGTCGCGGCAGCACCAGCACCGACTCCGGCTGCGCCAGTGGCTCCTGCTGCTCCTGCGCACGCTCCTGGTGATGGCCCTGGTGTTCGCGGCCGCGGGGCCGACGCTCCCGCTCCGATCGACCGGACCGCACGCACCGATGGCGCTGGTGCTGGTGTTCGACAACTCGCTCTCGACCGGCGTCACCGCGGGCGGGACGCCCCGCATCGACCGGCTGCGCCGCGCCGCCCGCGCCCTGCTCGCCCGCGCGAGCGCCGGGGACCGACTCTGGCTCATCGCCACCGACGGCGTTCCCCATCGCGGCGGCCCGGCGGACCTCGGCCGAATGGTCGATTCGCTCCCGGTGAGCGCCGGACGGATGGACCTGGGCCGGAGCGTGGATCTGGCCGGCCGGATCCTGGACGGCGAGGATCGGCCCGGTGGGATCGTGGTCTTGACGGACCTGCAGCAGAGCGGGCTGAGCGCCGCCGCGACCCGTCATCCGATCCTGGTCACGGCGCCGGGTGGACCTGCGGTGCCGAACCTCGGCATCGCGGCGATCGCCACCGGCGCAGAACCGTGGGGGCCCGACGGCGGCAGGATCACGCTGACCGTGACCGGCGACCACGACTCGACACCGGTTGCGGTGGCGGTGACGCTGGGAACGGGACCGGCCCGTCAGGCGGTGGTGGGGCTCGGGCGCCCCGCAGTCGTCACCCTGCCGGGCGGGCGGCCCGGGTGGTATCCGCTCACGGCGCGCCTCGATCCTGACGAACTCCGGGGCGACGATGCCCGCACCGTCGCGATCCGTGTGGCACCGCCGGCGCGGGTGGCGTGGTCGCCCGCGGATCGGTACGTGGCGGCCGCCCTCGCGACGCTCGCCGCGGACGGCCGGGTGGCGCCGGGGGACGGGATCCGGCTCGGAAGCCTCGGCAGCGGTCGGTCGATCATCTGGCCGCCGAGCGACCCCGCACAAGTCGGTGCACTCGACCGCCAGCTGGCGGCGCGGGGTGTGGCGTGGAGGTACGGCGCGCCGATCCAGGACAGCGCCACGACCGACAGTTCCGTCTGGCTCCGTCCGGTGCGGGTGGTCCGGCGCTACCGGCTGGAGGCAACCGGAAGCGGTCAGACCGGGGTGCTCCTTTCCGTCGATGGCGCACCGTGGCTGGTGCGGTCCGGGTCGGCTCTGCTGTTCGGAAGCCGGCTGGAGCCGGAGTGGACGGACCTCCCGTTGGTGGCTGGATTCGTCCCGTTCGTGGATGCGCTGGTCGGGCGGATCGCCCTCGGCCAGGAGGCCACGATCGACGGGTCGGTCGGCGAGCCGGTGCTCCTTCCCGCGGCCGTCGACCTTGTCCGCTGGAGCGACCGGAAGGCGCGGGTCGAAGGTGGCGCGGCGTTCGTCCCGCCGACGCCCGGCCTCTACTGGCTGCTGTCGCGGGGCGACACCGTCGGCGCGCTGGCCGCCAACGCCGATCCGAGGGAGTCGGACCTGACACCAGCCGACGCCGCGAGCGTGCGCGCGCTGTGGCCCACGGCGCGGGTGATCGGACTTGCTGATGTGCCGGCGGCCGCATTCGGCCTGGCCGGACGGACCGACCTGCGCGGTCCACTGCTCTGGGCAGCGTTGATCCTGGCGTTCGCCGAACTGATCGTTGCTGGCGCTGGCGCGCCGCGGAGGGATTCCACCGAGTGACTGCGACCGTACGTCCGCCCAACCAGACCACACCCAGGTCGGGCCCGCTCGACCTGATCGTCGACGCCTTCGACCGGACCCGCGGGGCATTCGAGCTGGGGCCCCGGCTCCCCGCCCGTGCGGAGCGCCTGGCGCTCGGCGGACTTCCAGGATCGAGCCCCGTGGTCCTCGCCGCATCGCTCGCGCGGGCCCATCCGGAGCGGCTCATCGCCATCGTGGCGCCGGGGCCGGCCGAGGCGGAGCGATGGCTCACCGACTTGAAGCACCTGACCGAACTGCCGGTGGGGCACTATCCGCAGCGGGAGTCGTTGGGTGAGGAGGAATCGCACTACGAGATCGCCGGCGAGCGGGCCGAGACCTTGGACGACCTGGCGCACGGACGGATCCGGATCCTGGTGACCACCGCGCGGGCGACGGCCGAGCGCACCCCGATGGCGGCTGCGCTGGAGTCGGCGCGGCTGACATTGCGTGCGCCGGAGGACGGCAAGGATCTGGCGGAGGGACCGACGCTCGCGTCGGTGACGGAGCGACTCGAGGCGATGGGCTACCAGCGGGTCCCTACGGTCTCGGCAGTGGCCGAGTACAGCGTGCGGGGCGGGATCGTCGACGCGTATGGATTCGGGATGGCCCAACCGGTGCGGGCGGAGTGGTGGGGGGACGACCTCATTTCATTGCGCGCGTTCGACCTGACGACGCAGCGTTCACTGGGGCCGCTGGCCGACGTGACCATCCTGCCGGTGCGGGCACCGGACCGCGGCGTGGTCGGAAAGGGGCGGGCCAAGGGAGAAGCCCCGGCGCCGCGGCGGAGCCTGCTGGAACTCCTGCCGGTCGACGCCCTTGTCCTGCAGGAGCGGGAGGGCCCCGACGCCGAGGAAGTGCAGCGGGCCTGGCGGGACGCCGAGCATCATCTGGCCGTGGCGCGGAAGTTGGGAGAGGAGGCCCCGGCGCGGGAGGAGGTGCTGGAGGCGCCCGATCGCTGGATGCGGGCGTTGGGCAAGTTCGCCCGGCTCACCGTCCGCGATCGGGCACCGGCGCTCGACATGGGGTTCCTGCCGCCGGAGCGGGTGGACCGCGACCTGGGGCGGCTCCGTGCCGTCCTGTCCGGCGATCATCCCAGCGTCATCCTCTGCGACAACGAAGGTCAGCGGGAGCGGCTCGACGACCTGCTCTCCGAAGGTGCGCGCATCGTGAATGCCGCGCTCAAGGTCGGCGCCCTCGACGGCGGCTTCGTGATGTCGACGCTCCGGGTGCTGACCGACCATGAGATCTTCCGCCGTGCCCGGCGGCTCCGGCGGGCCCGGCGGTACCGCACCGCCGCGCCGTCGTCGGCGACCGGCGCGCTCTCCGCCGGGGATTACGTGGTCCATCTGGACCACGGGATCGGGATCTACCGCGGGATCGAGACCATCACCATCGGCGCGGGGACGCTTGAAGTGGCGATGGTGGAATACGCCGGCGGGACCCGGGTGAACGTGCCACTCTACCGACTCGACCTGCTCGAACATTATCGCGCCGCCGGGGACGACGGCGATCGTCCACCGCCGAAGCTTCACACCATCGGCGGATCGGCGTGGCAGAAGACCCGGGACCGGACCCGGGCGGCCATCCGGCAGATGGCGGGGGAGTTGGTGGATCTCTATGCCCGGCGCAAGGTGACCGCGGGGTATGCGTTCCCACCCGACACCCGCCAGCAGCGCGAGCTCGAATCGGGATTCCTCTACGAGGACACCCCGGACCAGCGGACCGCCACCGCCGACGTCAAGCACGACATGGAGCTGCCGCGACCGATGGACCGGCTCCTGGTGGGCGACGTCGGGTACGGCAAGACCGAGGTCGCGGTGCGGGCGGCGTTCAAGGCGGTGCAGGGTGGAAAGCAGGTCGCGGTGCTGGTCCCCACCACCATCCTGGCGGAGCAGCACGGGCGGACCTTCCAGGAACGGATGGCCGACTTTCCGGTGCACCTGGAAGTGCTCTCGCGCTTCCGCACCGGCAAGGAGCAGGCGGCAGCGTTGGCGCGCCTGGCCACCGGCGAGACCGACATCGTGATCGGGACCCACCGGCTCCTCTCGCCCGACGTGTCGTTCAAGGACGTGGGACTTCTCGTGGTCGACGAGGAGCATCGCTTCGGGGTGAAGCACAAGGAGCGGATCAAGGCGCTCAAGCTGGCGGTGGATGTGCTGACGATGACCGCGACCCCGATCCCCCGGACCCTCCACCTTTCCCTCACCGGCCTGCGCGACCTGACGCTCATCGAGACCGCGCCGCGGGACCGGTCGCCGGTGCTCACCTTCGTGGAGCCCTGGGACGACGCCTTGCTGGAGGAGGCGTTCGCGCGGGAGCTCGATCGGGGCGGGCAGGTGTTCGTGGTGCACAACCGGATCGAGACCATCGCGACGATCGCGCAGCGGGTGCGGAAGCTGGCGCCGCGGGCCCGGGTGGGGGTGGCGCACGGACAGCAGGGGGCGGAGGAGCTGGAGAGCGTGATGGAGGCGTTCGTGCGGGGGGAGCTCGACATCCTGGTGTCGACGATGATCGTGGAGTCGGGGCTCGACGTTCCCAACGCCAACACGATGGTGGTGCACGATGCGCACCGGTTCGGCCTGGCGCAGCTCTACCAGTTGCGGGGACGGGTGGGGCGGAGCCACCGGCGGGCGTATTGCTACCTGCTGGCGCCGGACGAGCTCGACCTCATGGCGCAGGAACGGCTCAAGGTGCTGGAGCACCACACCGAACTCGGGGCCGGCTACCGCATCGCGGTGAAGGACCTGGAGATCCGCGGGGCCGGGAACCTGCTGGGCGCGGAACAGTCGGGGCACGCCCACGCGGTGGGCTTCGACCTCTACCTGCGCTGGCTGGAGGAAACGGTCGAGGCGTTGCACGGGGCGGTGCAGGGCGGGAATGCGCCGGTGCCGCCGGAGGTGGCCATCGACCAGCCGAGCCACCTGCCCGATGGGTATGTCCCGGCGGACGACGCCAAACTGGACATCTACCGCCGACTGGCGCGGGCCGCGTCATCGGGTGAAATTGATGCGCTTGATGAGGAGCTGCGGGACCGGTTCGGGCCGGTCCCGAAGCCGGTGGCGGTGTTGCTGGACGTGGCCCGGCTCCGGGTGTTGGGCGCCCGGCTGGGTCTGCAGAACGTGTTGGTGCAGGGCGATGAGGTGCGGCTGTCGTTCCGCGCCGGTGCCGCTCCCCGCCTGACCGGCCTCACCCGCGCGCTCGACGACGTCCAGTTGGCCGCGGAGGTCCGCCGGACGGTCCCACTCGCCCTTCGTCTGACGCGGCTCGGTGGCGAGCCGCTGGTCCCCGCGTTGGTCCGCGCCCTGAGCGCCGTCCACGCGACCGTACACTCCCAGGGAGATTAGATGCGCCGCATCACGTTGTACCTCGGGCTCGGCCTGGTCCTCGTCGCCGGTTGCCGGGGCGGGATCGGCAACCTGTTCAGCGCCCACGCCAAGGAAGCGGCGTCTGCCGGGCCGATCTCCCTCTCGCCGGACTCGCTCGCGGTGACGCTGGCGGGCCTGAAGGGCGCGCAGCTCTCCCCCGCGACCGCCGATTTCGTGGCGAACCTGTGGATCAACTACCACCTGTTCGCGCTCGCGGTGGCCGACGGGAAGATCGCTACCGATTCCGCCGCGGTGGCCGAGGTGATGTGGCCGGAGATGACCGAGCGGCTGGCCGGGGAGTGGCACGATTCCGTGGTTGCGCGGCACACCAATTTCACCGACAAATCGGTCGACAGCGCGTACGTGAGCACCGACACCCAGGCGCTCCGGCTGGTGCAGCACATCCTGATCCGGCTCCCGGCCAACGCGCCGGACACCGCCCGGGCCCGGGCCCTCAAGGCGATCACCGCGGCGGCGGCCCAGGTGCGGGCGGGGGCCAACTTCGGCGCGTTGGCGCTCAAGCTCTCGGGCGATCCCGGCAGCGCCAAGGATTCCGGCTACATGGATCCGGCGCCGCGGGGTGCCTACGTCACGTCGTTCGACAGTGCGGCGTGGGTGCTGGCGCCGGGGGCCGTGAGCGGGATCGTGTCGACGCCGTATGGGTACCATATCGTCCGGCGTCCACCGGTGGCGGAGGTGCGGGGGCGGTTCCTCGATTTCCTCGATCGTCGTGCCGGGTTGATGCTCGACCAGATGTATTTCGACAGCCTGGCCAAGTCCAAGCACTTGAAGGTGGCCTCCAAGGCGCCGCTCAAGCTCCGCGAGCTGCTCACCGACGCCGAATCGTATCGGCATTCGACCACCGCGTTCGCGACGTATGACGGCGGCAAGCTCGAGGGCAAGGAGATGGTGCGCTGGGTGAACGTCCTCCCGCCGCAGATCGCCTCCGGACTGGGCCAGGCCACCGACTCGCAGATCTCGGGATTCATCAGCCGGGTGGCGGAGAACGTGCTCTTCGTCCAGGATGCCAGGGCGCACGGCATCAAGGTCTCGGCCGCCGACCAGGAGACGATGCGGCAGGCGTATGTGGCAGGGCTCGATACCTTGCGGGCCAAGATGGGGCTCGGGGCGGACATCTCCAATCCGGCCACCCCGCTCGCCGATCGCGAAAAGGCCGCCGCGCTCAAGGTCGACCAGTTCCTGGCCTATGGGTTCGCAGCGCGGGTCGGGATGACCCCGATCCCCGCGCCGATGGTGGACTACCTGCGGGACCGCTTCCCGAGCCGGGTCGACCCGCAGGGCACCGCCCGGGCGGTCGAGCTGGCGCTGAACATCAAGGCCGCGGGCGAGATGGCGGCGGACAGCGCGGCGCGCGCCCATCGCGGAGCGGGCGCACCGGCCCCGCTGCCCGGCTCTGCCGCACCGGCGGCCCCGTCGAATCCGCCGGCGTCGGCTCCGCCCGCCAAGAAGAAGTGACGTGAGGATGCGCGCGTTCTCCGCCGCCGCCCTGGCGTCGACACTGTGCCTGGCGCCGCTGCTGCTCGCGGCCCAGGCGCCCGGCGACACGGGCGAAGCGGTGGATCACGTCGTGGCGGTGGTGGGGAACGTGCCGATCCTGAGTTCGCAGGTCGAGGAGCGGATCTTCTCCGACCAGCAGGCCGGACAAGCCGTCCCCACCGATCCGGATTCGCTGGCCAAGCTGCGGGGTCAGGTCCTGAACGACCTGATCAACGAAGAGCTCCTGGTGCAGCAGGCCCTCCGTGACACCACCATCCACGTGACCGACCAGGACGTCTCGGACGCCGTGGACCAGCGCATCCGCCAGATCCGCACCAGCTTCGCCTCGGAGCTGGACTACAAGAACGAACTGAAGAAGGCCGGATTCATCTCCCCGGAGGAGTATCGCCGCTGGCTCACCGACCAGCAGCGTCGGACGCTGCTGCAGAACCACCTGGTCTCCTCGCTCTTCGACAACGAGAAGTTGAAGCCGGTGACGCCGACGGAGCGCGAGCTCCGGGACTACTTCAACACGGCGGCCGACAAGGGGGCCCGGAAGGCCTCGGTGGCATTCAAGCAGATCGTGGTGGCCCCCCGCGCCTCACCGGCGGCCCGCAAGGTGGCGTTCGCCACCGCCGATTCGATCGCGAAGGCGCTCCGTGCCGGCGGCGACTTCGCCTCGGCGGCCCGCCGCTTTTCGGAGGACCCGGGGTCCAAGGAGCAGGGTGGCGAGCTCGGCTGGTTCCGGCGGGGCCAGATGGTCCGCGCCTTCGACGACGTCGCGTTCCGCCTCAAGCCCGGGGTCATCTCCGACCCGGTCGAGACGCCGTTCGGCTATCACGTGATCCAGGTCGAGCGCGTGCAGCCCACCGAGGTCGAGGCGCGCCACGTGCTCATCACCCCGGGCATCACGGCGGGTGAGTCCGATTCGGCCCGCGCCTTCGCGGTGAAGCTGCGCGACCAGGTGCTGGCCGGGGCGTCGTTCGACTCCCTGCAGCGGATCTATTCCGATTCCGGCGAGGAACGGTCGTTCGACTTCATCCCGCTGGATCAGCTGCCGGCCGCCTACCGGATGGTGGTCCAGGCCGACTCGGGGCAGGTGACCGACGTGTTCCAGCTGCCCAACCCCGTCGACTCCCTGCGGGGCAAGTGGGCCTTCGCGATGGTGACCGGCCGACGCGCCGCGGGGCCGATGAAGTTCGAGGAAGTGGAGGACCAGCTGCGCCCGCAGCTGGCCAAGCAGCTGGCGGTCCAGCGCTATATCGCCCGACTCCGGCGCGACAACTTCGTCGAGGTGCGCGGGCCGTGACCCGGCGGATCGCCGTGACCCTCGGCGACCCGCGCGGCATCGGGCCGGAGATCGTCTCCCGGGCCCTGGCCGCACCGCTCGATGCGGAGATCACGCTGGTCGGGGCGGAAGACCAGGTGGCGGAGATCCCGGCGGCACGGCGGATCGCCGTCGGACAGTGGGGGGCGGGAAGCGGCGAAGGCGCCGCCGACCGCCCTCGCGCCGTCCGGGCCGGGAAGATCGCCGGCCATGCGGTGGAGACCGCGGCCCGGCTCGCCCTGAACGGCGAGGTCGACGCCATCGTGACGGCGCCGCTGGAGAAGCACGCCCTCCGGCTCGCCGGCTTCCCGTTTGCCGGACACACCGAATGGCTGGCCCACCTGGCCGGCGATGTGCCGGTGGCCATGATGCTCGCCGCCGACGCCCTCCGGGTGGTCCTGGTGACCACCCACGTGCCATTCCGCGATGTGCCCGTCCTCCTCACCGCCGACAAGATCGTCCGCACCGGCCAGGTGACGACCCGCGCCCTGCAGGAGTGGTTCGGTATACCGGCGCCGCGACTGGCGCTCTGTGCCGTCAACCCGCACGCCGGGGAGCAGGGGCTCTTCGGCGACGAGGAAACACGGATCCTGGCGCCGGCCGCGAAGATGCTGGGCGCCGCCGGTCCCTTTCCCGCCGACACCGTCTTCGTCCGCGCGATGCGGGGGGAGTTCGACGCGGTCCTGGCGCCCTATCACGACGTCGGGATGACCGCCATCAAGGTGGCGGCATTCGGCGCGGGGGTGAATATCACGCTGGGGCTGCCGTTCCCACGCACCTCGCCGGACCACGGCACGGCGTTCGACATCGCAGGGACCGGCACGGCAGACGCCGGGAGCATGCGGAAGGCGCTGGATCTGGCGGTGGTGCTGGGGGAGAAGTGACAAGTGAAGAGTGAAAAGTGAAGAGGGGGAGTGAAGAGGAGAAGTGAAGAGTGAAAAGGGGAGGGTGATAACGGGAGAGGCAAGGTATTGGCCGTCACGATCGGTGGGTGCCGGCTTGGGCCGGGCGCCAGCCATTCCGCCGTCGGAGCAATCCCAGCAAACACGCCTTGCCCTCGACATTGGCATCGATCAGCGACGCCAGGGTCTCGATGTCTGCCACCTCTGCATCCCTGAGCAACACGAGGATGTCCCCCGTCTCCACCGCTGAGCCATAGGCGATCCGGAGATGACGGACGAATGTGGGTCCGTCCCCGAAGGCATAACCCTCGGCGATGTTGAGCTGGACCGACAACGAGGCTCGAAGCGCCTGGTCGAAGTGTGTTGCCGCCCACGGTTTCCAGTGCGAACGTCCCAGGCGCAGCACCCCGAACGCTACGGCACGAGCGCACTGCCACGCTTTCAGGCTGGTATGATCACGCATCGGACGATCTTACCTGCGCCGCCCATCGGCGGGTAACCATTCCTGCTCGCCCCAGCGCAGAAGATCGCGCTTCCAGCTCCACTCTTCACGCTTTCTCTTCACTCCCCCTCTTCACTCTTCACTCTTCACTCTTCACTCTTCTTCTCGCCTGCCGCCTTCGTCATCACCCGCACCCGCCTGACCCGGCGTCCCTCCATCTCGGCGATCTCGAATTCCCTGCCACCCGCCCGCACCCGATCGCCGACGGCGGGGAGTCGCCCGAGCTGGCCAAAGAGATATCCGCCCAGCGTGGTGTATTCGGCGTCGTCGAGCCTCAAGTCGAGCCGTTCGTTCGCCTCGGCGATGGGCAGGGCACCGTCGAGGACCAGCGACCCGTCCGCGGGCGCCGGTACCCGGTCGGGCCGGTCGTATTCATCCTCGATGGGGCCGACGATCTCCTCCAGCAGGTCCTCCATCGTGACGAGCCCCGCGGTCCCGCCGTATTCGTCGAGCACCACGGCCATATGGGACTTGACCCGCTTCATGTCGGTCAGGACGTCCTCCACCTCCCGACTTCCCGGCACGAAGAGCGGCGGCCGCATGACCTGTCGTACCGGCTGGTGCGGGCCCGCGCGCAGTGCGGCGAGGATGGCCTTGGCATGCACCACGCCCACGATGTCATCGAGCGATCCCTCGTACACCGGATAGCGTGAACGCCCCGCCGCGGCCACGACACCGGCGGCCTCCTCGACCGACGAGCCGGCCTCGATGGCGGTCATCTGGGTGCGCGGCGTCATCACCTGCTCGGCGTTCTTCTCGCTGAATTCGAACACCCCCTCGAGGAGCCGCGCGTCCTCGCTCCCCAGGCTTCCTGCCTGCTGGCTCTGTTCGACCAGGATGCGGAGCTCGGTGGGCGAATGCAGGGAGGCCTGGCTGGTGCGACGGCGCACGCCCAGGAGCCGGAGGATCCCGCCGGCGGCCCCATTGAGGATGGTGATGGGGCCGGTCATGGCCCAGAGAAAGGCGGTGAGCGGCCGGATGGTGAAGGCGCTGACGCGTTCAGGGAAGGTGATCGCGAGCGCCTTGGGGACCAGCTCGCCCAGCACGATGTGGAGCACCGTGATGAGGGCGAAGGCGAACGCAGCCGCGACCGTATGGGTGGCCCAGGATTGGAATCCGGCGGGGAGGCCGGTGAACCATCCGCCGATGAGCGACGCGAGCGCCGGCTCGCCGACCCAGCCGAGGCCGAGTGAGGCGAGAGTGATGCCGAGCTGGGTGGCGGAGATGTAGCGGTCGAGGGAGGAGACCGCCCGGCGGGCGAGGATCGCGGAGCTCACCCCGCGCTGGGCGAGCTCCTCGATCCGGGAGCGGCGGAGCCCGACGAGGGCGAATTCCGCCGCCACGAAGAAGGCGTTGCCGAGGACCAACCCGACGACCGAAACGAGCCCGAAGGTGATCGAGGTGCCGGGTGTGGCGTTCATCGGTGCAATAGTAGCGCCTACTGGCCTCCGCCGGGCAACTCCGAGGGGGCTCGGGGATCGGGGTCCACCCGGAAGGTCCGGGTCTGGCTCCTGCCGTTGACCGTGAGCCGGGCCGTGAACTCGCCCGGCAGCGACACCACCGGCTCCTCCGGGCGCCGCCGCGCCTCCGGCCCGCCGAAGCCACGGCGGTGCTGAGTGTTGGGCGTCCACTCCGCGCGATGGAGCCCGGCGCTCGCCGAGAAGGGCGCCCTCGGCTCCCGCCAGAGGGCCGTGGTGCTTGGGATGCCGGAGGAGCGCATGCGAGGCCCGCCGGCCGTGGTGGCGGGGGCGCTGGAGAAGGTCTGAAGCACCGTCCCCTTCGCGTCGAGGATCTCGAGCGTCACCGGGGAGGTCACGTCCCGCTTGAGGTAGTAATAGAGATACGCGCCGGTCGGCGGGTTCTCCGCCTGCGGCTCGTCCTTCTGGAGCGGGGTGCCGTTGTCGTCGCCCTGGGTCAGGTCCACCGCATCGGGGGGCTGGAAGAGCCAGGCGTCGGCGGCCGCCACCTCTGCGTCGACCTGGCGGAGCGGCGAAATGTCGTCGAGGATCCAGAAGCCTCGGCCGTGGGTCGCGACGATCAGGTCGTTCTGGTACACCTGGAAGTCGCGGACCGAGGTCACCGGGAGGTCGAGCTGCAGCGGTTGCCAGTGATCGCCGTCGTCGAAGGAGACGAAGGCGCCGCGTTCGGTGCCGGCAAAGAGGAGACCGCGACGCACCAGGTCCTCCTTGACCGTGTGCACGTACACGCCCCTGGGCAGGCCCTCGGTGATCAGGTGCCAGCTCCGGCCCTGGTCCCGGGTGCGGTAGATGTAGGGGTCGAAGTCCTCGAGCTGATGGCGATCCACGCTGGCGTAGGCGACGGCGGCGTCAAAATGGCCTGCGTCGATCATCGTGACCCGGCTCCAGCCGCTCAGCGCCGGCGGCGTCACGTTCTGCCAGTGGGCACCGCCGTCGGCGCTCACCTGGATCAGGCCGTCATCGGTGCCGATCCACAGGAGCGGCGCCTGAAGGGGCGAGGGTGCCACCGTGTAGATCACGCCGCGCTGACCGTTCTGCTGGACATCGGCGGCCGCAGCGGCGTCGAGGCCCTTGGGGACCCCCGGATTGGTACGCGTCAGGTCGCCGCTGATCTGGATCCAGCTCCTGGCACCGTCGGTGGACTTGAAGAGGAACTGGTCGGCGTAGTAGAGCGCGTGCGGATCGGCCTGGGAGAGGACGAGCGGCTGGGTCCAGTCGTGTCGAGCCGGCGCCTTGTCGGTCGACTGGGGTGTCGTGGTGCCGGCGACCTCACGGTTGAGCGCCAGGTCGAAGCGGGTCCCCGCCTCGCCGTAGACGATGCCGGGGTGCAGCGGATCGCCGGCGGTGTAGCCGCTCTCCCCCCCGGCCCCGATCGGCTCCCAATCGCGCATCGAGATCTCGGCGAACTTGCCGCGGGAGCGCACCGCCACCGATCCCGAGTCCTGCTGCGCGCCGGTCACCCAATAGGGGGTGCGGTAGTCGACCGAGACGTGATAGATCTGCGCCGTCGGCTGGTTGAGCCAGGAGGTCCAGGTCACGTCGCGCGGGTCGGGGGTCCTGGCGTTGCGCGAGATGATCGTCCCCTGGTCGCTCGCGACGATGAGCGTATCGGGGTCGTCGGGCGAGACCCAGGGCTGATGGTAGTCATCGCCGCCGGGAGAGCCGCGCAGCGGCACCCAGCTGTGCCCGCCGTCGGTGGAGCGGGAGACCGACACGTTCGCGACGTAGACGACGTTCGCGTCGGTCGGGTCGACCGTCACGTGCTCGAAATACCAGCCGCGTCCCCAGAGCGCTTCGTCGGCGGAGAGCCGGGTCCAGGTGGCGCCGCCGTCATCGGAGCGGAAGAAACCGCCCTGGCGCGGTGTCGTGTCGCGCCCGAACCCGCTCGGATCGGGTGGTGCCACCGGAGCGCCGGGCACCGGGGTGAGGCAATCCACGACGGCGTAGACGCGCTTGGAGTCGGTGGGTGCCACGGCGATGCCGGTGCGTCCGACGCCGTCGGTCGGCAGGCCCTGGGTAAGCTGGGTCCAGGAATCTCCGCCGTCGGTGGACTTGAAGATCCCGCCGCCGGGGCCGTTGGTCGGAGGATAGGTGAACCAGGGCGGCCGCCGGGTGTTCCAGAGCCCGGCAAAGACGACGCTCGGATCATTCGGGTCGATCGTCACTTCGATGGCGCCGACGTTGTCGCCCTTCTCCAGTACGCGCTGCCAGTGCTTGCCGCCGTCCTTCGACCGGAAGACGCCGCGTTCCTTCGACGGGCCGTAGTAGTGGCCGAGTGCCGCGACGAATACCGTGTCGGGGTCCTTCGGGTGGATCGCGATCTTGCCGATGTGCTGGGTGTCGTCGAGGCCGATGTGGATCCAGGTCCGGCCGGCATCGGTCGACTTGTACATCCCGTTGCCATAGCCCACCGAATCGCGCAGGGTGGACTCTCCGCTTCCCACGTACACCACGTCGGGGGCCGAGGGGGCCACCGCGAGGGCGCCGATCGATGCCACCGGCTGGGAGTCGAAGATCGGGTCCCAGGTCCGTCCGCCGTCGATGGTCTTCCACACCCCGCCGTTGACGTGGCCGAAGTAGAACTCATCGGGGCGTCCCGGGACGCCGCTCACCGCATCGGTGCGGCCGCCGCGGAAGGGGCCCAGCATCCGCCAGTCGAGACCGGAAAAGAGCGCGGGGTCGACGGGGCCGTTGGTGGTGCCGGGCTGGGCGTCGGGTGCGGTCCGGAGCACCGAGCGCAGCATCGGCTTGAATGACGGAGCCAGGAGCAGGGCACCGCTGGCACCGCCGGTGTGGACGATGAAACTGCGGCGAGTGAGCGAGGCGGGATCGGTCGGGTCGGAGGGATTGCTGGGCACGCGTGGCTCCTGATGGGCGGCGGCGGGGGAATTCGAATATGGGTCGGGTGCGAGTCGGGCGCTAGCGTTTGAGTGAGCGATGGGCTAACGGGAAGGAGCTATCAGCTATCAGCACAGAGCTATCAGCTATCGGCTATCAGCTATCAGCAGCCAGCTATCAGCTATCGGCTATCAGTAAAGAGCTATCAGCGATCAGTCGGTTGAAGGGAGGGGCCCTTGTGTCTTAGCGATTTCTTATTGCGCACGGAGTCACTGATAGCTGATAGCTGATAGCTAGTAGCCGATAGCTGATAGCTGATAGCTGTTAGCTTTCTACCACATATGCCCGCCCCCACTCCCCCGGCCCTCTGCCTCATCCGTGTCCCCCGGACCTTCACCCGGCGGCTCTGGTGGGTGCTGATGCTGACGCTCCTCATCTGCGGCGTGGAGGTGGCCGGGGCGCTCATCAGCGGGTCGCTGGCGCTTCTGGCCGACGCGGGGCATATGCTGGCCGATGTCGCGGCGATCGGGCTTTCGCTCTTCACCGCGTGGATCGCCGAGCGCCCCGCCGACGCCAACCGTACCTACGGCTATCTCCGCTGGGAGATTCTCGGCGCCTTCATCAACGGGGCCGCCCTCTTCGTCATTGCCGGGTGGATCATCGTCGAGGCCGTTGAACGGCTCCACGCGCCGCCGCCGGTGGCAGGGGGCGTGCTGCTGGGTGTGGCGCTGGTGGGATTGGTGGCCAACCTCGGGTCGTTGCTGACGCTTCACTCCGGCCATACCGAGAACCTGAACGTCCGCGGCGCGTATCTGCACATATTGGGCGATGCGCTCGGCTCGGTGGGCGCGCTGGTGGCGGGTATCGTCATCCTGACCACTGGCTGGACGATGGTCGACCCGATCGTGTCGATCCTCATTGCCCTCCTGGTGCTGGTCGGGGCGTGGCGCCTGGTGCGGGAGAGCGTCGACATCCTGCTCGAGGGGACGCCCTCGCACATCTCGCTCACCGACGTCGAGGGCCGGATGCGGGCGTTGCCGGGGGTGAGCGCGGTGCACGATCTGCACGTCTGGACCGTCACCAGCGGACTGGTGGCGATGAGCGGCCACGCGGTGGTGCCCGACCTGGTCCGCCATCCCGAGGCCCTCACCGGGATCCAGCGCGAGATGGCGGCACTCGGCATCGGCCACATCACCATCCAGCTCGAGACCGGCGAGGGCTGCGCCGAGATCGAGGCCCCCGCCGGGGCGGCCGGCCACACCCATCATTCCCACGCCGGACACCACCACCACTAAGAGGATGTGACCGTCGGCACACTCGACCTCCGGCTGTCTTGCGGCGGCCGGGTGAGGCGTCTATATATGCCGCGCGGCACCCCCGGAAGGGCCACGGTGGTGGCACCTCCAGGCCCGGGGCAGACAGGCTTTTCGACGGGATGTACTGTGGACATACGCAATATCGCCATCATCGCGCACGTCGACCACGGCAAGACCACGCTGGTGGACCAGATGCTCCGCCAGGCGGGGGCGTTCCGGGCCAATCAGCACGTCGAGGAGCGGGTGATGGACTCCAACCCCCTCGAACGCGAGCGGGGCATCACGATCCTGGCCAAGAACACGGCGGTGAATTGGGGCGGGACCAAGATCAACATCGTGGACACCCCCGGGCACGCCGATTTCGGGGGCGAGGTCGAGCGGATCCTGCGGATGGTGGACGGCGTCCTCATCCTGGTCGATGCCGCCGAGGGGCCGATGCCGCAGACGCGGTTCGTGACCCGGAAGGCGCTGGCCCTGGGGCTTCGGCCCATCGTGGCGATCAACAAGATCGACCGGCAGGATGCCGAACCCTTCCGGGTGCACGACGAAGTGCTGGGCCTGTTCATCGACCTTGACGCGAGCCCGGAGCAGCTGGACGCTCCCTTCCTTTATACCAGCAGTCGGGCGGGGACCGCCACGCCGGAACTGGACCACCCCGGCACCGACCTGAAGCCGCTCTTCCAGTCGATCCTGGACCACGTGCCGCCCCCCTCGGGCGATCCCGACGGTCCCTTCCAGATGCTCATCTCGACGCTCGACTTTTCGAGCTTCCTGGGGCGGATGGCGATCGGCCGGATCGAACGGGGTCGGCTCAAGGTGGGCGATGCGGTCTCGCTCCTGCCGATCGGCGTGCCGGGGATGGTGAATGACGAGAAGGTACAGAACGGGCGGATTACCAAGCTCTACACCTTCGACGGACTCAACAAGGTCGAGGTGAACGAGGCCTCGGCGGGTGACATCGTGGTGCTCTCGGGGCTTGAGGGGATCGAGATCGGCCTCACCCTCACCGCGCCCGAGCATCCCGAGCGCCTCCTCGGCATCGCGGTCGAGGAGCCGACCATCTCGGTCGACGTGATCGTCAACAACTCTCCCTTTGCGGGGCGGGAGGGGAAGTACGTCACCAGCCGACAGGTGCGCGACCGGCTCTTCAAGGAACTGGAGCGGAACGTGGCGCTCCGGGTGGAAGAGACCGACAGCCCCGACACCCACTCCGTCTCCGGGCGGGGCGAGCTGCACCTGGGCATCCTGATGGAGACGATGCGGCGCGAGGGGTACGAGTTCCAGGTGTCGCGGCC
The DNA here is from genome assembly GCA_035693225.1 of Gemmatimonadales bacterium. Taxonomy (GTDB): domain Bacteria; phylum Gemmatimonadota; class Gemmatimonadetes; order Gemmatimonadales; family GWC2-71-9; genus CAMLHU01. Next base: position 13,499 of record DASSGV010000086.1, on the reverse strand, counting down.
GAGGGTCATCACCAAGGTCGGGCCGGATGGGGAGCGGCTGGAGCCGTACGAGGAGCTGATGATCGACGTGCCCGAGGGCTACATGGGGGCGGTGATGGAAAAGCTCGGCCCCCGCCGCTCCGAGATGATCGAGATGCGGAATCCGGGGCAGGGGATGGTGCGTATGAACTTCAGGATCCCCGCACGCGGCCTGTTCGGGTACCGGTCGGAGTTCCTGACCGACACCCGCGGCACCGGGATCATGCACCACCGGTTCCTGGAATACGGTGGCTGGGCGGGGCCGCTGGCGGGACGGAAGCGGGGCGTGCTGGTGGCCGATCGGGAGGGAAGCGTCGTGGCCTTTGCGCTCGGCAACCTGCAGGAGCGGGCCCAGATGTTCGTGGCCCCCGGCGACCACGTGTACGAAGGGATGATCGCCGGCGAGAACTCCCGACCCGGCGACATGGACGTGAACGTGACGAAGGAAAAGAAGCTCTCGAACATGCGGACCACCGCGTCGGACGACATGGTGATCCTGGAGCCGCCGCGGCAGATCACGCTGGAATATGCCCTCGAGTACATCGAGGAGGACGAGCTCATCGAGATCACGCCGCAGACCATCCGGCTTCGGAAGCGGCTCCTGGCCGCGAACGACCGGAAGAAGGCGGCGCGGGCGGCGGCCCGGGTGGAGAACGCATCCTGAGGCGGGCGGTCCGCCTCGTCAACCCATGACGCACCAAATGCACCGAACGGCAGGAGGACATATGCTGGTCCTGGAAGAGGGGTCGCTGGAGGTCATCGAAGCGCGCCGTCGCCCCCTGGACGATGACGGGAACGACTTCGAGGACGACGGCTTTGCCTTCGACGACGAAGAGGACGAGGACGAGGACGACTTCGACGACGAGGACGAAGAGGGGGACGACGACGTCGACGATGAGGATGCCGACGAGGACGAGGTCGACCTCGAGGAGGCCGATGAAGAGGAAGGCCCGCCCAAGCGGGGGCGCCGCGGGCGGAGCGGTGGCGGCGGCGATTTCGAGTGAATGTGGCGGGAGCGGTCGGGTTGCGATGCCCGCCGTTCCCGGCTATTCTCCGCGCCCCGTCCGGTTGCCACATATCGGGCGTGAGGGCCTGTAGCTCAGGTGGTTAGAGCGCACGCCTGATAAGCGTGAGGTCGGAAGTTCAACTCTTCCCAGGCCCATAGTCCGGAAACCGTTGCCCCGCTTGGCGTTGCTGCCGAGCGGGGCGTTCGTTTCTTGGGGCGCGTGAGGTCGTCAGTGGAGCTGCGCTCGCCTGCGGCTCAACTCTTCCCAGGCCCATAATCCTGAAATCGTTGCCCCGTTTGGCGTTGCTGCCGGGCGGGGCGTTCCTCTTTCCGTTTTCCGTCCGAAAATGGGCCGTGGTGTCCGTGACGCCGGTAGCAGGGTATCTCCAGTAACGCGGTGAACGGCCGGTGACCCTGTGGTGCTGGCGAGACTCGTTGGCGCAATTGTGGCTGCGCTGATAGCGTTGGTCGATGACCATATCAAACATCCGACCTTCTGGACTTGACCGGCCTCTCCACTGGAATGCGCGCCACGCGTGGGCGGTATTGCTGCGGTCACGATTCGGGCGTGGTCTCGCCGGACGCTTCTTCCTGCTCTGGCTCGTCGCGAAACTCGCGCTCATCGTTGGGGCGGTGCGTGCGCACCACCCAGCACTCCAATTCAGCCTTCTCGGCGAGTGCCTTGCCATTGGCTTGGTGCTCTTCGTCTGGCGCGCCACCGTGCGAGATCGGCGCGATGACCGTCTGCTGGCCCTTCTTGGCATTCAGGCGATGGCCTTTGGGTGGCTCTTGTGCGTCTTGGCGCTCGCGGTTGCTGCTTTCGGTGGGCTGGTGGCCGGATGATGGCCGCTGACTCGATCCAGGCGGCGTTCGGCGAACGCCAGGTCCTTCGATCTGCCTTCATCGATGCGGTCCCTGGGGTGATCACCGCCCTGATCGGACGATCGGGGTCAGGGAAGACCACTCTGTTCCGCGTCATCGAAGGGACTGTGCGTCCACACGGCGGGACGGTCCGCTGGAACGGGCGCCATCTCCGGCGGCCGAGCCTATACCAATGGGCCCGGATGGGTTTGATCAGCCTGCCCTCAGGCGCCTGGCTCCCCGACCACCTCTCTCCCGACGAGGTGACACGAACGGTCGCGAGCGTCTGGGGGAGTGAGCCGACTGGACTTCTGGAAGAACTTGGTCTGGGGAGCGTCGCCGGGCAGCCCGCGGCCAGCCTCTCTGGAGGGGAGCGGCGCCTGGCTGAGGTTGGTGTGGCGCTGGCCGCTCGCCCGGCGACCTTGATCCTCGACGAGCCGTTCCGAGGGTTGGCGCCCGTTCATCGCGATGCCTTGGGTGCGCTCCTCCGCCGACGGGCGAGCAACGAGCTCGCGGTGCTGTTCGCGGACCACGACGTGACATCGGTGCTGGAATTCGCCGATCGGGTATACTCGCTGGAGGCGGGCCGCACCCGACTCGTCGACGGATTCAGGGAGCGGCCCGTAGAGGAGTGGTATCACCTCTGGCCCGCGCACTGATGCGCCCAGTAGGTCAACCAGGTGAACTGGGAATCAGGGCCGCGTTCGCGTTCGGGTTTCCATGGCCAATGCGAGATGCTTCATACTCGCCGGCGGTTCGTCCTGTGGATCGACGACGTGGGACAAAAAAGCCAACGCACGGCTGAACGTCCCCCGGATCGTCCTCGATGCGCTTGGTGGACTGCGCACAGGGTATCCCACGCTCACCGCAAAGCGCCGCAGAGAATCGGCCGCGATCTGCAAGGAGCTGCTGCACCGGCCCCGGAAACCCCTTGCGTTCCTCTTCCGTAGGCAGCAGAGTCAGGCGGGCCCGGCGCCTGAAGGATCCCGCCCCGTCGCATCATCCATCCCGATCCGGATCGACCAATGCTCCGACCGATCGCCACGACCCTCGTTGCCAGCGCTGCGGCGCTCTTCCTCGCCGCCACCGCCTCGGCCCAATCCATCTCTGGTACGGTCACAAGCGGCGCCCGCCCGGTGGTCGGTGCCGAGGTACGCCTGGGGGAGCTTGACCGCACGGTACGGACCGGTGCCCAGGGGGAGTTCCGCTTCGACCAGATCCCGAAGGGGGAGTATCACCTCTTCATCATCGCCCCCGGCTTCGCATCGGCCCGGGATTCGGTGGCGCTGACCGGCGACAGCGCCTCGCTCGCCATCGACCTTCGCCCCGCCGCGATCCGGGTGCGTGACCTGGTCGTCTCGGCTTCTCCCGAGCCCCGCACCAGCGATGAAGCGTATCAGTCGGTCTCGTCGAAGTCGGCACGCGACCTCGTGAACAGCCCGGGATCGACCTTCGCCGAGAAGCTGTCCGATCTTCCCGGTGTGACGGTCCGCGGGAACGGCTCCGCACCTTCGCGCCCGATCATCCGCGGCCTCGGCGACAACGAGGTACTGGTCCTCGAGAACGGGATGCGGGTGGGAGACATCGCCACCTATGACCCCGCCCACGCCACCCCGATCGAGGCGTCGGGGATCTCCCAGGTCGATGTGGTTCGCGGCCCCGCCGCGATCCTCTACGGCCCCAACACCCTCGGCGGGCTGGTCAACGTCATCACCAACGTGGTCCCCACAGTCTCCGACCATCCCCTCTCCGGTTCGGCGCAGGTGGAAGGGAACAGCGTGGCAGACCAGTACTCCGGCTCGGCCAATGTGGTCTATTCGACCGCCCACAGCGCGCTCAGCGTCTTCGGCGCCGGCCTCCACGGAAGTGACATCCATATCCCGTCCGGCACTTATACCGATCCTGGCACCGGCGGCACCTTCCAGCTCGACCGGATGCCGCAGACCTTCGATCACAGTGACGAAGCCGGGGCGGGGTATGTCTACCAGGGCGAGTTCGGGATGCTCGGGATCGGCGGCAAGCGTTACGAGATGAATTACGGCATTCCCGGCACGCCTCCCAATCCGAACTGGATGACGACGCCTCCCACCACTTCCCGCATTGCCCAGACGCGGGACCTGCTGGAGTTGCGCGGCGCCTTGAATCTCCACGGCAGTTTTGCCGACCAGCTCAAGCTCCACGCCAGCTACAACGATTACAACCACTCCGAATTCCCGACGGCGCAGGATTCGACCGGGGTCTCCGATCCGCAGGCGAACCACTTCCACAAGCAGACCCTGAACGCGGTGCTTCAGCTGCGGCAGCGGCAGGCGGGGAAGCTCTCCGGCACCCTTGGCCTCTGGACCGACATCGAGAAGCTCTCGATCAGCGGCGACCAACCCCTCGGCCCCAATTCCACCACCACCGGCCTGGCCGGCTATGCCTTCGAGGAATATGCCGCGTCACCCCGCACCCGGTTCCAGGCGGGGGTCCGGTACGACTACAACAAGATCCAGACCCATCCCGATCCGTCGTCCACGGACTCGGTGTTCCAGTCGAGCAATGAGTCGCGCAACTCCAACGCGATGACCGCCTCCCTCGGCGCCATCCAGCAGATCTCTCCCGCCTGGACCGTCTCGCTCGATGTGGCCCGCTCCTTCCGCGCACCGACCGTACAGGAGCTCTTTGCCGACGGGCTCGATGCCGCGAGTGCCACCTACTCTGTCGGCACCGCGACCCTTTCGCCGGAACACGGCACCGGGATCGACGCATCACTGCGGGGGAACTATCGCACCGTGGCGTTCGAGTTCTCGCCGTATCTCAATACCATCAGCAACTACATCTTCGGCTTCCTGCGCGGCGACACCATCCAGGGCTTCCCGGTGCGGCAGTTCTCCGCCACGGAGGCCCGCCTCTGGGGCTTCGAGGCAGCGGTGACGGTGGCGCCGGCGGAGCACTTCGCCTTGCGGGCCAGCACCGATTACGTCAACGCCCAAGACACCAAGCTCGACCAGCCGCTCCCCTTCATCCCGCCACTCCGGGGACTGCTGCGGGGGAGCTACCAGGGAGAGCGTTGGTCCGCAATGGTCGAGGAACGGATGGCCGCCAGGCAGACCCGCCTCGGCGATGGCGACACGCCCACCGACGGGTACGCGGTCACGAACGTAGGGGTCGGGATCCGGCTTTTTCAGGGACAAGCAGTGCACGAGATCACTATCCACGTCGACAACCTGTTCAACACCGTGTACCGCGACAATTTGTCGGTGGTGAAGGACTTCATTCCCCAACCGGGGCGGGGAGTACGGGTGGGGTATGACGTGGATTTCTAGAGGCGTGGGGCGCATGAGGCGCGGGTGGCACCTCGGACGATGAACGTAGGGGGTGGCCTGCGGCCACCCCGGGGTCCGTCGGTCGCTGCGCTCCCGCGACAAGGTTCCGTTGGTTGTGACATTCCGTGCGCCAGGGGTGGCCGCAGGCCACCCCCTACCGACAATGTTCGAGGCGCCCGCCCATTCTCGTCGTACAAACGCCTGGGACAACGTCCGTAGGGGGTGGCCTGCGGCCACCCCTTCACATCATCCCGACTTCGGTGTCATCCCGAGGGAGCAACGCGACCGAGGGATCTTCTCAAAGCGGAGCGGAGCGGAGCTGTCGGCTCCGAGCCCCTCAGCTTCCCCCACCTACCCGCATCGAGAACGTCGCCCGACAACCGGTGCGGTCGCGGCGGCCCTCGAGGACGAGGCGTCCGCCGTTGGCCTCCGCGATCTGCCGCGAGAGCGCCAGGCCGATCCCGGTGCCGTTGGGCTTGGTGGTGAAGAACGGGACGAAAAGGTTGCCGGTCTCGGGGAGTCCGGGTCCTTCATCTTCGACGATCAATTCGAACGTGCCTCCCGCCACCCGCCACCCGACCTGCGCTCTCCCCTTCGTTTCCAGGCTGGCATCGACGGCATTCCGGATCAGGTTGATCAATAGCTGATCGAGCTGGTCGCCGTCGGCGCGGATCGTGACCGGCGGGCCCGCCAGGATCGTGACGGGCAGCCGCGTCTCCAGTCGGACGACCCGCTCGACCCACGCCCCGACCGCCACCGGCCCCAGGGCCGGTGCCGGGAGCCGGGCGAGCTTGGCGTAGCCGGCGAGAAACCTGGTCAACGCCTCGGATCGTCCGGCAATGAGCGTCAGCCCTTCGTCGAGTTCACCGCGGAGCGGCGTTCCGGATTCCTTCGCAATGCGGAGCTGAAGCCGTTGGGCCACCGACTTGATCGGCGTCAACGAGTTGTTGATCTCGTGGCCCAGCACCCGTACCAGGCGCTGCCAGGCGGCGCGTTCCTCCTCGCGCAGGGCTCGACTCACATCGGCGAGCACCACGAACTGGTGGGGCCGGCCTCCCTGGCGGAATCCACCACGCCGCACCTCCCACCGGCCGCGACCGGCGGGAAACTCCAGCTCCACCACCCGGGGGGCCTCGCCCCGCAGGCATTCACCGAGCTTGAGATCATCCGCGTCGCGACCGAGGAGCCGCTCCGACGGGAGCCCCAGCAGGAGTTCCCCGCTCCGGTTGGCGAGCCGCAGCACCCCCTCCTCGTCGAACGCGAACACCGCAACATCGATCTCGGCCATCACTCGACGCAGCAGGGCTGTCGCTTCGAGGGCGCCAAGTCGGCGCTCCTTGAGCTCCTGGGTGAGGATGTTGAGCTCCAGCATCGCCAGGCCAAGGGAGTCCTCGGCGTCGGCCTTGCGGCCCCGGAGCGAATAGTCCTGCTCGCGGAGGGCCGCCAGCATATTGGAGATCGTCTGCCACGGACGGACGACGCGCTCCCGCAGGGCGAACGCGAGGGCGATCCACGGGAGCACGATGGCGAGCGAGAGGGTCCATTCCACCCGATCGGAATGGCCGCCGGTCCAGATGAACACCAGCGCCACGACGACCGCGGGGAGCCCGCCGAGGAGGGCAAAGCGGAGGATGTCGCGTTCGTGCGCGCGGGGCGTCACGGTGTGGTCGCTCGGGGTGTGGTCAGAGGGTGTGCCGGTGGAGACGGCGGTAGAGGGCGCTGCGGGAGAGGCCCAGCGCGCGCGCCGCCGCGGTGACGTTGCCATCGAACCGGGCGAGCGCCTTCTGGATCAGGAGCCGCTCTACTTCTTCAAGGCTCAGGTCCTCCATCCGGGTCCCCCCGTCGCCGGGGGCACGCAGGTTCAAGTCCGTCGTCCGGACCGTCCCTCCCTCGGCGAGCAGGACGGCGCGCTCGACCGCGTGGGAGAGCTCACGCACGTTGCCGGGCCAGGTATACTCGAGGAGGGCGCGCATCGCATCGGCCTGGAAGCCCGTGACCGTCTTGCCGTAACGGGCGGCGTGCTCGCGGAGGAACCAGGCCGCCAGGGTGGGGATGTCCTCCCGGCGTTCCCGAAGCGGCGGCAGGTGGATCTCGATCGTGTCGACCCGAAAGAGCAGGTCCTCCCGGAACCGCCCCGCCGCCACTTCGGCGCGGAGGTCGGCGTTGGTGGCGGCGAGGATCCGCACGTTCACCTGCCGCGTCTTGGAGGAGCCGACCCGTTCCAGCTGGCCGGTCTGGAGGACCCGCAGGAGCTTGGCCTGCTGCGGGATAGTGAGATTGGCGATCTCGTCCAGCAGCAGGGTGCCGCCATCGGCGAGCTCGAAGCGGCCTATCCGATCGGTCTTGGCATCGGTGAAGGCGCCCTTCACGTGTCCGAAGAGCTCGCTCTCGAAGACGCCGTCGGCCAGGCCTCCCAGGTCCACGGTGACCATCGGCCGGTGGGCTCGGGGCGAAGCGGCGTGGAGCCAGCGTGCCACGACCTCCTTGCCGGTGCCATGTTCGCCGGTGATGAGCGCGTTGGCATCGGAGGGTCCCACCCGCTCCATCAGCCGAAGCACCGGCTGCATCGCGGGGGCGCTGGCGATCAGTTCGGGTGCGCCGTGGCGTCGCAGCACCAGGTTCTCGGCCTCGAGCCGCTGCCCCTGCCGAATGGCGCGGCCGAGGGCCACCTGGGTCTCCACCACGTGGAGCAGGCGGGTGTTGTCCCAGGGCTTCTCGATGTAGTCGCGGGCGCCGCGACGCATCGCCTCGACCGCGCCATCGATGCTCCCCCACGCCGTCATCACCATCAGCGGCAGGGTGGCGTCGAGGCGCTGGATCCTCGAGATCAAGTCGAGTCCTTCGAGCCCGCCGGTCGTGTCGCGGGTGTAGTTCATGTCCATCAGGATCAGGTCGAAGTCGCGCACCTCGACCGCGGCGAGGATGCCGCCGGGGGAGGTGGCGCTCTCCACCTGGTACCCTTCGCCCAGGAGGAGCGGCCGGAGCGCTTCGAGGACATGGGTATCGTCATCGGCGACGAGGATGCGGGTACCGGGAGAGGCCATGGGAGAAAGGTAAGAAGTGAGAGGTAAGAAGTAAGAAGGGGTGTTAGGGGGCGGGTCAGCGGCGTAGCGGCGCAGCGGGGAAGAGGGACCGGCGCATTTCGATCTGTCGTCCCGAGGGAACTGCGCCGAAGGCGCAGACCCGAGGGACCTTCTCCGCGGCGATCGGGGTCGGCATAGAGGTTCTAGACTCCGCCGGCAAGGTCCCTCCCTCTGACTACGCTCGGGGTCGGGATGACAGATCTGCTTGACACGAAACTCCGATGCTTCAGCTTCGCCCGCCTTACCGCCTATTCCGCCCGCAGCGCCACCATCGGATCCACTTTCGTCGCCCGGCGGGCGGGGAGGTAGCTGGCGAGGAGGGCGGTGGCGGCCAGGGCGACCCCGACCAGGCCGATGACCATCGGATCGAGGGGCTGGACCTGGAAGAGGAAACTCTTGAGGACACGGGTGCCGACGACGGCTCCGGCGAGCCCGAGCGTGAGGCCCACCATTACGAGCGACAATCCGCGCCCGATGATCAGCGCCAGCACATTCCGGCGTTCCGCACCGAGGGCCCGGCGAATGCCGATCTCGCGGGTCCGCTGGGCGACTGAATGCGCAGCGATACCGTAGAGGCCCGTGGCCGCCAGGGCGAGTGCCGCGGCGGCAAAGAGCCCGAGCATCAAGGTGTAGAGCCGCTCGGTGGCGAGCGCGGCACCGATCCGATCGGACAGAGGCCCGGCCCGGTCAATGGGCGCATCGTGGTCGATCGCCTGGAGCGCATCGTGCAATGGCCGGACGAGTGCTGCCGGGTCTCCGGAGGTGCGCACCAGCGCCTTGACGTACTCCGGAGGGTCGTTGTCGAGCGACTCGTAGATGTGGGGCGGCGGCGCTTCGGCCAGCGACTCCTGGCGGGTGTCGCCGACCACGCCGGTGATGATCGCTGATCTCGTGCCGTAGAAGCTGATCTCCTTCCCGATCGGATCGTCACCGGGAAAGTATGCGCGCGCTGCCGCCTCGTCGATGACCACGGTGTGCGGACCACCCGCCGTATTCCCCCGCAGGACAGGTATGCCCAGGGTGTGGAAATAGTTGGGTGAAACTGCCGCAGACCAGGCCCACGGCAGGTCCTGCGATTCTGACCTGCCCGGGATCGAAACGCCGCTGATGGCGCCGCCGTCGAGCGGGATCCCCGATGCGATCGCCGCGTCAAGGACGCCCGGCAATGCCTCGATGCTGGTCAGCGCTTCGGCCGCGTACACTCGACGCCGATCAGCATTGGCGTATCGAGTGGTCGGGAGGTCGAGTGTCGCCACGACCACGTGACTTGCGGCAAAGCCGGGGTCAAGATCCACCAGCCGCAGGAAGCTGCGTGTCAGAAGCCCGGCACCGACGAGCAGCACCAACGCCAATGCCACCTGTGCAACGATGAGTGCGCTCGCCGATCGATTCCGCATCGTCGCCGTCGTGCCGGCCCCCTGGGCCTTGAGCGCCGCACCCGGCGGTCGGTGCGTCGCACGGATCGCCGGTACTACGCCTGCGAGGATGCCGGCGGCCAGGGTGGCACCGCACGCCATCGCCAGGACAGGCAAATTGACGCCGATGTGGGCGATGTCCGGGAGTTGGCTCCCTGCAAGGGCCACGAGGGCCGGCACGCTCCAGAGCGCACCAAGGACCCCGAGGGCGCCTCCAGTGAGCGCGACCACCGCCGACTCGGCCAGCACCAGTAACGCCACGCGAGCCCGCCCCGCACCCAGTGCGACGCGGATGGCCATCTCGTGCTGACGCGCGATGCCGCGAGAGAGGAGAAGGCTGGCCACGTTGGCGCAGGCGATCAGCAAGAGGAGCGCCACCGCACCGAGGAGGATGAGGAGCCCGCTCCGCACCTGCCCGACGAGGTAGCCTTTCAGCGGACTGAGGGCTGGCAGTGCCCCGTTCAGGTCTGGTGCCTGGTCCCACGCCTGGCGCGAGACCAGGTCAAGATCGGTCTGTGCCTGCGCAAGGGAGATCGACGGGCGCAAGCGGGCGACCACCCAGAAGGCCCACTGGTGGGCGCGACGTGCCCCTTCAGGGCCGGCCAGGTACGCGCCGACATTGGACCAGATCACTGCCGTGGCGGGGTATTGAAAGTCAGGGGGCGCGATTCCCACGATGGTGTAGCTCACCGTGTCGAGCGTGAGCGACCGACCGATCGCGTGCGGGTCGCCGCCGAAATGGGACATCCAGAAGGTGTGGCTCAGGACCGCCACCGGTTCGCTCCCGGTGCGGTCGTCATCGGCAGTGAGCAGGCGACCGAAGTAGGGTCGAGTGCCGAGGAGCTTAAAGAAGCTCGAGGTGGCGCTCCACGTCATGACCCGCTCCGCGGGGCCACGGCCGGTGAGGACAGCGCTGTTCCCGCTGTATGCGGCGATGCCATCGAAGCTCCGAGTGGCGGTCTGCCACACCTGATAGGAGCCGAACGGTGCTGTCCCGCCTCCGCCGCTGTTTGCGCGGACCTGCTTGATGTCGACGAGTCGGTCGGCGTGGGGGAAGGGGAGGGATGCCAGCAGCACGCCTTCGACCACGCTGAACACCGTCGTGGTGGCGCCGATGCCGAGCGCCAGTGTCAGCACCGCAGTCACGGTGAACCCCGGTGCCTTGAGCAGCGAGCGCACGGCGTAGCGCAGGTCGTGGAGGAGGGTGTGCATGCTCGCTCCTTGGGCAGCTATTGATCATTTTCGAGCTATCAGCTATCAGCACTCTGCGAGCTATCAGCCACCGGCTATCAGCTATCAGCTTGCTGTCATCCCGAGCGGAGCGAGGGACCTTCTCAGCGGTGATCGGGACCAGCCATCATATGCCCGTCTGACCCCGGGGCAGGTCCCTCGCTCTGCTCGGGATGACAGTGGTTGCTCCCGCGCCAGCTTCTGCGTCCACGCGCCTCACGCGCCCTATGCGCCTCACGCGCCTATTCCTCTACTCCGCCCGCAACGCCACCATCGGATCCACTTTCGTCGCCCGGCGGGCGGGGAGGTAGCTGGCGAGGAGGGCCACGAGCACCAGGAGCGCGGAGAGGACCGCGAAGGTGGTCGGATCGGTGGTGCTCAGGTCATAGAGGAGGCCGCTGAGGAAGCGTGTCATCAGGAGCGAGGTGACGAGCCCGATCCCCACTCCGATGAGCGCCAGTCTGAGTCCCTGGCCCAGCACCAGCCCGAGGACCTGGCCTGCTTCAGCGCCGAGTGCCACACGGACGCCAAGTTCCCGGGTGCGTTGGGTGACGGTGTAGCTCATCACGCCGTAGAGGCCGATCGCGGCGAGGGTGAGGGCCAGCGCCGCGAAGCCGCCCAAGAGGAGCATCGCGAAGCGGCGGGGGCCGGTGGACGACTCGACGAGCGCCGTCATGGTGTTGACGTTGGCCATCGCGAGGTTCGGATCCACCGACTGGACCACGCTGCGGATCGCATTGACGGCACCGAGGGGGTCGCCGGAGGTCCGGACCGCGAAGGTGAGTCCGCTCCGGCCCGCCTGCGCGGCGGAGAGGTAAACCTGGGTGCGCTTCGACGCGTCGAGCCCCTCGTGCGCCAGGTGGCCCACCACGCCGACGATCTGGATCCAGTGGACCACCGAATCGGTCAGGTTATCGTAGGTGATCCGCTTCCCGATCGCGTCGGCGTTGGGCCAGTAGCGGTGGGCCAGCTGATCGTCCACGATGGCCACGAGCGGGGCCCCGTCGCGGTCGGCATCGGTGAACTGCCGCCCCTCGATCAATCGCGCCTGCATCGTGGGGAGGAAGTCCGGCGTCACGATCCGGATGTCGCCCCAGGGACCGGGAGCGCCGTTGGTGAGGCGGGGAACGCCCTCCACATTGAAGCTCGAGGTGGACCAGTTGCCGCCGAAGGGGATGTTGCTCGTCGCTCCGACGCTCCGGACTCCCGCGGTCGTGGCGATGGCGCTGGTGAGCCGATTCCAGAGCGCGGTCCGCACGGTGTCGTTCGGATAGGCGGTCTGCGGGAGCGAGATCGTGAAGGTGAGCACGTGATCGGGATTGAACCCGGGATCGACGCCCACCAGCCGGCCGAAGCTCCGAATGAGGAGCCCGGCGCCGATCAGGAGCGTAAGGGCGAGGGCCACGGTGCTCACCACCAGGCTCCGGCGCAGGCGCAGGTTGGCGCGGTCGCCGGCGGCGCCTCGTCCCCCTTCCTTGAGGGACCCGTGCAGGTCGTTCCGCGCCATCTGCCGCGCCGGCATCATCCCGAAGATGACCCCGGTGCCGAGCGAAACGGCGATGGCGAAGATGAGCACACTGCCGCTCATCCGCACCACTGCGGTGCCGGGGAGTGCGCCGTTCGTGAGTGCCAGGAGTGCCGGCACCCCCCACATCGCCAGCAGGATCCCGAGGGCCCCGCCCGCCACCGCAAGCACGATGCTCTCGGTCAGGAGGTGCTGCATCAGCCGTCGCGGCGAGGCACCGAGGGCGACGCGGACCGCCACCTCGCGGGTGCGTGCGGCGGTGCGGGCGAGCTGGAGGTTGGCGACGTTGGCGCAGGCGATGAGGAGCACGAACGCCACGGCGCCGAAGAGGAGAAGGATCCCGGTCCGGATCCCGCTCGACGCGTCGTCGCCGAGCGAGGTGACCTGCAGCGTCCAGTCCTTGGTGAAGGCATCGGGGTACTGCGCCTTCATCTGGTCGGCCAGCGTGCGCATCTTCGCCTGCGCCTGCACCACAGAGACACCGGGGGCAAGACGGGCCACGAATGAGAGGTTCTCGTTGCCCAGCCGGGTGGCCGCGAACGCCTCCGGTGGGAACACCAGGGGCGTCCAGAAGTCCGCTCGCCGGGCAAAGAAGTCCTTGAACGAGGCGGGCATCACCCCGACCACCTGGTACGACCGGTCGTCGAGCTGGATCGCCTTCCCGATGATGTCCCTGGACCCGCCGAACAACCGCTGCCAGGTGCCCCACGCCAGCACCACGACCTTGTCGTGGCCCGCTTCCGCATCATCGGGGCGGAGGGCCCGGCCTGCGGCGGGTGCCACGCCCATCGTCGGGAAGAAGTCCCCGGTCACCTGGACGGCGAGGACGCGCTGGGCGTCGCCCTCTCCGGTCAGCGTCATCGCCTGGAACCCTTCGGCGGCGGAGCTCTGGAAGATCTCGGCGTGCCCGTGGTAGATCTGATATCCCGGCGCCGAGACGCTGGCGCGGAGGTTGTTGAGCGACGGGTAGAAGTGGTTCACATCCACCAGGTGGCCGGGATCCTGGTAGGGGAGGGGCTGGAGCAGGACCGCGTCCACCACGGTGAAGATCGC
>DASSGV010000085.1:0-10398 GCA_035693225.1 Gemmatimonadales bacterium | reverse complement strand
CGAGAAGGATCCTCGGTCTCTCACTCCTGCTACCAGGCCGGGTTCGACAGCCTGGGCCATTTTGCCGAGGCGTTCCGGCGGGAGTTCGGGGTGGTGCCGAGCCAGTATTCGGGTGGAGCGGGTCGAGCGGGTGAAGCGGGTGGGATGCGGGTACAAGGCGGGTGAGCGGCGGGTAGGGGAGATGGCGTGTGACCGCGGCGGTCACCCCAATGATCGAATGACGTCGGGGTGATCGTATCGGGATCTTCGGTGGGTCGTGAGTAGTGCGTCGAAGTTCCTCCTTTTCACTTTTCACTCTTCACTTTTCACTTCTTGCTCCTCCCTTTTCACTTTTTACTTTTCACTCTTCACTTCTCCAAACCATGCCTTCACCTCATATCGATCTCTTCTCTGTTTTTGACCAGGCCTTTGCCGGTCGCGCCTGGCACGGCACACCACTCTGGGGGACGCTGCGCGGTCTCGATGCCGCCGCCGCCCTTCGGCGACCCGCGCCCGGCCGCCACAACATCTGGGAACTGGTACTGCACTGCGCCTACTGGAAGTTCGTGGTGCGCCAACGGGTCACCGGCGATGCGGCGCTCACCTTTCCGCGCGCCGGGACCAATTTTCCCGAGCTTCCGGCGGCCGCGGATGATGCGGAATGGAAGCGTGATCGGATGCTCCTGAAGCGCGAGCACGAGCTGTTGCGCGAGGCCATCGCAGGGTGCACCCCGGCGATGCTGCGGCGTCGGGTGGGGAACAAGCGCTTCAACGCGGCGGAGACGGTGGTCGGGATCGCGTCGCACGACCTGTATCACGCCGGGCAGATCCAGCTGATCCGGAGGTTGGTGGGATAGGCGATTTGGGCGAGATTTGGCGCACCGGGCCCCGTGTGTAGGGGGTGGCCTGCGGCCACCCCACTCGGGTGGCCGCAGGCCACCCGCTACTCGAGGGCCGCAGGCCACCCGCTACTACATCATCCCCCCCTCGCAACCCTCCCGTTCCGGCGTCCGTAGGGGCACTATTCATCTTTGCCGGACTGCCGGCACCTGTCCCATTCCTTGAGGCTCCCGATGCGGCCTTCCAACCGCCGCTGGCTCATTTCGCTCCTGGTCCTGACCCCCCTCGGCACCGCCGCGGTCCTCGTCCACGCCCATCGCAGTCCCGCCGGCCCCTGGCTGGTGGAGCAGGTGATGGAGCGCATCGCCACCCAATCCATCGACACGGCGACGACCAGCAACATCTACGAGAAGACCGCGCGCGGCCTGATCGACCAGATGGACGACGCGTACGCCGAGCTTTACTCGCCCGAACAGTTGCAGGCGTTCCAGCGCGAGACGATCGGCAATCATTACGCCGGGCTCGGGATGAGTGTCGAGCTTGAGAAGGACTCGATCCTTGTGGGACGGGTGTTCCAGAACACTCCGGCGGCGACGGCGGGCCTCCAGAGCGGGGATCGGATCGTCAAGGTAGATGGCGTGCCTGTCACCGGCCTGGGGCTCGACTCGACCACCTCGAAGATCCGGGGCCCTGCGGGAACGCCGGTGACGGTGACGGTGCGTCGCTACGGACCCGATGAGATCGATCTGCACGCGATCCGTGCCGAGGTCCACGTCCCGGCGGTGCCGTTCGCATTGATGCTGGACGGGAAGATCGGCTACATCCCGCTGCAGCGGTTCAACGAGACCTCCGACAGCGAGGTCGCCGATGCGATCACCCGGCTCAAGCGCGAAGGTGCGAAGAGCTACATCCTCGACCTGCGCGGGAATGGTGGTGGTTCGCTCGACCAGGCCATCAAGATCGGCGGGCTCTTCCTCCCCAGCGGGTCGCAGGTGGTCACCGTGAAGTACCGGGCTCAGCCCGACGAAGTGGGCACCGCCAGCGGGACGCCGATGCTGGCCAGGGAGCCGATGGTGGTCCTGCTCGATGGGTACACCGCATCGGCCTCGGAGATCGTGTCGGGTTCGCTGCAGGACCACGATCGTGCGCTGGTGGTCGGTGAGCGGTCCTTCGGCAAGGGATTGGTCCAGAGCCTCTTTCCGCTCGATCAGGGCTGGGCGATGAAGTTCACGACGGGGAAGTGGTACACGCCGAGCGGCAGGAGCATCCAGCGGGCGCGGGCGAAGGACGGGTCGCTCCGGGAAGTGCCGGCTGACACGACCAGGTACCGCACCGATGATGGCCGCCCGCTCACGGGTGGGGGCGGGATCACGCCAGATGTCGTGGTGGCGCCGGACACGCTGACCACCGTGGAGAAGTCGTTCGCGAGCAGCCTCTCGAAGAAGGGCGCCGCGGTGGCGGTGGCGCTCAACCAGCTCTCGCGCGAGCTGGCCGCTGGCGCCAAGGGGGATTTCAAGGTGACCCCGGCGTGGCACGACTCGCTGTATTCGCGGATCACCCGTGCCGGTGTGGAGATCGGGCGCGCGACGTTCGATTCCGCTGGGCGCGTCGCCGACCGGCTGATCGAGCAGCGGGTGGCCCAGATCGTGGGAGCCGATTCGCTCGCCTTCCGGCGCGACATCCGCTACGACGCGCAGCTTGCCCGGGCGGAGGAGCTGCTGCGGGGCGCCAAGACCCAGGTGGCGTTGCTTGACGAGGTGAAGAAGTAGGGGCGCGAGGAGCGAGGAGCGAGGAAAGAGACAAGAGAAAAGAGACAACGCAGCTCCGGCGACAGGCGGGGCTGCGGTACGCGAAACGAAAGGGGAGAAAAGAGACAACGCAGCTCCGGCGACAGGCGGGGCTGCGGTACGCGAAACGAAAGGGGAGAAAAGAGACAACGCGGCTCCGGCGACAGGCGGGGCTGCGTTTTCTCTTGTTGCCCTTGCGTGATTTCTGCCCGGCCGATCCCGACCACTTAAGCCGCCAGATCTGCGTTGTCTCCTTTTCGGCTCCTCCCTTCCTCCCGCGCACGCAAAACGCAGCCCCGTTCACCACCGGAGCTGCGTTGTCTCCTCCTCTTCTCATCCCCTCTTCTTCTCGCCCTCTACTTGGCCCGATCGAGATACTGCCCCGTCGCCGGGTCGACCCGCACCTTTTCGCCGTTGGTGATGAACTCCGGCACCTGGACCGTCACGCCGTTGGAGAGCGTTGCCGGCTTGGTGCTGGCGGTCTTGGTCGCGGTCTTCATCACGGGGGTCGTCTCGACGACCTCGAGCTCCATCACTTTCGGGAGCCGGATCCCGATCGGCCGCCCATCGAGCCACTCGGCCTGGATCCGCACCTCCGGCTGCAGCCACTGCTTGAGATCGCCGGTGGTATCGTCATCGAGCATGAACTGGTCGTAGGTCTGGCCGTCCATCACGTGGGTGCCCTGGCCGTCCTGATAGAGCACCTGCATCTCCTTCGTCTCGAGGCGGGCCTCGTCCACGAAGTCGCTGGCGTTGATGCGCTGGTCGAAGGTGTTGCCGCTGATCAGATTGCGGAACCGGACCTGCACGAATGCGCGGAGGTTGCCCGGCGTGCGGTGCTGGAAATCCATCACCCGGCAGGGCTGCCCCTCCCACATGATGACGTGGCCCTTGCGGATGTCGGTCGCCTTCATCGTCCATGCTCCCCAGTGGTCGCGGTGGGGCGCCGCCGCCCCTGTGCCTGAAGCCTCGCAATATAGGGGGGCGGACAACGGGCGGAAAGCACTGCCGGCTAGAACAGGCGGAAGTTGAGCCCCGCCGTCAGGGCCAGCGGATTGGGGCCGGTGAGGACGGTCCAGCGCAGTTCGAAGTAGGGCCGGGCCAGCAGCGTCCCGCTGGGATGGGTGCTGGTGACGCCGACGACGACCTCGGGCCCGATGCGGGTGTCGTTCGGCGTGCCGCCGCTCCCGCCGCTCCGTACGATGGCGGTGCCGACGCCGAAATAGTTCCCCGCGCCCTGGGCCTTGAACGGTGCGACGAGGTCGAGGTCGAGCTGCCCATAGGTCAGCCCGTTCTTGAAGTAGAGATCGCCGCTCGGTGCCAGGTCCATCTTGGCGGTGAGCGGGAGGCGCAGCTGCATCCCGACGCCGGGAGCCTTCCCGGTGGCGTCGTAAGAGGCATGCACGCCGATCATCACCGCCCCGATGGGCGAGTAGGTCTGCTGCTGGGCCGCGATGGGCGCGGCGGACGCCATCGAGGTCATCACCCAAAGCAGCAGCACCGCCATCGAATGTCCCTGGTCTTGCCGCACGCACGCCTCTGGGGTCAGGTCTTCCGAATGTAACCGGTGCCGCGTAAAGAAGAGGAGCGCCTTTCGGCGCTCCTCCGGGTAAGGGTCGGCTTCAATTGCCGCCGGAGGGTGGCGGTGGCGGCGTCACGGCCTTCCGGTCCTGGCGCCGATCCTTGCGGTCGGCGTGGAGATCTCGCCGGTCGGCCCGCTTGTCCCTGCGGTCCGCCCGCAGATCCTTCTTGTCGGCGTGCGAATCCCGTTTGTCCCGGCGCAGATCCTTCTTGTCGGTGCGTACCTCACCGGCTGACGCACCATTGGCCTTGTCGCTCTTGAGCTCGGCGCGGTCCTGGCGGATGTCCCGATGGTCCTTTCCCGCATCCCGCCGGTCCTGCCGCGTGTCCCGGCGATCGCTCCGGAGATCGCGCCGGTCGTGGCGGATGCCCTTGGTGTCCTGATGGACGGCCCCGGCGGGGGCGGGCGTCGCTGCCGGGGCGGGGGCCGCCTGCGCTGCGGCCACGACGGTGATGCCGGCGCTCACGGCCAGCGCGAGGCCGAGTTCTCGGATGCCACGCATATGGGGTCTCCTCAAGGGTGGAGGTCTGGTCCCGCCTGCAGGGACGGGGACGACGGGTCGATGAGGAAGTTAAGTGGGGCCTCCCGAGGTCGAGCGAGTCGGGTATCTTGTGACGTGGATCACCCGCGGCGAACCATCCGGCCGCCCTCGCACAACCCGATATCCGTCAGATGAGCCAACGGAAACCTCCCCACGGACTCCCGGCAGCCGGTCCCACCTGGTGGCCATTCTCGCCGGTGTTGACCCCCGGGCATCCGGGGCTCTCCGGCGTGCGCCGGATGTGGAGTGCGGCGCTGCTCGTAGCGGTCGCATTGGCGATCTTCGAAGCGGTGGTGGATCTGAGCGCCATTCCGGTCTCCATCGGCGGCGTGGGGTTCAGCGTCTCGATCTATCCGCCGCTGGTGCTCACGGTGCTGCTGGCGCTCTGGGTCGGGCCGGTCTGGGGGGCGATCCCCGCCTGGGCCGCGACGTTCGCGAGCGGGCTCGTCGCCGGGATGACGGTGCCGGTCGCGGCCCTCTTCGCCACCGCCACTCCGCTCGAGGTGATGATCCTCTGGGGTTCGTTCGTCATTCTCGACCTGCCCCCCGACCTGCCCCGGTGGCGGCACGTTGTCGCCTTCTTCGGCGTGACGATCGTGGCCGCGACGGCATCGTCGCTGGCGGGCCTCCTCTATATAGACTCCCGCCAGCTCGACCTGATCGCCAGCCAGCGGATCTGGGAAGGATGGGTCATCGGCGATGTCCTGCAGCTGATGCTCATCGGCGCACCGATCCTCCACTGGTTCGGCCCCCGCGCCCGCACCTGGATCGGCCGCCACTTCGACACGCCCCCGCGATTTGCGGTGAGCTTCACCCGCAGCGTGGCGCTCTCCGCCGCGTTGATCGCAGTGCTGGTGCTGGTGGTGTTCCAGGGGGTCTGGCGGGTGACGCTCTCGCTCGACATCCCACCGGAGGCGCGCACCGTCACCGGGGAGCTCCTCCTCCCGCGGCTCCGTGAGATGGGGCTCTTCGTGGGGTTGCTGGTGGCGGTGACCTTCGCGACCACGACTGCCTTCGCGGCGGCACTGGCCCGGCTGGGAGAGCGGGAGCGCGGGGTGAGCCAGCGCGATCCGCTGACGGGTGCCCTCAACCGCCGCTCCTTCGGCCCCCACTTCCAGCGTGAGGCCGAGCGCAGCCAGCGGCTCGGCAAGGGGGTCTCACTCCTCTTCCTGGATGTGGACCATTTCAAGCGACTGAATGACACCTGGGGCCACGACGTGGGTGACCAGGTCCTGCGTCAGCTCGCCAATCGAGTCCAGGGTTCCATCCGCGAGCACGACCTGCTCTTCCGATGGGGTGGTGAGGAATTCGTGGTGCTGTTGCCCCACACCCCGGAATCCGACGCCGCGCTCCTGGCCGACCGGATGCGCGCGGCGATCTCGGCGGAGCCGCTGGTGCGGGAGTTGATGAGCGAGCCCTTGTACGTGACCGTGAGCGTCGGTGTCGCCGGCGCCGAGGCGCGCCCCGTCGATGTGGATCTGCTGCTCACCCGCGCCGACCGGGCGCTCTACCGCGCCAAGAGCGATGGGCGGGATCGGGTGGTGGTGGGGGAGTGAGAAGTAAAAAGTGAGAGGTAAAAAGTGAAAAGTGAACAGTGAACAGTGAACAGTGAAAAGTGGGAGGGGGAACCGCGCCCCCAATCTTCTCACTCAGCCCTGGCATTCCGCTTCTTATCCAGCACGTTCTGACGTTCCCCTTTTCACTCTTTACTTTTCACTCTTCACTTGCTTCTCGCCCTTTCGACCGCGAATCGGGGCGTGAGCGTTACCGCCCACTCTTCGCTGCCGCGGATGGGGCGGACGTGGGCCGTGACGGGGACCTGGTCGCCATCCTTGGCGCGGAGGGCGGACTCCCCGTGGAAGGCACGGCCCTCGTGGAGGAACGTCACCAGGCGCACCTCGTTGTCACGGTCGGCCCAGAGGCCGAGCACCGGGGCGAGCGCCAGCAATTCAGCCCGGTGTTCGTAGCCGAGGAGCTGGGCCAGCGCATCGTTGCCTCCCGCCAGCCTTCCATCGCTCGAAAGCCGCGCCGTGGCCACCGGAAGTTCCTCCAGCCACGCGCGGTAGCGCTCCTCCGAGGCACGGAGTGCAGCCTCCACCCGCTGCCGTTCGTGGGCGGCCTGGCGCAGGTCGGCGATCTGCTTGCGCAGGGCGACGAGCTCCTGGATCAATTCGTTGCGAGTTCGCTGATGATCGGTCGGCATCTGGGGTCCGTTTTCATACTGGATGCCGGATCGCACTCCGTTTGCACAGCGTTGCAGCGGCGGAACGTGCCGGCGCCAGGGGACAGCGGCGGACCTCCGGCTCGCCACCCCCGGTGCTGGACGTGCGGCAGTCCCGCCTGCACCTTCCCCTGATGCGATACCGTCCTCTCGCTCGACCGCCCTTGGAAAAGTTGGCCCGTTGGCTGCGGCCGCTCGCACTCGCCGCGATGCTGGGCGCCTGTGGCCGGGGAGCGCCACGACCCGGCGGCGCGTTGGGGGAGGCCTCCATCGATACCCTCATTCCCGCCGGCTCCCTCGGCAATTCGATCCGGCGTGGCCGGGCGCTCCTGCTTGCGACCCGGGACAGCCTTCCGACTCACGTCGGGAACCAGCTGCGGTGCGTGAGTTGCCACCTGGATGAAGGGCGCCGTTCACAGGGGACGTGGGTGGGGGTGTACGCTCGCTATCCGCAATACCGCAGCCGCAGCGCCAGCGTCCAGACCATCGAGGGCCGGGTCAACGACTGCTTCGAGCGCTCCCTCAATGGGACCGCATTGCCGCCCGACGGGCGCGACATGACGGACATTGTGGCCTACCTCTGGTGGCTTTCCCGCGGGACGGCGGTCGGTCCGCCGGTCGAGAAGGGCGTCGGCCGATTTGCCGGATCGAGTCCCGACACGCTCCGGGGCCACGCGCTGTTCGTCGGAAGCTGCGCCGTCTGCCACGGGAATACCGGTCAGGGAACGGCGGTGGCGCCTCCGCTCTGGGGGGATGGTTCCTTCAGCATCGGTGCCGGGATGGCCCGTCCGCGGACGGCGGCGGCGTTCATCCAGGCCAACATGCCGTTCAATGCACCGGGCACCCTCTCCGACCAGCAGGCGCTCGATGTGGCGACCTACATCTCGCGGCAGCGACGTCCGGATCTCCCGCAGAAGCTCGACGACTGGCCATTGGGTGGTGCTCCCGCCGATCTCCCGTACCGCACGCGCGCCGGTGAGGGCGCGCGCAAGTGAACGACCCTTCCCCCATTCCGGAGGTACCGATGAGCTCCTTCGAGTTCCTTCCATCCACCCGTCGCAGCTTCGTGGGCCGCACGGCGGCGGCGCTCGCGCTGTCGCTGACGCCGGTGCTGCCGCGCTGGGCCGAGGCCGAGGCGCCGCTCCGGCGGTCCGATCCCGGGACGCCGAGCGACGACTGGATCAAGCGGCTGACCGGGAAGCACAAGCAGTTGTTCGACATGAAGACGCACGAGAACGGCGTGGGGCTCCTGCACGTGCGGAACTACCTCAATACCTGGCGCGATGCGTACCACCTGTCCGACAAGGACGTGACGCCCGTGCTCACGTTCTATGGCGTCGGGTTGCCGATGGGGTTCGACGACGCGGCGTGGGCCAAGTATCCCTTCGGCGATGCGATGAAGGTGACCGACCCGAAGACCAATGCACCCGCCAAGCGGAACATCTTCTACAAGCCCGAGCCAGGCGACGGGATCGCGTTCGGGATGCTCGATTCGTCGATCGACCAGCTGGTGGCCCGCGGGACCGTGTGCATCATGTGCAACAACGCACTCGCGTTCTGGACCATGCAGCTGGAGAAGGGCGGGATGGGAAAAGCGGCCGATATCCGGGCCGACCTGGTGCAGCACCTGCTGCCGGGAGTATCGGTCGTTCCGGCGATGGTCGTGGCGATCTGCCAGGCGCAGGAGCGGGGGTGCGCGTACATGATGCTGGGGTGAGCGGGGGAGAGTCTGGAGCTTGGAGCTCGGAGTCTGGAGCTTAGAGCTTGGAGCTTGGAGCTTGGAGCTTAGAGCCTGGAGCTTGGAGCCTCGCAAGGAGCGCCAATGCCGATCGGGTCGGAACGGGCCGCGCTGGTTCCGGATCAACTCCCAGCTCCAGACTCTAACCTCCAGACTCCTAGCTCATCCCCCCGCCCCCCCGCGCCGTTCCACCTCCAGCAGCACCCGGGCCTGGATCATCTCGATGCCGATCCGGTTGTGGCCGCCTTCGGGGACGATGACGTCGGCCCAGCGGCGGGAGGGCTCGACGAATTCCAGGTGCATCGGCCGCACCGTGGAGAGATACTGCGCGATGATCGACTCGACCGAGCGGCCCCGTTCCGCCACGTCGCGCTGGAGCCGGCGGATGAACCGGATGTCGTCGGCCACCTCGACGTAGATCTTGATGTCGAAGAGCGCCCGGAGCCTCGGGTCGACGAAGAGCATGATCCCATCGACCAGGAGCACGCTGCGCGGCTCGACCCGTTCGGTCCGTGCGGCGCGGGAGTGCTGGGAGTAGTCGTAGGTCGGCTTGTCGATCGGCCGGCCGGCGGCGAGCTCTTCGATCTGCGCCACCATCAGGTCGGTGTCGAACGCCTCGGGGTGGTCGAAGTTGAAGCGTGATCGTTCGTCAAAGGTCAGGTGCTTCAGGTCACGGTAGTAGGCGTCCTGGTCGATGAGTGCCGCGTCAACGCCGGCCAGGGCGTCGAGGATCGCCCGGGCGACAGTGGTCTTGCCGGATCCCGATCCGCCGACGATGCCGATGATGAGTGGACGTTGTGACATCGCGACAATCTAGCGAACTTCCGGGCTGATAGCTGATAGCTGATAGCTGATAGCTGATAGCTGATAGCTGATAGCTGATAGCTGCTAGCTGATAGCCGATAGCTCACCGCTCACAGCCCACCCCAATAGCTGACGACTGACACCCACGCCCATGCGCCCACCCGCTGAGCTCCCCCGGATCCGAACCAGTGACCTCAAGGTCGTGCCGATCGAGCGATCGGAGACGATCCCGTCGGCGTGGTACGTCGACCCCCGCTTCCACGCCCTTGATCGGGGGGCGGTGTTCGCCCGGAACTGGCAGATGGTGGGGCGCGCCGATCAGGTAGCGGCGCCGGGCCAGTTCCTGGTGGGGACCGTCGCGGATGAGCCGATCATCGTGGTCCGGGGCAAGGACAAGGTGCTCCGGGCGTTCTTCAACGTCTGCCGCCACCGCGGCGGACCGCTCGCCCTCTGCGACGGCCGGGCCAACGCCCTTCGCTGCCAGTACCACGGCTGGACCTACCTGCTCGACGGTTCGCTGCGGGGCGTCCCCCGGATGGATCGATCGGAACTCTTCGACAAGAAGGATTTCGGGCTCACGCCGGTCGCGGTGGACACCTGGGAAGGGCTGGTGTTCGTCCACCTGGGGCGGAAGCCCGCGCCGGTGGGGAAGACCCTGTCGGGGATCCTCGAGCGGATCGGGCCCCACGCGCTCGCGGGGATGCGCTTCAGCACGCGGGTCAATTACGAGGTGGCGTGCAACTGGAAGGTGTACGTCGACAACTATCTCGAAGGGTACCACGTCCCGTTCGTTCATCCTGAACTCGCCACACTCCTTGACTACGCCTCATACACGACGGAGACCTTCGACCGGTACTCACTGCAGTCGAGCCCGATGACCGGCGACGGCAGCCCCTACGACACCGC
>DASSGV010000084.1:0-18755 GCA_035693225.1 Gemmatimonadales bacterium | reverse complement strand
CCCAGGAACTGCACTTCGCCGATGATGCCCCACTGCTGGGTAGGGAAATATGCGCCGCTGAAGCTCACGCCCAGCTGGGCTCCGATGCGCCGGCCCACGGTCGCGGTGTCGACATTGGCCGCCCGGTCGATGATCGGCTGGCCCCCCTGGGTCCAGAGCGATCCGCCACCGTGGTACGCGATGCCGAAGCCGACGGTCAGGCGGGCGCGGTCGGCGGTGGCCTGGGCGCGGAGCGGAGCGCCCGTGGCGAGGAGCAGGAGGCCCGCGGCGATCGCGAAGCGTCCGGTCACCGGCGGACCCGCATGGAGTGCTCGACCGCGAGGCAGTGATCCTGGACGACGGAGATCCCGGCCGCCTCGAGCCGGGTGGCTGTCGCATCGTCGCGGATGCCGACCTGGAGCCAGACGAGCTTCGGCCGGATGGCAAGAAGATCGGGAAGGAGCGCCGCGATGAATTCCGGCCGACGGAAGACGTCGACGATGTCGATGGGGTCGGGTGCCACCGCCGTGGCGGCCGCACGCAGGTCGGGGAACACGGGTTGGCCGAGGATGGTACCTCCGCGGGGCGTCACCGGCAGGATCCGGTACCCTTGCGCCAGCAGGTAGGTGCCGACGCCGTGGCTGGGGCGCGAGGCGTCGGGACTCAACCCGACGATGGCGATGATCCGGGCGCTGCGAACGATCTCGAGTGCTTCGTTGGGGACGCTCACGCTCGTTCTCCTTGCACGGGCCTCGGTCGGTGCGCCCGCGTCGACCGACGGCGGGGCGTCCGGCGGCCGTGCGTGCTAGAACGCGTAATGCAGGCCGAGGCCGAGCCAGCTCGTGGCGGTCCACTGCGAGGCCGAGCCACCGGCGGGGATGATCGGGGCCCCGGTCGGTTCCTGGGTCGGCACCTGGAAGAAGCTGCTCGGGTACTTGAGGTTCCAGAAGATGAGCCGTGCGTCGAAGCGCACCCGGAGCCGGTCGGTCACGTACCACTCCGCCCCGGTCCCCGGCTCGAGGTAGAGCTTGGTGCCGAAGTTGTAGAAGCTGGTGGTGTCGGCGCCGATGGCGGAGCCGATGGCCGCCCCGATCTCGCCATCGATGAACGGCGCCAGTCGATGCCAGCTCTTGGCCCCGGTGAGGTTGGCTTGCATCCCCGCGCCGATGAGCGTCACCGATTGGGTGAATGGGCCTTTCCGGCGCTTCGCGACGCTGTCATCCGGGTAGTAGGCGTCGCGGATGCCGGAAAAGTGCGAAAAGCCCAGGTGCGCGCCCAGGAGTCCGCTCAGCCGCACATCGTAGCGGAGCCCCCAACCATCGGCCGAGTGGGGCCCGACGCCGAGAGAGCCGCCGGAGCCGCCCACGTGTCCGTACGTGAAGAGCAGTCCATTCCCGTGGGTGATGTCCCGATAGGGGGACTGGTCCGGCGGATGCCCCACCTGGGCGGCCAACGGACCGGCAGCAAGGAGGGCGAGGAGGGAGAGGGCGGGGAAGCGGGTCATGGCTCTCACGTGGTTCGGAGGTCGCGGCCGGTCATCTCGGCCGGTGGATCGATGCCCATCATCGCGAGGAGCGACGGGGCCACATCGCAGAGCGCGCCACCTTGGCGCAGCGGGACCGGGCCCGCGCCGACGGTCACCAACGGCACCGGGTTCGTCGTGTGGGACGTATGCGGGCCGCCGGTGGCCGGGTCCACCATCACTTCGCAGTTGCCGTGATCGGCCGTGATGACGACCTGCGCACCCGCCTTCTCGGCGCTCGCCAGGACCCGAGCCAGGCAGAGGTCGACCGTCTCCACCGCCTTGATGATCGCGGGCGCCACGCCGGTGTGCCCGACCATGTCCGCGTTGGCGTAGTTGCAGAGGATGAAGTCGTGCTGCCGCGCCTCCATCGCGCCGCAGAGCGTGTCGGTGATCCCGGCGGCGCTCATCTCCGGCGCCAGGTCATACGTGGCGACCTTCTGCGACGGCACCAGGACCCGTTCCTCGCCGGGATAGGGCGGTTCGTAGCCGCCGTTGAAGAAGTAGGTCACGTGCGCGTACTTCTCCGTCTCCGCGGTACGAAGCTGCGACCGCCCCCGGTCGGCAAGCACCTCGGCCATGATGTGTGCCATCGAGTTCGGCGGGAATGCCTGCGGTGCGGCGAGGGTCCGGTCGTATTGGGTCATCGTCGCAAGCGCCACCGCCGGGCGGTCCGATGCATCGAATCCCGTGAACGGATCGTCGAGGAGGGCGTGGCAGATCTGGCGCATCCGGTCAGCACGATAGTTGAAGCAGAAGACCGCGTCGCCGGCCCGGATCGTGGCGACAGGATGCCCCTGTCGCTGGACCACCATCGGGGGAATGAACTCGTCGGTGACGCCGGCGTCGTAGGAGGCCTGGATTTTCGCCAGCACGTCGGTGGTCGGGGTGCCGATCCCCTTCACCATCGCGTCGTACGCCAGGCGGGTGCGGTCCCAACGCGAATCGCGGTCCATCGCGAAGTAGCGCCCGGTGAGCGTGGCGAGGGATGCGCGGTCGCCGGCGATGCGGGCCAGGTCGGCCAGGAGGGAACGGACGACCCCAAGGCCCGCGGTCGGCGAGGAATCCCGCCCGTCCAGGAATCCGTGCACCGCGATCCGGGGGACCTGGGCCCGGTGGGCAAATTCGAGCGCGGCCTGCAGGTGGCGATCGATGGCGTGGACGCCCCCCGATCCGAGGAGTCCGACGAGATGGAAGGTCCCGCCATCCTTCTTGACCTCTCGGGCCAGCTGGCGGAGCGGCTCGAGCTGGTAGAAGTCGCCGCTCGCGATCGACCGGTCGATGCGCACGAGGTCCTGGGTCACCACGCGGCCGGCACCGAGGTTGAGGTGGCCCACCTCGCTGTTCCCCATCTGGTCGGCCGGAAGGCCCACCGCGAGTCCGCTGGCGTCCAGGAGCGTGCGCGGCCCCGCCTGCCACAGCCGGTGCCATACCGGCGTGTTCGCGAGTTCGATGGCGTTGCCCTCGCGTTCCGCACGGTATCCCCATCCATCCAGGACGATGAGCACGACGGGGCCCGCCGGCCGCGCGTTGTTTGACATGGCCCTCCCGGCCTTCTACAATGCCGAATCGTGACTCACCGGCCGCAATCTAGTCCCGGGCCGCGCCGCCTACCAGCCTGTTCGGCGCTCCGCCACGCCCTGCTTTTCGGGGTCGCGGCGGCCTTCCTGCCCGGCATCGCGGCTGCGCAGGAACCCCGTACGCTCGCCCGGGAATCCCGCATCCATGCCACCCCTGGCGGGGCCTCCCTGGGGTTGGTCACCAAGGGCAGCACCCTTGCCTCCCGGCGGGTCAACGGCACCACGATCGAGCTGCAGCTTGACGGCTGGATCTTCGCGCGGTCGGTCGGCGGGACGTCGCGCGACGGCTTCGACCTCGAGGTGATCCATCCGGGGGGCGAGAACCTCCGCGCCTCGGCGGCGGCCAATGCCCGGATCGTGGCCCGCCTTGCCCGTGGCGCGCTGCTCCAGAAGGTCGAGGCCGACGGGCACGGATGGGTCCACGTGCGGCGCTATGCGTGGGTCCCGGCCGCATCGCTCCGCCCGCTTCCGGTGGCCGCGACCGTGACACCGGGGAGTGCGCCGACGAGTTCGGCGCCGACGTCGAGCGAGCGTCCCGCGGCCGCCGCACCAGCGGCTCCGCCCAAGCCGCTTCCCGCGGTCACCCTGGCGCCGAGCGACCGGGAACAGATGGCGCGGGCGTCCACCCTCACGGTGGTCCCGGATGGCGCCGCTGCCGCGTCGGTCACGCCCGGGGCCGAGGTGCAGGTGGTGACCCGCGCGGGCGACTGGACCCAGGTATCGGTGACCGGGTGGGTCAGGACCGCCGACCTGGCGCCGATGCCGGACCAGGCGTTGGTCGGCGTATCGGCCGCCGAGGTGCGCGCCAATCCTGCCCAGTACGTCGGCCGGATCCTCGAATGGCGTCTCCAGCTCGTCGCCGTGATGGTGGCCGATGAGCTGCGTCCCGAGATCCCCGCGGGCCGCAGCTACCTGCTCACCCGCGGGCCGCTTCCCGAGGCGGGCTTCGTGTACGTGGTGGTCCCGCCGGACCAGGTGGCCCGGTTCCAGAAGCTCGAACCGCTCAAGGAACTCACCCTGCGGGTGCAGGTCCGTGCGGCGAGCACCAAGTACCTGCCGAATCCCGTCGTTGACCTGCTGCAGGTCGTCGCCGGCGGCTGATCCGCCAGGAGGCACCCATGCACGAGCAATTGAAGGAACGGATCGTCCGCCGGATCGAGTCGCTGCCGGATGAGCGCGGCTACCAGGTGCTCGACTACATCGAGTTCCTCGAGAGCCGCTACGGCGAGCGCTCGGCGCCGACCAACTTCTTCGCCAAGCTTTCCGAGCGGGTCGAGGACACGATGCGGGCCGGGCGCATTCCGGTGAAGGCCATCAGCGGGACCTTGAGCGCGATGGACGCCGCCGGCAAGGTGATGAAAGGCGTCGTGGCGGCCGGCAAGTCGGTGGTGGACGAGGCCGTGAGTGCCGCCGCCACGCCCCCAGCGATCGAGAAGCCCAAGGGAACTTCGAAGTAGCAGCGCGGCGTGACTCGCGACCCATCCATCTCCTTTCTCCCGGCCGGTCCATGAGCTCTGATTCTCCGTCCACGGATTTCATCCGCGGCATCGGGCCCCTGCAGGCCGTGTCGCTGGTCGTCGGGTCGATGATCGGCAGTGGCATCTTCATCGTCTCCGCCGACATCGGGCGCCAGGTCAACGCCTGGGGGCCCGGCGGGTTGATGCTGGTGTGGGTCCTCACCGGGCTGATGACGGTCGCCGGCGCCCTCTGCTACGCGGAGCTTGCGGGGATGATGCCCAAGGCGGGGGGGCAGTACGTCTTCCTGCGGGAAGGGCTCAATCCGCTCGCGGGGTTCCTCTACGGCTGGACTCTCTTCGCCGTGATCCAGACCGGCACCATCGCCGCGGTGGCGGTGGCGTTCGCCAAGTACGCCGGCGTCTTCTTTCCCGGCCTGACCGACCATCTCTTCATGCAGATGGGGAGCTTTGCCCTCCCCGCCGGGCTCGGGGGCCAGTCGATCGCCCTCGGCCTCTCGCCCCAGCGCGTCGTGGCCATCCTGAGCGTGCTGCTGCTCACCTGGATCAACGTGCGCGGCGTGGGCCTCGGGGCCGGCATCCAGACCCTCCTCACCATCGTCAAGACCGTGGCGCTCGGCGGGCTGATCCTCCTCGGCATCACGATCTATCGCCACGCCGACGTCTGGATGGCCAATGCGGCGCACTTCTGGGGCACCGCGCCGTGGACCGCCGCGATGCTGCCAGTCATCGCGGCGGCGATGGTGGGATCGCTCTTTTCGAGCGACGCCTGGAACAACGTGACCTTTGCGGCCGCCGAAGTGCGGGAGCCGGCGCGGAACCTGCCGCGCGCCCTGGCGCTCGGTACCGGGCTCGTGACGGTGCTGTACCTCCTGGCCAACCTGGCATACCTCAACGTGCTCCCGTTCGCCGGCGATCCGCTCGCCGTCGACGCACTGGGTCGCGGGATCCAGCACGCCGCGGTCGATCGCATCGGTGCCGCGGCGGCCGAGGTGATGCTGGGGAGCGCCGGTGCGCTGGTGATGGCGGGATTGATCGTGATCTCGACCTTCGGCTGCAATGCCGGGCTCATTCTCTCCGGGCCCCGGCTCTACTGGGCGATGGCGCAGGACAAGCTCTTCTTCAAGCCTGCGGCGGCGCTCCATCCCGTCCACCGCACCCCCGTCTTCGGGCTCTGGGCCCAGGCCGTCTGGACCTCGCTCCTCTGCCTCACCGGCACCTACAACCAGCTCCTCGATTTCGTCATCCCCGCGGTGCTCGTCTTCTACTTCCTCACGATCATCGCGCTCTTCCGGCTCCGCGCCATCCGCCCTGACCTGCCGCGCCCCGTCAAGGCGTTCGGGTATCCGGTGGTGCCGGCCCTCTATCTCGCCGCCCTCGCCTTCGTGACCGGGGCCCAGGTCATCGAGCGCCCGCTCTTCGCGGCGACGGGACTCATCATCGTGGCGATCGGGGTGCCGGTGTACCTGATGTGGAGTGGTCGCGAGTCACAGGTCGCGGGTCACTGAGGTAACCGCGACCTGCGTCCTGCGGTCTGTGACTTACGACCCTTGCTCCCCCCTCGCGCGGCGGCTATCCTTCCGCATGGAACCCTTGTCTCTCCACGGCCTGCCGGCGCTTCCGGGCGCACTCGGCGGGCCTTCGTGCACCTAGCCCCGGCCGCCGCCGCATGAGCACCCATCGCGTCCGACCCACCCTCGCCCTCACCTTCGACGACGTCCTGCTGGTCCCGCGCCACTCGCTGGTGCACCCGAAGGATGTCGCGACCGCCAGCTGGTTCACCCGCAAGATCCCGCTCCAGATCCCCTTCATCTCGGCCGCGATGGACACGGTCACCGAGGCGGAGATGGCCATCGCGATGGCGCGGGCCGGCGGGATCGGCGTCATCCACAAGAACATGACTGTTGAGCGCCAGGCCGCCGAGGTGGACCGGGTCAAGCGGTCCGAGAGCGGGATGATCCTCAATCCGATCACCCTCGGCCCCGACCGGCCGCTGCGGGAGGCGGCGCAGCTGATGGCCCGCTTCCGGATCAGCGGAGTCCCGATCGTGGATGGACAGGGACGGCTCATCGGTATCGTGACCAATCGCGACCTGCAGTTCGAGCGGAACCTGGACCAGCCGATCGCCGAGGCGATGACCAAGGACAAGCTGGTGACGGCGCCGGTCGGCACCGGGCTCGATGCCGCGGAGCGGATCCTCGCCAAGCATCGGATCGAGAAGCTCCCGGTCGTCGACCAGGCCGGGGTGCTCAAGGGCCTCATCACGGTCAAGGACATCTTCAAGCGGAAGCAGCACCCCAATTCCAACAAGGATCAGCACGGGCGCCTGCGGGTGGCGGCGGCGGTGGGCGGGTCGCCGGCGGCGGTGGATCGCGCCCGCGCGCTCCTCGATGCCGGTGTCGACGCGATCGTCGTCGACTCCGCCCACGGCCACAGCGAAGGAGTCCTGCAGACGGTCGATGCGCTCCGGCAGAAGTTCCCCGATGCCCAGCTCGTGGCAGGGAACGTGGCCACTGAGGCGGGTGCGAAGGAGCTCGTGCGGCGTGGTGTCGACGGGGTCAAGGTAGGCGTGGGGCCCGGCAGCATCTGCACCACGCGGGTGGTGACCGGTGTCGGGATGCCGCAGATCACCGCCGTGCTGGACGGCGTCCGCGGCGCAGGGAACGTGCCGGTCATCGCCGACGGCGGGATCAAGTACTCGGGGGATGCGGTCAAGGCGCTGGCGGCCGGGGCCGCGTCGGTGATGATGGGGGCGATGCTTGCCGGCACCGAGGAGAGCCCCGGCGAGTCGGTGCTGGCCGAGGGGCGTCGCTACAAGATGATCCGCGGGATGGGCAGCATGTCCGCGATGCAGGATGGCTCTGCCGACCGCTACTTCCAGGAAGGGGAGATGGCGCCGTCGAAGTTCGTACCGGAAGGGATCGAAGGCCGGGTCCCCTACAAGGGCCCCGTGGGCGATGTCCTCTTCCAGATGGTCGGCGGCCTCCGCAGCGGAATGGGCTACTGCGGCGTCGGCGACGTCGAGACGTTGCGCACTCAGGTGGAATTCGTTCAGATTACCACCGCCGGGCTCCGCGAGAGCCACCCGCACGACGTGACGATCACCAGGGAAGCTCCGAACTACAGCGCCTGATCCAGGCCACCGCCGCGCCGCGGCGGGCAGTGCGAATGTGACCGATCCCCCCCCAGGTCGAGGATACGAATGACCGAACCCGCACCGAAGGGCGCGCCCCTCCCCGCGCACGGCACCGGACTCTGGCGCCGCAAGAGCATCACCGAGCTGCAGGCCGAGGCGGAGACCGACCACAGCCTCAAACGCGCGCTCGGTGCCGTGAACCTTACCGCGCTCGGCATCGGTGCCATCATCGGCACCGGCATCTTCGTGCTCACCGGCACCGTGGCCGCGGTCAACTCCGGTCCTGCCGTCGTACTGTCGTTCATCCTCGCGGGTGTCGCCTCGATCTTTGCGGCACTCTGCTATTCCGAGTTCGCCTCGCTCGTCCCGATGGCCGGCAGTGCGTACACGTACGGCTATGCCACGCTCGGTGAGCTCATCGCGTGGATCATCGGCTGGGACCTGGTGCTTGAGTACGCTCTCGGTGCCGTGACCGTGGCCATCGGCTGGTCGGGGTATGTGGTGTCCTTCCTCGACGGGATCGGGATCCACATTCCCGCGGCCCTCACCGCCGCGCGCGGGCAGATCGTGACCCTGGCCGATGGATCCCATATCACGGCGATCTTCAACCTGCCGGCGGTGGTCATCATCGCCGTCGTGACGACGCTCCTGGTGG
The DNA here is from genome assembly GCA_035693225.1 of Gemmatimonadales bacterium. Classification (GTDB taxonomy): domain Bacteria; phylum Gemmatimonadota; class Gemmatimonadetes; order Gemmatimonadales; family GWC2-71-9; genus CAMLHU01. The sequence continues at coordinate 10,408 of DASSGV010000084.1, read as the reverse complement.
TCGGGATCAAGGAATCGGCCACGGTCAACAATGTCATCGTCATCATCAAGGTGGCGGTGGTGCTGCTGTTCATCGTGCTGGCGGCGCACGCCATCAACCCGGCCAACTGGCACCCGTTCATCCCGCCCAATACCGGCGTCCGGGCGGAGTACGGGTGGACCGGCGTGATGGCCGGCGCCGGCGTCGTGTTCTTTGCCTACATCGGATTCGATGCGGTGAGCACCGCCGCCCAGGAGGCGAAGAATCCTCAGCGGGACATGCCCATCGCGATCATCGGATCGCTGCTCATCTGCACGGTGCTGTATATCGTGGTCTCCGGCATCGCCACCGGGGTCATGCCCTACCAGCAGCTCAATGTGCCCGATCCGATCGCGGTGGTCGCCGATCACGCCGGCCTCGGCGTCTTCTTCTCGGGCCTCATCAAGCTCGGTGCCATCGCCGGGCTGTCGTCGGTCATCCTGGTGATGCTCCTGGGCCAGTCGCGGGTCTTCTGGACGATGTCCAAGGACGGACTCCTCCCGCCGTTCGTCGCCAAGGTGCATCCGAAGTTCCACACCCCGTGGATCACGTCGATCATCACCGGGGTCGGCGTTGCCATCTTCTCGGCCATCCTGACCGTGAGCGAGGCGGCGAGCCTGGTGTCGATCGGCACCCTGCTCGCGTTCGTCATCGTATCGATCGGCATCCTCGTCCTGCGGGTCCGCGAGCCCGGCTTGAAGCGGCCGTTCAAGGCGCCGATCGTCTGGTTCACGGCCCCGATGGGAGCACTCTCGGCCGGATACCTGATGATCTCCCTGGAGCAGCGCACCTGGGAACGGCTGATCATCTGGTTCATCCTCGGGATGTTCGTGTATGTGTTCTACAGCAGGTCTCATTCGAAATTGCGCGGCCGCTCCTGAGGTCCCGCTCCACTGACGATCGCGCCGCCGCAAGGCGGCGCTTTCGTTCCAACCCGCATCCTGAATCCCCGGGGCCGCCCGGTCCGTCAGGCCCGGGATCGCCCGGCGTTGACAGGCAGGGCATCGGGCCGTACAATGGCGCGCCCCCGTTCCGGGGCGGCTCCCCCCCCATTCGAGGACCGCAATGCAATTGCTCCGTCGGAAGAGCGTCACCGCGCTGCAGGCCGAAGCCGCATCGGATCACAGCCTCAAGCGGGTACTGGGCCCGTGGAACCTCACCGCGCTCGGCATCGGCGCCATCATCGGCACCGGCATCTTCGTGCTCACCGGCACCGTCGCCGCGCAGAACGCGGGCCCCGCGGTGGTGCTCTCGTTCTCGCTCGCGGGCGTCGCGTCCGTCTTCGCGGCACTCTGCTATTCCGAGTTCGCCAGCCTGGTGCCGATGGCGGGCAGCGCCTACACGTATGGGTATGCCACGCTGGGGGAGTTCTTCGCGTGGGTCATCGGCTGGGACCTGGTGCTCGAATACGCGCTCAGCGCCACCACCGTGGCCATCGGCTGGTCCGGCTACGTGGTGCGGTTCCTGGGCGACATCGGTATCCACGTCCCGCCGGCGTTCTCGGCGGCGCGCGGCACCGTGCTCACCCTGGCGGACGGCTCGACCGTCACCGCGATCATGAACGTGCCGGCGGTGCTCATCGTCGGCATCGTGACGACGCTGCTCGTGATCGGGGTCAAGGAATCGGCCAACGTGAACACCGTGATCGTGTTCATCAAGCTCGCCGTGGTGCTGCTCTTCATCGCACTCACCTGGAAGGCCATCAATCCCGCCAACTGGCATCCGTTCATCCCCGCCAACACCGGAAGCCGGGAGCACTTCGGCGTGAGCGGGATCGTGGCGGGTGCGGGGATCGTCTTCTTTGCCTACATCGGGTTCGATGCGGTGAGCACCGCGGCGCAGGAGGCCAGGAACCCCCAGCGCGACATGCCTCGTGGCATCATCGGCTCGCTCATCCTCTGCACCATCCTCTATATCGTCGTCTCCGCCATCGCGACGGGTGTCGTGCCCTACCGCGAACTCGACGTGCCCTACCCGATCGCGCTCGTCGCCGACCGGGCCGGCCTGGGGTGGGTCTCCTCGCTCATCAGCCTTGGCGCCATCGCCGGGCTCTCATCCGTCATCCTGGTCCAGTTGATGGCCCAGAGCCGGGTGTTCTACTCGATGGCACGCGATGGCCTGCTGCCCGCGGCGGTCAACCGGGTGCATCCGCGGTTCAAGACGCCGTGGATCACCTCGATCGTCACCGGCATTGCGGTGGCCATCCCGGCCGCGATCCTCCCGCTCCGTGACGCCGCCAAGCTCGTGTCCATCGGCACCCTCTCCGCCTTCGTGATCGTGTCGATCGGCATCCTCATCCTTCGGGTCCGGGAGCCGGAGCTCGAGCGTCCGTTCAAGACGCCCTGGATCTGGTTCTCCGCCCCGATGGGCGCCCTCTCGTCGTTCTACCTGATGATGGCGCTCGACGTGGAGACGTGGGTCCGGCTCCTGATCTGGTTCCTGATCGGGATGGGTGTGTACTTCGGGTACAGCATCCGGCACTCGAAGCTGGCGACGCAATAGCGCGCAAGCACTGTCATCCCGAGCGCAGCGAGGGACCCTCTCTGTTGGGGTCGGGGCGCGCCGTCGGCTCCGATCGCCTTGGAAAAGGTCCCTCGCTGCGCTCGGGATGACAGTGGAGTGCGGCCATCGGAGGCCCGTTCACCGTTGACCGTTCACCGTTGACCGTTCACCTTTGACCCATGCCTGCTCCACTCTCCGAAGAAAAGACCGCGGCCGCACGCGCGTTCGCCGAAGTCCTCGTCCCCGGCCGCCGGATCTGCCTCACCACCCACGTCAATCCCGATGGCGACGGACTCGGCTCCGAGCTCGGCCTCCTTCGGCTCCTCAAGGCGCGCGGCATCGACGCCGTCATCACCAACCCCTCGCCCACGCCCGAGCGCTACGCCTTCATGTTCCGCGGCGTCGAGGACGTCGATCGGAGCGGGGAGGCGGTCAAGGAACTCCGCAAGGCCGATCTCGTCGTGGTGCTCGACATCGGTGATCTCGGGCGCCTGGGCTCGCTGGCGGACACCGTGCGCGATCGCGGCGTGCCGGTCGCCTGCATCGACCACCACCTGAGTGGCGGGACGCTCCCGGCGGGCCCCCGCTACGTCGATGTCGAGGCCGCCGCCACCGGCGAACTGATCCACGAGCTTGCCGTTGCCAACGCCTGGACGCTCGACGTCGACGCGGCGCGGGCGCTCTACGTGGCGATCTTCACCGACACCGGCGGCTTCCGCTTCAGCAACACCCGCCCGCGCACCCTCCGCACCGCGGCCGCACTCCTTGAGACCGGGCTCGACACCGAACAGATCTACCTCGACCTGTACGCCAGCGCGCCGGAGGGGCGGATCCGCCTGCTGGTGGAATCGCTCGACACGCTCGTCGTCGAACCGGAACGCGGGCTGGCGTGGGTCACGATCCCGCCGGGTGCGCTCGAACGCCACGATGTGTCGCCGGACGACCTCGATGGCGTGGTCGAATACCCCCGGTCCATCAAGGGCGTTCGCCTGGCCCTCCTCTTTCGCGAGATCGCCGGCGGTCGGGTCAAGGTCTCGTTCCGTTCGGTGGGCGATGTCGACGTGGCGGCGCTCGCCAAGCCCTTCGGCGGCGGGGGGCACGCCAAGGCCTCAGGAGCCTCGCTCCCCGGTTCCCTGGCCGAGGTGCAGGCCACCGTACTCTCGGCGGCGCGGGCCCGGCTCGGTCTTCCCGCCACGCGTTGACCAGCCGGGCTCCGGTCTTAGCTTTCGTTGGCCATGCCTATCATTGAACGCATCGAAGCCGCCCTCGACACCCTGCGGCCTTACATCGCCTCCCACCGTGGCAGCGTCGAGGTCGTCGACTTCGACGACGCCGATGGTCTCCTCACGGTCCGTCTGGGCGGGACCTGCCACGGCTGCGCCGCCTCCACCCTCACCCTCAAGCAGGGCATCGAGGTCCGGCTCCGCCAGGCGGTGCCGGAAGTGCGCACCGTCCAGGCACTCTGATGTCCGACACCCTCTCCGCACGCGTCGCCGCGACCCTTTCGCACATCCGGAACCCGCGCCTGGAAAATGACCTCCTCTCCGCGGGGATGATCCGCGATCTCGAGGTCTCCGATGCGGGCCGGGTGGCGTTCACCTTCCTCCTCGGTCGAGACGATCCCGCCACCCTGGTCCGGGAGACCCGTGCGGCGCTCCGGGCCGTCGAAGGAGTCTCCGAGGTCAAGATCACCGTCGCCGATCCCGCCGGCCCCGCCACCGCGACCCATCAGGCCCCGGGAGCCCCCGCCGGATCACAACCGGTCCCGGCCGCCCCGGCCATTGCAGGGATCGGCAAGGTCATCGCGGTCTCGTCCGGCAAGGGGGGGGTCGGCAAGTCCACGGTCGCGGTGAATCTCGCGATCGCGCTGGCGCAGGCGGGACACCGGGTCGGCGTGATGGACGCCGATATCTACGGACCCAACATCCCGCGGATGTTCGGACTCTTCGAGAAGCCGCCGGTCAAGGGCGGCAGGATCATTCCGCTCGAGGCCCACGGCGTCAAGCTGATTTCCCTCGGCTTCCTCATGGATCGTGATGCGCCGGTCATCTGGCGGGGCCCGATCATCATGAAGGTCATCACCCAGTTCCTCAACGACGTCGAATGGGCGGGCCTCGACTATCTGGTGGTCGACCTGCCGCCGGGGACCGGCGATGCCCAGCTCTCGCTGGTGCAGACGACGCAGGTCGCCGGCGGCGTGATCGTCACCACACCGCAGGAGATGGCGGTGGGTGACGCGCTCCGGGGGGCCAAGATGTTCGAGCGGGTCCAGGTGCCGGTCCTTGGAGTCATCGAGAACATGAGCGGGATGACCCTCCCATCCGGTGAGCGCCTCGAACTCTTCGGCTCGGGGGGCGGCGGTCGATTGGCCGCGGAACTGGGTGTGCCGCTCCTGGCGCAGGTCCCGCTCCAGCCCGGGATGGCGGAGCAGGCCGATCGCGGCCGTCCGATCGTCGTGGCGGAACCGGAGAGCGCCGCGGCACTGGTGCTCCGCGACCTCGCCGGAAAGGTCGCCGCGCTGGTGGAGCGCCAGGCGTCCCGCGCCCCCATCCTGCGTGGCTGATACGCCGGTCATCACGCTCCTGACCGACTTCGGCACCAGCGATCCGTACGTCGCCGAGATCAAGGGCGTCCTGACGTCGCGGGCTGGAGGCTCTCCCCTGGTCGACCTCTCCCACGGCGTACCGCCGGGCCAGGTGCGCACCGCTGCGTACCTCCTTGGCCGGGCGTGGCACCGGTTCCCTGCCGGCACGGTGCACCTGGTGGTGGTCGATCCCGGCGTCGGCACCGACCGCCGCGCGCTCGCCCTCGCGGCTCACGGACACTGGTTCGTGGCCCCCGACAACGGCGTGCTCTCCCCCATCCTCGATCCCGACGTGATCCCGTGGGTCCTGCCGGTCCCGGTGGCCGCGGCACCGACCTTCCACGGGCGCGACCTCTTTGCGCCCGCGGCCGCCGCCCTTGCCGTCGGGGCATCCCTTTCGACGCTGGGGACCCCGCTGGTCGGCGCCCCGGTCACGCTTCGGGTCACTGCGCCGCACTATGAAGGCAAGGCGATCATCGGTGAGGTGATCCACGTCGACCGCTTCGGCAACCTCATCACCAGTCTCACGCCGGAGCTGGTGCCGCCCTACGCGGTGCTCGAGGTCGAAAGCCTCGTCATCGGCCCGCTCCGCCAGACCTTCGGCGATGTCCCCCGCGGCGAACTCCTGGCCTATTGCGGCTCCGGCGGCGAGATCGAGATCGCCGTCCGTGACGGATCGGCCGCGACGCGACTCGGCATCGGCGTGGGCGGGCGGGTAGTGGCGCGGCTGGGGTAGTCGGCGAGCAACAAGAAGTGAGAAGTAAGAAGCAAGAAGTAAGAAGGGGGCTCCAGCGTGATGCGGAGTCCCCTTTTCACTGTTCACTCTTCACTCTTTACTTCTCATTTTCACTTCTTCCTTCTCACTTCTTCCTTCTCACTTCCTACTTCTCACTTCTCACTTCTTCCACTCCGTCACGATCCCGCCGACCGCGGTCGATACGTCGACGTGGATGACCCGCTTGGCAGTGGCAAGATTCGCGGATGTGTACGTGGTGCCCTGACGGGTGAACCCGACGGGGCGGAAGGTGGTGAGGGTCCGGTCGAGGGTGATCTCGACGCCGGCATCCGTGGGGAAGACCAGGTGGAGCTCGCCCAGTGCCATCTGCGCGCGGACCCGAAGGGCGTCGTGCCACTGACCCGAGAGATCGAGCGTGGCCTTGCCCACGCCGCCCTGGAACCGGATCTCGGCACACCGTGCATTCCCCAGCTGGTCGGTGCTGATCTCCGACGCGCCCGCGTCGAGGTCGAAGGTGGTACAGTGTCCTCGGTTCGGTGCGCTGACCGAAATGCTGGTGCGGCTCGCCGCGCTCCGGATCGTCGCGGACGTGAGCTGGAGGCCGCCCAGGTCGACGTCGCCGAGGCCGGCCCCCAGGTCGATGGAGAGGTCCAAGGGGATGTCGGGTGCCAGCAGCACCGACGCCTGCTGTTCGAGCTGCCGATGGTCGACGACGCGGAACCCGGCGCTGCCGAGTGCGGTGGTCCCCAGTGTCAGGCGCCCGTCGACGGCGTTGTAGCGCGCCACCGGCGAAAAGCGCTCGGCGTCGAACCCGAGGCGCATCGCATAGAGGTCGCCGGGGGGGCCGGCCCTCAGGTGCAGGGTACCGGCGGTGAACTGCACCCGGGCCGTGAGCGACCGGGTGTCCCCCCGCCGGTGGCTGGCCTGGAATTCCCGCATCGCCTGGCCGTGGAGCGGGGCGGCCAGGACCAGGAGGACGATACCCGCGGCCCAGCGCGTCACGGGCGGGGAGGCGGCGTGCGGGTCGACGCCGGACGCTGGATCGCAGGGACGCCGAATTGCGGCGTGGCCCAGAGGTACTCGTCGGTGAGCGCTTCCGGGGGGATGATCCTTCCGGAGAACGCGTCCTTCAGTCCCGCGCGGGAAAGCAACGCGGCGCCGAACCCCGCGGTCGCCACCAGCCACGACACCAGGATCGCAAGCGCGGCGATGATGCTTCCGGCCACCGGCACCCAGCCGAAGACGATGTCGCAGGCCCACAACGCCAGCAGGAAGGCGAGTCCGATGACCAGATAGCTGTAGCTGTTCATCCCGAAGGCGGCGTTGCCGCTCGCCAGGCGCCGGCGGGTCCACGTTTCTCCCATCGCGTGGGCGGCGCCGAGGAGCCCGCCCAGGATCGCGACCACCGCCAGCAGGACGTAGACCACCACCGCGAAGGGCACCAGCAGGATCCCCACCACCGTGAGCGCGAGTCCCACCACCATCATCCCGAAGGTCGGCACGAGGAGCACCTGACCCAGGAGCCCCACCAGGAGCGCCCGCCCGAAGGAGTGGGCGACGGTATCGCCGACGACCTCGAGCTGCGGCCGGGCGAATGCGACCAGTCCGAATCCGATGATCGTGAGGGTGAGGAAGACGCCGAGCACCCCGGCCGTTCCCGTCGCCACGCGCTGCCACGGGCGCACGATGGAGGGGGCCGTGGCCTGCGGGCCCGGGAAGGCGTCGTTGAGCGAAAGCACGCCGCCGGCGATGTCCCCTCCCGCTTCCCGCACCTGCCCCCCGACGGCCAGCACGCTGCCGGTCACCGCGGCGCCGGGATGGACCACGATATCGCCATCCACGGTGGCGAGGTTGCCGCGGAGGGTGCCGAAGATGTCCGCATCGCCCCGCACCACCAGCAGGTGCCCGTCGAGCGTCTGGCCCGAGCCCAGGCTGTAGTGACCGAGCCGTGCCTGACCGCCGGGGACCGTGATCCTGAGATCGGCGGGGGACAACTGTCCGACGCGGTACAACTCGGGACCCAGATGTTCCAGGTCGGAGAGGTCGTTGAGATCCACCGTCAGTCCACCGGGCGCCGCTGCCGGGATCGCCTGCGGACTGGCCACCGCGGCGGGGTTCGGCTCGAGCTTGGCAAGCCGCGATTCCATCGCATCCGCGGCGGAGGCATCGTCTCCCGCCAGTCCATCGGGGCGCCAGTCGCGGAATCGGCCCACGGCCAGGGCGGTCGGGAGTCGAGCGGCGTCGCTCAGGAGTCCCTGCCACGCGCGCTCGAGATCCCCACCCGGTGCATAGTGTCCACTGGTGACGCCATCGATGAGCAGGCGTCCCTGGGACAGGGTGAGCGTGCGGTCGGACCCATCGCTCAGATGGAGGATCAAGGTCCGGCTGTCGGAGGAGACGACGACCTCGACGTCCCTGACCGTCGGCGCGGGGCCGACGTGGAAGAGCTGACGGAGGAAGGCGATCGGCGCGGCCAGCGCGCCCGAGGTGGCCGGGTAGCCCCCCTTGGCCATGAGAGGGCCAACGGGGAGGACCAGCAGGACGGCGGCGAGGAGGAGGCTAGGCCTGCGCACGGGACCCCCGAGCCGCGGGCGTGAGCAAGCGCCGCATCGCGACGATCCCGCTCGCATAGAGCAGGATGCCGAACGCGGAGACGAGCGCCGCACGAGCCGGGGAGCCCAGGAGTGACCGGGCCGCCCCGTACCAGGGCTGCTCGGTGAGGTTGGAGGCCAGGGTCCGGACGGTGATCCAGAACCACTGGCTGACCTCACCCGCCACCCAAGCGCTGGCGGCGGGGAACGCGTCAGGATGGGCGAGGCTCCACGCCGCGCTCACCGATGCGCCTCCCGCCACCAGCACGGACGCGGCTGCCATGACCCGCCAACGGGGTCCGAGCAGCGACGGGTGCAGGAGCACCCGCCACGGCGCCCGGACCGGCGCCGGCGGCACCCGCACCGCCGCCATCACGCGATCACCAAGTCCGGCGTGGGGGGCGATCACGGGCAACGCCGCGATCAGGGCCACCACGCGTCGCTCGGCGTGCGCCAAGGCGAAGCAGTCGGGGCAGTCGTCCAGGTGCACCAGACGTCCCGGCGGAAGTTCGCCGGCCAGCCAGAGATCGAGATCGTCCGGCGTCAGGTGCGTGGGGGTGGGTTCGGTCATCACTGGGCTCTCCTACGAACGGTCGAGACAAGGGGTTTCAGCGTTTCAGGTCCGACAGGTATTCCCGTAACTCGTTGCGGGCACGGTGGATGTAGGTCTTCACCGTCCCCAGTGGCAGGTCCAGCATTTCTGCGATCTCTTCATACGCGCGGCCCTCCACGTGGCGGAGCAGGATGCAGGAGCGGTACTCGGGGCGGAGTCGGCCGATGGCACGCTCGATGGCGGTGCCGATCTCCTTGGCCTCGAGTTCATCGAGCGGCGATTCCCCCTTCGACCCCACCTGCAGCGAGGTGGCCTCGATCGCCTCGGCGGTCTCCGCGCCCGGCGCGCCGTCGAGCGAGAGGGTGTCGAGCTCCCGTCGCCGGAGCTGATCGATGGCGGCGTTGTTGGCGATCTTGAAGATCCAGCTGGAGAACTTGTATTCGGGGCGGTAGGAATCGAGCGCGTTGAGCGCCTTGATGAACGTCTCCTGCGTCAGGTCCTCCGCCAGCTCGCGGTCGCGGACCATCCGGTAGATGAGCGAGAAGACCGGGCGTTCGTAGCGCTTGAGGAGCTCCCGGTACGCAGCATCGCTCCCCCGCCGGGCGGCGAGGACGACGTCCTGGTCGGTGGCGCCGGCGGGAAGCGCCCGGCGCTCAGCCACGGGCCGGGATCCGGCTTGCGCCGGTGTTTTCGGGAGGGGTAGGTTTGGCGGCTATGTCGGCCACGGAACTCAAGTTACCCGTGACGGGCGGCGCCGAGAAGCGGTCCTACGTCAGGCAGATGTTCGCCGCCATCGCCCCCAGTTACGACCTCCTGAACCACCTCCTTTCGCTCAACGCCGACCGGCGCTGGCGCCGGCTCGCCGTCGACCGGCTCGACTGGGAGCGGGTGCCCGGCGGGCGCTACCTGGACCTCTGTGCCGGGACGATGGACCTCGCCGCCGAGCTGGGGGGACGGAAGGGGTTCACCGGGAGGGTCGTGGCCGCCGACTTCGTTCCCGAAATGCTCCGGCTGGGGCGGAACAAGGCGCCGGGACTCGAACCCCTGGCCGCCGATGCGCTGGAGCTCCCCTTTGGCGACGCCACCTTCGACGGCGCCACCGTCGGGTTCGGGGTGCGCAACTTCAGCGATCTCGACGGGGGGCTGCGGGAGGCGGGGCGGGTGCTCAAGCCGGGGGCCACCCTCGTGGTGCTGGAGTGCTCGCAGCCGCCCTTTGCGCCCTTCCGGGCGCTCTACTACTTCTACTTTCGCCACCTGCTCCCGCTGGTGGGGCGGCTGATCTCCCGCCACGCGAACGCATACACATACCTGCCGGCATCGGTGCTGGCGTTCCCGGGGGCGGAGGAGCTGAAGGAGCGGATGGGCCGGTGCGGGTTCGGATCGGTGGGGTACCGGAGGTTGTTCCTGGGGATCGTGGCGATCCA
>DASSGV010000083.1:0-8596 GCA_035693225.1 Gemmatimonadales bacterium | reverse complement strand
GCCCGGGCCAGCCCGACCTTTTCCACCAACGCCTCGGTCATCCGGTGTCCCAGATAGTAGCCGGAGCGCTCGGGGATGACCTTTCCCCCCACGTGGCGTGCGGCGGGGCTCATCCCGCCCGAGAGATACCGGAGCCGAAGTCCCAGCGCCGATTCCTCGAGATCGGGCTCGGTGACGTGGCGGAGGAACGCCTCCAGCTCCCGCAGGCGGTGGTATTGCCGGCGGGTGTACCCGAAGTACGCGGCGGCATCGAGTCCCGGCGATACCGCACGGGCGGCGTGAACGGCGAGCCCTTCGTTGACCAGGAGCTCGCGGAGGGTGGCCCGGCTCCCGGTGGCCCAGTAGTCGTAGCTGCCGCCGGCATCATCCACCAGGCGCTTGAGTTCGCTGGCGCTGGTGGCGGAGGTATATCGCACCACGTGGGCCGCTTCGTGGCCGGTCCAGAGCGGCAGGAGCTCCGGGGCGAGCCCCAGGCCGAACGTGGTGGGGTTGGCGCGACCGGTGAAGTGCTCCAGGCAGAGAAAGATGGCCCCGCGCCCCCGGACCACGAGCTCGCCGGCATTGGCTCCCCCCAACCCGACCATCAGGAAGCAATCGGTGGGGCGATCCGCCTGCAGGAGGTCGTCACTGCGGGCGAGGGCATCGTCCACCAGGCGGCGGATGTCGAAGCGAGCGAGGAGATCACGCAGGTCGCTGCGGTCCGCGGCGAGCGCGTGCGCGATGACCCCTTCGGCGTGGGGGCTCTCGAGGTCGAGAACGTAGTTGTGCCAGTAGGAAGCGAGGACGGCACGATGCCGATCGAGGTAGTCGCCGTAGGCGGCGACGGGATCGGGAGCGGCGAGGATGTCGAGGAATTCGGGGACGAGGTCGATCAGCACGCGGGACTAATTACGAAATCGGCCCCGTGTGCGCAAGGAGGTCTTGACAAGTTGCGGAGACGGACTCCGCCGTTCGACGCGAGAGCGGGACCACGGAGCGCACCGAGGGGTGGTGCCACGGTCAGGGCAGGATCACCTTCGCCACGCGCCCGTTGACGCCCGCCAGCCAGCAGGTGCTGGCATTGGCACAGGCGGCGGTGTTGGCGCTCGCGGGATCGAGCACCCGCCAGTGCTTCCCATCGTCGAAAGAGACCCCCGTACCGCTCGGCGCAGGCGCGAGGAGCGTCGTGGTCCCCGGAGCGAAGACGACGCCGTACCGGACACCGACCGGTACGGTCCGACCGGCGAGGGTCCAGGTCGCTCCCCCGTCATTCGTGGCGACGGCGTTCGCGCCCGGATCCGCCGGATGCTGGTAGTCGCCGCCGAGGGCGATCCCGTGGAGTGCGTCGCGGAAAGCCACGCCGAAGAGCCCGGTGGTGGCATTGGCGGTGATCGGAGACTCGGTCGCCGTCCAGGCGGGGGACGGGGCGGAGAAGTCGGGAGAATGGAAGATGCGGGCCTTGGCGCCGCCACCGGTCACGAACCAGGCCTCCCGGCCGCGGAGGGTGAGCGCGGTGCCGCTCGCAGCGAAGGAGGCTTCGCCGGGCTCGACGGCGGGGAAGAGCGCCGGGTCGATGCGCGTCCAGGTGGCACCGTCCTCGGTGCGGAAGAGGGTGGCCTTGCCGTCGATCGGGTCGCTCACGGCGAGGCCGTGTTCCGGGTCGGCGAAGGCCACGGCGTCGAGGAAGATCTTCGGATCAGTGAGTGCCCACTCCTGATGCCAGGTGCGGGCGCTGTCCGCGGTGTGGAATATGGCGGCGCTCCCGCCGCGGAAATTGGTCCCCACGACCCACGCCTCGCGTCCGTTGAACGCGGAGATGTCCGTGAGGAAGAGGGCGGCGGCACCCGGGATCGTGTCCACCAGCCAATGCGTGCCGCCATCCGTCGTACGTGCCACCACCCCGCCGCTGCCGCTCGCCCAGATCACGTTCGCGTCCACCGCAATGAGGCCGCGAAATTCAGCTCCGGTGCCGGTCGTCTGCTCCGTCACCGTCTGCGCGGCGAGTGGGGCGGACAGGATGAGCAACGCAGTGGTGGCGAAGAGGCGTACGCGCATGGTGAACTCCGAAAGAGCCGGGATCACGACGGTCTTACATGTCACCCGCGGGCGAGTGGATGCCGGAGAGCGCGTTCCAGAGCGCCTGACCCATCTGGTCGCAGGCGGTGCGGGCGCGTTGCTGGTCGGCGGGGCCCAGGGCCTCGATCCTGGCGAGGAGTTTCCGCGCCTCGTGCTGGTTGGCGGTGTGTTTCTGGAAATAGACCTCCGCCTTCCGACCCAGGGTGTAGTGTTGTCGGAGGCCATCGAGCTTGGAGGTGGCCGTCGGCGGCTGCTGCGCCTCAAAGGCGTAGAGGGCGCCCATTGCCGTGGCGGGTTCGGCAAAGAGGGCGCAGGCCGAGTCGCAGAGGGCCTGCGTCTGGGCGAGTGCCGGCGTGCCGACGATGGTATGGAGCGCTGCGGCAAAGTCACCCCAGAGATCCGCGTGCTCCCGCTCTTCGGCTGCCGTCTCGGCGTCCGCTTGCGTCTCCCATCCCAGGGGGAGGAGCCTGACGAAGGCGCCATATTCGCGGGCGTAGCAGGCCAGCGCCTCGACTGGCAGGGTCCCCGCGCTCCACGACCGGTAGAACGGGTGGTTCAGCAAGTTCCAGCGTTCCACGGACTCGGCGAGCAGGGTGTCGATCGACGGGGTCGGCATCAGGGGGGCTCCCGGGGAGGTACGTGGGACGGATAAGGCGGATGGTCGATGAATCGCGGCGTAAGGTGCGGGTCAGCCGTGTACGGCGCAAGGAGGCTGAAAAGTAGCGGAACTTTCCCGAGCGTAACGCTTGTCCTGAGCCTGCCGAAGGAAGGGATCTCTTCCGCCGGTATCGAGCTTGGCCGCTTTCTCCAAAAACCTGTTGAGAAGATCCCTCGGTCGCGTGGCTCCCTCGGGATGACGTCCCGGTGACATCTGCGACTTACGCGCCCCCGCGGCGGTTCATGCGGCACTTCACGCACTCACCCGCCCACGCGCTCACGCGCCGATCCCGTACCTCTCCTTCAGGATCTTCATATGGTGGCGCTCGTGGCCGGCGATGGTGTACGCCAGGGCCCGCACCGAAACGGGGCTGTTGTTGGCGGTGCCGGTCCGGATAAGCGCTTCGGGCCCGAGCCCCTTCAGGAGTGCGAGCGTTCCCTGACGGACGGCGCGGAACTCCGCCACCACGTCCGCCAGGCGGCGCTTGGCGTAGTTGCTGGCGGGAGTCCATGCCTTCTCGTCGAACCCCGGAAGGGGAGTGGCGTCGTTCCGCGCAAAGCGGAGGATCCGGTAGGCAAAGACCCGCTCCGAGTCGGCCAGGTGGCCGACGACCTCCGCCACGGTCCACTTGTCGGGAGCGTAGCGGTGCTGTTCCCGGTCGGCGGGGACCTGGGCCAGCGCCTTGGCGTGCGCCTCGAACTGATCGGCCAGGGTCTTCAGGAGATCGCCGTCGGGGACCATCGAGATGTAGGTGTGATAAAAGGGCTTGTACTCCGACTCGGCGGGGCGGGGGATGGTGATCGACACGAGGAGCTCCAGCGGTGAACGGTGAAGGGTAAAAGGTAAACGGGGAGCACAGGCGGACGGGCGCGTGGACTGCCGCGTGAACAGCCGCGTGGGCGCGTGAAAGCACGGGGAACCTTCCCGACGCAGGAGGCAGGTCCCTCGGTCACTTCGTTCTCTCGGGAAGGTTCCGTGGGCGGGGGGGCTCCCGTCGCCCCGCTTCGACCCCCCGTTTTCCCCATTCTCGCTTCCCGCTCCCCTCCTCGTCTCCTCCCTCCTCACTGCGGTTTCTCCCGTCTCGATGTCTCCATTCCATCGCCCCCCTTGACGCCCGCCACCCGAGCCCCTACACTTAACCATATGGTTAAATCATCCCGTGCCCGCCGCTACGACCTCGACCTGGTGTTCCACGCCCTGGCCGACCCGACCCGCCGGACCATCCTGCGGGACCTCTCGCGCCGAGAGCGGTCGGTGGGGGAGCTGGCCAAGCCGCACCGGATGTCATTGGTGGCGGTGAGCAAGCACCTGAAGGTCCTCGAACGCGCCCGGCTGATCGACCGCCGGCGGGATGGGAGCTTCCACCTGATGACCCTCAACCCGGCGGCACTCAGGAGCGCGGACGAATGGCTCCGCTTCTACGAACAGTTCTGGTCCGAGAAACTCGATGCACTCAAGACATTCCTTGAACGGGAGGACGCATGACCGCGACCGCAGCAGCGACGGCCCTCACGATGACCAAGTTCATCAAGGCGCCGCGCCAGAAGGTGTACGAGGCGTGGACCCGGCCTGAGCTCCTGAAGCAGTGGATGGGTCCGCAGGGCACCGTGGTCCGGAGCGCCACCGCCGACGGCAAGGTAGGCGGGAGTTACCGGGTCGTGATGGAATCGACCGGAGAGGGGATGGGGGCCGCCGGCAGCCAATGGATCGTGGCGGGAAAGTATCAGGAGCTCGTCCCCGGCGAGAAGGTAGTCCTCTCCTGGAAGTGGGAGAACGGCGACGCGACCGACACCCTCATCACGGTCACGCTCAAGGAGAAGGATGGCGGGACCGAGATGACCCTCTTGCACGAGCGCTTTGCGAACGGCGACCAGGTCAAGAGCCACGAGCACGGGTGGACGGGGAGCTTCGAGAAGATGGCGACCTTGCTGCAGTAACGAGTGAAGAGTGAAGAGTGAAGAGGGGCGCGGGTGCGATCGGAGCGCCCCCTTTTCACTCTTCACTTTTTATCTTTCACTTCTCAATTCAGTACCCCAGCCGCTTGAGCACCAGGTGCGCCCGCCTGGCGCGGACGTCGGGATCCTTGCTCTCTGTCAGGTAGAGCAGGACCTGGCGCCGCCAGCTGCGGGTCCGTTCCTCCCACGCCATCCGACCGCCGGGCACCGCAGCGAGGGCAGCAGCCAGTTCCTTCGGCATCTGTGGGAGTGGATGTGCGCCGGTGCGGACGAGGGTGATGGCCACCTTGTCCCCGGCGTCCACCTTTCCCGCCGCCTTCCGGGTGGCGGCGTTGATCGCGACCCGGAGCCCGCCCCCCGCCCGAGGCACGAGCGTGCCCCGGAAGGACACGCCATTGCAGGTGCCCTTCACCGGAAGATTGCTGCCGGGGAACTTCGCGCGCTCTTTGGCGGGAAGATCCACGTAGCGCATGAGCCAGACGGAGTAGAGGGGGGCGAGGAAGCGGGTGGGCACGCCGGGAAAATAGCGGGTGATGAAGCGGCGGGTGGAGCGGGTGGTGCGTCAGCGAATGAGCAGCGTCCGCACACCGCCCTTGATTCGACAGCTGAGCTTGAGCTCAAACCCGGTGCAGCTTCCCGGATCCTCCGAACCCTGGTCCAGGCGTCCCAGGCGTTCTCCCCGCGCCAACGAGTGGTCGCTGCCGCTATGCCTTCTCGACCGTGAACCAGAACGTCGCGCCTTTGCCGAGCTCCGATTCCGCCCAGACCCGCCCACCGTGGCGGTGGATGATGCGTTGCACGGTAGCGAGGCCGATGCCGTGGCCCTCGAACTCATCCTTGCCGTGCAGCCGCTGGAACGGGGCAAAGGGATCCTGGCCCTGGCTCGCGTCGAACCCCGGCCCGTTGTCCCGCACGTAGTACGCCCGCACCCCGTCCCGTTCTTCCGCACCGATCTCGATCCGCGCGCTGGCGGTCTTGGCGGTGAACTTCCAGGCATTCCCCATCAGGTTCTCGAAGACGGCGGTGAGGAGCCCGGCATCTCCCTCGATGGTGAGCGCCGGATCGATCGCGATCTCGACCTTCCGTCCCGCCGCATCGGCCCGCTGCTCCAGGCGCCGCGCCACATCGGCGGCAAGGCGGGACACGTCCACCTCCACCCGCCTGAGTTCCCGTTGGGCCGCCTGCGACAGTCCCAGCAGCGCCTCGACGAGCTGGTCCATCTGGCGCACGGAGCTCCGGATCATGGAGACATACTCGTTGCCTCGATGGTTCAGCCGGTCCCCGTAATCCTCCTGCAACGCTTCGCTCAGCGCCGAGACGGCAAAGAGCGGATTCTTCAGATCGTGGGAGACGGAATAGCTGAACGCCTCCAGCTCCCGGTTGACCTGTTCCAACCGGGCGATGAACTCGTGGCGGGCATTGGCGAGCTTGATATGGGTGCGCACCCGCGCCAGGAGCTCGCGCGCGGAGAAGGGCTTGGTGAGGTAATCGTCGGCGCCGACGTCGAGCCCTTCGATGGCCGATTCCTCCCCGGCGCGGGCGGAGAGGAGGACCACCGGCACGGTGGCAAGCTTGGGATCCCCGCGGATAGCGCGCAGGAGCCCGAACCCGTCGAGCCGAGGCATCATCACGTCGCTCAGCACGATGTCGGGTCGCTCGACGCGCATCTGCTCCAGCGCTTCGACGCCGTCGCCGGCGGTCGTCACCCGGTAGGTCGAGTCGAGAAGTTCGGTGATGTAGCGCCGGAGGTCGGGGTTGTCGTCGACGACGAGCGCATGGGACCGCTGCGGAGTGAACGGCGGACCGGGTGGCGATGATCGGCGCCCCCGCCCGTGCCTTTCGACATTCCGCGCGCCACGATCCGCATCCGGCCTCCCCGCTGCGGCCCACCGCTCCGTCTCCGCCACAGACGCCGAGGGGGCGGTCGCCGGGCGCGGCTGAGGCGCTTCCCGCGATATCGCGTCCTCCGGGAGGTGGGCAAATCCCTTCGGGATCTCGACCGTGAACGTGGTCCCCTTGCCGATGGTGCTCCTGACCCGCACGGTCCCGCCGTGGAGCTCCACCAGCTCCCGCACCAGTGCCAGGCCGATCCCGCTCCCTTCGTGGCTCCGGCCGACCACCCCCTGCACCCGATGGAATCGATCGAAGACCTTGTCGAGCTCCGCCTGGGGGATGCCGACGCCGGTGTCGGAGACCGACAGCGAGACCTGCCCGGCGCCTTCCTTGAGCTGGACGACGATCTTCCCGGTGAAGGTGAACTTGAGGGCATTGGAGATGAGGTTGGAGACGATCTTTTCCCAGAGATCGCGGTCGATCCAGACCGGCCCCGACAGCGGCGGGCAATTGATGATGAGCGCGAGGCCCGCACGTTGGGCCGCCGATTCGAACATTCCCGCCAGCTCAAGGGTGGCCGCGCAGAGATCGGTGGGTGCGAAGTGTGCTCGCAGGCGTCCCGCTTCGATCCGGGAGAAGTCGAGCAGTGCGTTGACGAGCTTGAGGAGGCGGAGTGCGCTGGCGTGCGCCAGCTGGACCCGCTCCCGCTGGCCCGGCGCGAGCGGGAATGCCGAGTCGCTGAGGAGATCCTCGAGCGGGCCGAGCATCAGGGTGAGCGGCGTGCGGAACTCGTGGCTCACGTTGCTGAAGAAGGCGGTCTTGGCCTGGTCGAGTTCACCGAGGGCGGTGTTGGCCCGCCGCAGTTCGTCGATGGCAGTGGCCAGCTCCCGGCTCCGCGCGATGACCTCGGATTTCATTGCCCGGTTCTGGTCGCGGAGTTCCTCGCCGCGTTCGTCCTGGTGGACCAGTTCCGTCACTTCCTCGACGCGGTGGAGGATGTAGCGCACCGAGCCGTCGGCGGCGAGCACCGGAATATTGCGCGGACTCCAATAGCGGGTGACGAACGCGCCCTGATCGTCGCGGACGTCGTACTTCTGCACCGCCATCGTGTCGGGGGCGCGGGTCTTGAGGACGCGCTCGAGGGAGGCGCGGAGATTGGCGGTGCCGGAAGCTTCACCGTCATCGGGATTATCGGGAAAGACCTCGAAGAGTCCCTTGCCGATCGTGTCCCGCGTAGTGCTGGTGGCGTCGAACCGGCTGCGGGTAGCGCCCACCATCGTGAACCGAGGTGCATCCGGAAGGAGCACGAGGAGGATGTCGGGGGACTGCTCGAACAGCAGTTGGAAATCCGGCGCAGCTGACGGTGCCTTGGGTGCACTTGCGTGCGGCCCGGAGGCCTTTCCCGATTTCGACGTCCTGGTCTTCGTCGCCTTGCGTTTGGCCATCGCTCACTCCGCGGCAGGACGGAGATAAGTTTGTGACTTTACAATAACTTAGCAATGGGTCAAAGGGTGAAAAACGGCAGGAATTCCATCGAATCAGGTGACCAATAATCGAACGGTCGGCGAAATCCGGGGTTAACGGGGAGTGAGAAGTGAAAAGTGAAAAGTAAAAAGGGGGGAATTGCGAGGGGGTAGAAGCGGGACATGTAAGCGGCAGCCGGACGACGGCGGAGTCATCTGCTTGTCCTGAGTGCAGCGAAGGACGTGACCGGCGCGAGGAAGGGACCTTCTCAACACCACCCGGTGGCTTGCAGTCGGCCTCGGAAGCACTTGGAGAAGATCCCTCCCTTCGCCAGACTCGGGGCAGGCAGCTCCGCTCGGGATGACAGCTCTTGAAGCGGCACGTGCCTCACGCGGCAGTTCACGCGCCTTACGCGCCTATCCGCCCACTACACTCCCCGAATCCGATCCGCGCGTACCCCGGCCTCTCGCACCATCCGCGGAAGATCACGTCGTCGCCATCCTCGAGGAATTTCCTGGTCTCGCCGCTCGGGAGCGAGATCGGCTCCTTCCCGCGCCAGGTCATTTCCAGGAGACAGCCGCGGCTCTCCTTCTCAGGCCCGGAGATGGTGCCGCTGCCGAGGAGATCCCCC
>DASSGV010000082.1:0-2977 GCA_035693225.1 Gemmatimonadales bacterium | reverse complement strand
GATCCGTCATTCGGCGCGGGTGTCACGTGCAGGAGCCGAGCCAGCAGGTCGTAGACGTGGATGTTCTGGAAGCCGCCCACGACCGTATCGCGCTTGAAGTCGGGTCCCCGTGCCACGAAGATGGCCCGCATATCCGGCAGGGCGTTGTCGTAGCCATGTTCGCCACGCATATCGAAGGGGCGGCGCTGGACGTACGCGTGCGTCGTGACATACCACCCTTCATCCGCGATGGCGACGATGGCAGGGATGCGCGGGTTCGAGTCATAGTGGAATCGCGCCGGGACATCCGCCTTCCAGTACACCTGCAGGTGCGGGTTGGCGTTCTTGAGCCGGCGATACACGCTGTCGGCGTATCCCGGCTTCGGCGCGATCCGCGCGCCAGCGCCTCCTTCGGTCAGCGTGTACCAGTCATTCGGCACGTAGTCATCGAGGTACACCACGCGCTCGGGGCTGGTGGCCGCCATCCCGTGGTCCGATACGACGATCAGATCGACCTGATCGTGCATCCTCATCGAGTCGATCCCGGCCATCAGCTTTCCGATCTCTCCATCCGCTTCGGCGATGGCACTGTTCACCTGCGGTGAGTCGGGGCCGAACGTATGTCCGGCATGATCGGGCTCGCTGAAATACACGGCGATGAACTGCGGTGCCGAGTCGTTCTTCATGCCGAGCCAGGCAAGCACCTGGGCGACGCGGGCGTCGAACGGCACCCGCCCGTCGTAGTGGCGCCAGAACTCGGGGCGCGCACCCCCCTGTCCCGCCTCCGAGCCGGGCCAGAAGAAGACCGCCGCGCGCTTCCCCTGTTTCTCGGCGGTGGCCCAGATCGGTTCGCCGCCCCACCAGCGGGGGTCGACGTTGGCGGCGCTGTCACCGAGGGAAAAGCGGCCGAGCGTCGAGTCGAGGATCGAGTTGCCGACGATACCGTGGTGTTCCGGGTAGAGGCCGGTGACGATCGCGTAGTGGTTGGGAAAGGTGAGCGACGGGAACGACGGCCGCATCCAGGCCGCCCGGACCCCTTCCTTGGCGAGCTCGCGCAGGTGCGCCGCTTCGGGGCGTTCGAGATAATCGGCCCGGAACCCGTCGAGCGAAACCAGCACCACCTTGTGGGCCTGGGCGGCGAGGCGCGGCGGCACCGAGACGGAGAGGGCAATGAGCAGCGCGCCCACGTACCGCATCGCCGGCCGTCGAAGGCCGATCGCTGACAGCCGCCTGCTGATAGCTGATAGCTGATAGCCGATAGCTGATAACCGCCTGCTGATAGCCGATAGCTGATAGCCGATAGCTCTAGACATATGCCCCTTCGTCACGGAGTAAGTACGTCTGGTCCCTCGATGATGACCAATCGACGGACCAGCAGGTCGAAGCGTCGGTCCAGGATGATCTGGCGGACGTCGTTGCCGGGGATGCGGGTCCGCAGGTCGAGGCGTTGGGCGTATGTACGGTGTCCCGCGGGCGGTGCGCCGTCCAGCGGAATGGTGAGCGCCATCAGCCGACCCTGCCGGACCAGCGAGTCGGTGGCAGCGCTGTCGCGCGGATCGTACGGAGCGACCTGGGATCCGGGAACATCGAACCGAAAGCGCTCGTGTCGCATCAGGAATGTGGATGGGAAGAGGATCGTCCGATCCCGGATGGCGGCCAGACCGGGACTTCCGGGGGCGGGGAGGAAGGGGCCGTCGAAGGGCGCCAGCGCCAGCCCCAGTGCGAACCAGGTGCCCGCGACCGCGGCGGGGAGCCGCCACCGGATCCCGGCATCGCGCCCGGCGACGCTGGAGATGGCCAGCAGCAGCAGGATCGCCAGTGCCCCCAGCTGCCACGGCGCGTACGACACGTCCGGTACGGCGGCGGGCAATCCGAGCATGAGCCACGCGAGCCCACCCACCATCACCGTGGCCAACACCCCCGAGATCCGGAGGAGCCAGCCCGGGATCCGTTCCCAGCGGAGCGCCATCAGCACCGCCAGCGCCGCCACCGTCGGCAGGATGTAGTTCTCCTGCCGCTGGTGCGGGATGGTGTAGATGATGAGGAATCCGAGCACATAGCACCACAGGTCGCGTTCGGCCGCGGTGAGCGGCGCCTTCGGGTCGACCACCGGTGTCGATCCCTGGTAATCGCCGACCTCCTCGCGCTTCGGCAGGAACTTGCCGTCGGATCCGCGTGCCGCCGATCGGCGCCATCGATCCAGCAGCGTGACGCCGACGAGCCCCGCCAGCGCCGGCGCCAGCGTGCCGAAGTTCACGAGGTCGCCGAGCCAGATGACGGTGATGGCGTTGTAGTGACCCGTCACCAGGTCCTTCAGGTAATTGCCGCGCGAGAGTTTGCCGACGTTCTCCCCGAGCACGAATTGGTGGAGGATCCGTCCGGGGTAGGGGTCGAAGAGGAACCAGAGCGCAAAGAGTGCCAGGCCGATGCCGGCCATCGCGGCCAGCCGTCCGGTGTCCCGCCGCAGGGTGGCCACGAGGTCCCAGCCGCGTCGGCGCCACTGGATGAGGGCGAACGCCGCGGCGACCGGGATCACCAGGACGAACGACTTGTAGAGTGCGCCGATCCCCAGGCTCACGCCGCACATCACCACCACCGGCCAGGAGAGCTCGCCGAAGGCGAGCAGGAGCACCACCGGCAGGAAGAGCCAGAAGGTCTCGGGCTGGTTGGTGAGGAAGGGTCGGCCGTACTGGAAGGTCGAAGCGGCGCCGGTGAAGAGCAGGGCCGCGAGCCATCCCTTGCGCCGATCGGCGGCGAGCTTGGTGGCCAGGAGTCCGACCAGGAACGCGGTGGCGGCGGTGTACAGGACGGTGGGGAAGCGGAGGGCCCAGAGGCTCCACCAGTGGCCCCAGTCGGTGGCGGCGATCCCCTGCCAGAAGAGGAGCGGGGGTTTGGTGTCGCAGATACCGAGTTCGCAGACGAGGGGGAGGAGCTTCCCTTGTTCGCCGGTCATCCGGGCGATCTGGATGTACAGGTCCTCGTCGCCGATCTTGAGGAT
>DASSGV010000081.1:0-18625 GCA_035693225.1 Gemmatimonadales bacterium | reverse complement strand
CCAGCCGATCATCGACCGGGCGGCCAATGTCGACACCGCGACCGTGGGCCGGCGCATCGGAGCCCAGCTGGGCGTGAGCTTCAGCGGCGCATATTTCCCTACCCAGCAGTGGGGCATCATCGGCGAAGTGCAGTTCCTGGGACTCCATTACGACGATTCCTGCGCCCTGAGGACCAACCACAGCTTCGGCGAAGCCCAGCAGATTTGCCAGAATGTCCAAGGCCGCGGCCACGACGGCACCGCGGTGACCGTCACCATTGGCGGCGTCGTCCGTCCCTGGGTCACCAGCGACGTGTCGCCCTATCTCCGCGTCAACGCCGGCGTCAACATCAGCCTCAACAGCCCCATCCGGATGATCGGGACTTGGATCACCCCTACGACGGAAGAGGCCGATTATTACATCTTCGGCGACGCGAGCCCGCGCGCGATCACGCCAACGCTGTCATTCGGCGTCGGATTCACCGCTCCGGCCGGGCGGAGCTCCCAGCTCCGGCTCGAGGCACGTGACAACGTCGTGTTCCTGGAGCATCCGACCGGGATCCAGCCCACTCCCGACCCGAACGGGATGCCGCCGGTGGCAATGCGGGCCACCCACCTCTTCTCGCTCAGCCTGAGCTATGAAATGGTCCTCGAGAAGCGACGAGGCCATCGGTACTAGTCGCCACCTCGGGTCCGCGCTTCCGCTTCGCCCACGGCCCCCGTATCCTCCCCCACGTGACCCACCCGGATCCCCTTTCCGCCCGTGACGCGGCGCTCAGCGTCTTGGCCGCCGTGCAACGCCAGCCGCCCCTCCGGATACCGCTCGACGATGCCCTGGGGCTCGTGCTGGCGGAGGATCTGGCGAGCCCGATCGACCTCCCGCCCCATCGCAACAGCTCGATGGATGGCTACGCCGTGCGGGCCGCGGACATCCGGGATGCGTCGGCAGGCGCACCGGTCCGGCTGCGGATCATCGATCGGATCCCCGCCGGCACCACCCCGGCGGGCGCCGTCGGTGCCGGCGAGTGTGCCCGGCTGTTCACCGGGAGCCAGGTGCCGCTCGGCGCCGACAGCGTGGTGCGCCAGGAGGACACCGCCCCCGATGGTGACGCCATCCTGGTGTTGAACGGCCGGGACGCGGGAGCCAACGTCCGCCAGGCGGGAGAGGATCTCCGGCGGGGCGTCCTCGCGGTCACGGCCGGCACCCGGCTCACCCCGGCGCACCTCGGCGTATTGGCGGCGCTCGCGGAGGCGGCGCCGATGGTGATACGACGGCCCCGGGTCGCGATCCTCTGCAGCGGTGATGAAGTGGTGGACATCGACCGTCCGGAGGAGATTCTGAGCGGCCGGAAGGTCGGGAGCGCCAGCACCCACGCGCTGCTGGCCCTCGTCCGCGAGGCGGGCGGCGAACCGATCGACCTCGGCATTGCACCGGACAGCGTGGCCGGCATCCGGGCGCACCTGGCGCGCGCCGCGGATGCGGACCTCATCGTCACCGCCGGCGGCGTGAGCGTCGGTGATCACGACCATGTCCGCCCCGCGGTGCAGGCCGCCGGCGGCACCATCGACTTCTGGCGGGCCCGGATCCGGCCCGGGGGACCCGTAGCGGCCGGATCGGTCGCCGGGATCCCGTGGGTCGGCCTGCCCGGCAATCCGGTGAGCGCGATGGTGACGTTCGAGCTCTTCGTTCGACCCGCGATCCGGAAAATGGCAGGTCATCGGTCGCCGTTCCGGCGCTGTCGGGTGGCCCGGACCGTCGAATCCATCACGCTCACGCCCCGGCTGCAACATTTCCTGCGGGCGGTGCTGACCGATCGGGGGGAGCACCTGGAGGCTCGCCTCACCGGACCGCAGGGCTCCGGCGTCCTGAGCTCGATGGCCGCTGCCAATGCGCTCCTGATCGTGCCGGAAGGCCAGCACCAGACCCCGGCCGGGGCCGAGCTCCAGGTGATGCTGCTGGAGGGGTCGGAACACCAGGAAGCGCCGGGATTCTGATGTCCTTCGACCTTGGTCACCACCCCCCTGTCGTGTGGGGCGCATTCACGCTGGTCGTGGTCGTGCTCCTGGTCCTCGACCTCTTCGTGGTCAACCGGAAGAGCCACGTGCTCACCCTTGCCGAGGCGGGGCGCTGGTTCGGGGCGCTGGTGGCGCTGGCGCTCCTCTTCGGCCTCTTCCTGCTCGGGCGGGAAGGGTCGAAGGCGATGCTCGAGTACTACACCGGGTACCTGATCGAACTCAGCCTCAGCGTCGACAACCTCTTCGTCTTCATCCTCGTCTTCCAGTACTTTGCCGTGCCGGCCGCTCTCCAGCCGAAGGTGCTCAAGTGGGGGATCCTGGGCGCCCTCGTCCTCCGGGCGGTGATGATCCTGGGCGGTGCGCTGCTGCTGCAGCGCTTCAGCTGGATCACGTGGGTGTTCGGCGGCATCCTCGTGTTCACCGGCTGGAAGATGCTCACGCGCACGGAGGAGCGGATCGAGCCGGGGCGGAACCCCGTCGTGCGGCTGGTCCGGCGCATCCTCCCCGTGGGCGACGCCTTCGAGGGTGACCGGTTCGTGGTCCGCGGGCACCGAGGCTGGCGGCTCACGCCGCTCCTGCTGGTACTCCTTACCATCGAATGGACCGACCTGGTCTTCGCGATCGACAGCATTCCCGCCGTCTTTGCCGTGACCCGCGATCCGTTCATCGTCTACAGCTCCAACGTCTTTGCCATCCTGGGACTCCGGGCGCTCTTCTTCCTGGTGGCGGGCCTGCTCGACACGTTCCGCCACCTCAAGTCCGGTGTCGCCATCGTGCTGCTCTTCGTGGGCCTCAAGATGGCGGCGACCCCCTTCCTGCACATCCCGATCGGCCTGTCGCTCGGCGTCATCGTCGGCGTGCTCGCCGGGGCGGTGGCGCTCTCCCTCCGACACCCGGCTCCGGCCCGCGAGTGAGCGCCCCCCGCCCGCGACGGTGGCTCGAAGCACTCGGCCTCCACCGGCCCGAGCTGCGCGCGTGGGCGCTCTACGACTGGGCGTTCGCCGCGATGATCACCACCATCACCACCGCGATCTTTCCGATCTACTTCGTGAAGGTGGCGGCCGCCAACACGCCGGGCCCGGCGGCGACCGCCCGGCTGGCGTGGGTGAGCAGTGCGGCACTCGCGGTGGCCGCCGCGATCTCGCCCCTGCTCGGCGCACTGGCGGACCAGGCGCCGATCAAGAAGCGGGGCCTCGCGAGCTGCGTGGCCATCGGTGTCCTGGCGTGCGGCGGGATGTGGTGGATCGAGCGCGGCGACCTGACGCTCGCGTCATGGCTCTTCGCGATCGTGCTCGTGGCGGGCACGGCAAGCTTCGTGTTCTACGAGTCGATGCTGCCCCACGTGGCGGCACCGGAGGAGATGGATCGGGTCTCGACGGCCGGCTACGCCCTGGGCTACGTCGGTGGTGGCCTGCTGCTGGCGCTCAACCTCGGCTGGATCCTCAGGCCGGGCCTCTTCGGGCTGCCGAGCGGTCCCGGACTCACACCGAGTGAGGCCACGCTGCCGACCCGGCTGGCCTTCGTGTCGGTCGCGGTGTGGTGGCTCTCGTTCACGGTGGTGTCGCTCCGCGGGATGCCCGAGCCCGCCATCACCACGCCGGGATCGGCGCGCCGGGAGCCGGTCCGCTCCGCCTTCCGTCAGCTGGCGCACACCTGGACGCTGCTCAAGCGCTATCCGCAGGCCGGGATCCTGCTGGCCGCCTTCCTCGTCTACAATGACGGGATCCAGACCATCATCAAGATGGCCACCGCCTACGGCACCGAGATCGGGATCGGGCAGAGCGCACTGATCGGGTCGATCCTGCTGGTGCAGTTCGTCGGCATCCCGTGTGCCTTCCTCTTCGGCGCCCTCGCCGGGCGGATCGGCAGCAAGCGCGCCATCCTCCTCGGCCTGGCCGTCTACGGAGTGATCGCGGTGCTGGGGTACTTCATGCGGACCGGCACCCAGTTCCTGGTGCTGGCACTCCTCGTCGGGACCGTGCAGGGGGGGACGCAGGCGCTCTCCCGCTCGCTCTTCGCGTCGCTCATCCCGCCGGCCCGGTCGGGGGAGTTCTTCGGCCTGTTCAGCGTGTTCGAGAAGGTGGCGGGGATCTTCGGGCCGCTCTTCTTCGCGGCGGCCATCTGGCTCACCGGGTCGAGCCGGAGCGCCATCCTGAGCGTGATCCTGTTCTTCGCGGTGGGGGCGGTGCTGCTGCTCAAGGTGGATGTCGAGGCCGGACGGCGCCACGCGACGGCGGCGCTCAACGACTGAGCGGAGGCCTTCCGTTCGGGGAGGGTCAGGAATCCACGATGGCTCGGAACTCCGCACTGCTCGGCCGCAGGCCGCTGTGCTGATCGGGACCGACCACCCGGTCCCGTCCCATCTGCTTGGCGGCAAAGAGACGGGTGTCGGCCCGGCCCAGGAGCTGGTCGACATCGTCGCCATCACCGGGAGCGCTCGCCACGCCGGCGCTCACCGTGAGGGAGCCGGGCGGCAAGGTCCGGCGCACCAGCGGCACCGACATGTCCGCCACCAGGCGACGGATGTGCTCCAGCTTCCGCACCGCCGATTCCGGCGGTGTCTCCGGCAGGATCAGCACGATCTCCTCGCCGCCATAGCGCGCCACCACGTCGGTCTGGCGCAAGGCCTTCCGGATGACCACCGCCACTTCCTTGAGCGCGATGTCCCCGGCGCTGTGGCCCCAGGTGTCGTTGAAGACCTTGAATCGGTCGACATCGAGCATCGCCACCGAGAGCTCCCGGTGGTGGCGCCTGGCGCGGATCACTTCCTCGCGGAAGCGCTCGTCGAAGTAGCCGCGATTGTGCAGGCCGGTCAGGGAGTCGCTGGTGGAGAGCTCGTGCAACCGCCGGGCTCGACCCACGTTGGCGATGCCGAGCAACGTGGCGATGAACAGCAGGATGATCCTGCCCGCCTGGGTGTCCCAGGTGAACGCCCCGTAGGTGGACGCCGCCACCAACGGGCCGTGGAGGTCATAGTGCGTACTGGCCCACCAGATCACCAGCAGGTATTCGATGATCGCCAGCCCACCCGCCAGTGCCGTGACCCGCTGGTCATAGCGCAGGCAGGTCATTGCGATGGCGAGGAAGTACACCTCGAAGAGGATCTTGCTGTTGACCGCGACCGCCGGTGCTCCCGAGACCGCAAAGTAGAGGAGCGCACCGCTCACGATGCTGACATCGATGGCGCTGGTGGCAAATGGGATCCACCATTGCTTCACTTCGCGGCTCACAAGCCAGAGGAGTGCCAGCCCGATCAGGGCGGCCACCCCGGCGATCGTGAACCCCACCATCGCATCGGACCACGCGTCGCCGGCGAAGAGCTCCAGGACCGGGATCCAGAACAGGAGCCCGATCATCAGCAGCCGGATCCGTGCGGTGAGCACCTCGCCGCCGGCGCTCACATTGAGCAGATCGCCGGCCGAAGGCGCCCACAGCCCGGCAAGGGGCGATCTCCATCGCCCCGCCCCGGCAACAGTGTCGCTGGTGTCTGGCATTGTCCGCAGATTCTAATTGAAGGGGGACGTGCGGCCCACGCACCTGAATTCCGTGGTAATCTGCCAGACGTCCGGGCGGAGCGCAACGCCTACGCGCCTTCGGGAACTAGTGGGGCCTGATACCGACCATTTCGCTTTTCCGCGGGGGGGAGAGGACACAGGGATCCTTCGAACGCTCAAACGTCCTCCCTTCGACAGGCTCAGGGCAGGCAGGATGATCGCGGGCGTTCGCCCGCGATCACATTAACCGGTACTTGGGCCCGCTCCCCCCCTCACGCGGCAGCCACCTCGGCCCCAGTACGTCGGTCGCCTTGCAGTCCACGCAGTTGGGCGCATTGACCCGCAACACCTCCCCCGCTCGCTCGTACACACCCGCTGGACAGACATGGCTGTAGAAATCCGCCACCTCCCCGCTCACGTCCTGCCCGATCACAAGATGCTGGGGGATGGTGTCACGGGTGGCGTTCCCCGACCTGAACACGGCATCGAGCTTGCCGAACGTGACGACGTTGTCCGGCACGAACGCCTCCGCTGGCCCCACCCGTTTCTCCGCCTCGGCGTCCTCGTGCATCGCGATCCGCCCACCGGGGAACCGCCCCCCCGTCACCGTCATCAGCCCCGCCTTGGCCGCGCCGGCAAGGAAACCGTCCTTGAAGGCGAGGCGCATGTTCCGCGTACGCCGCATGTCGCTCACGATATAGCTCGCGCGCACGGCCGCATCGTACGACGAGAGCGCCGCCGCGGTGGGCGTCCCCGCCTGCACCGCCT
This sequence comes from Gemmatimonadales bacterium, assembly GCA_035693225.1. Classification (GTDB taxonomy): domain Bacteria; phylum Gemmatimonadota; class Gemmatimonadetes; order Gemmatimonadales; family GWC2-71-9; genus CAMLHU01. The sequence continues at coordinate 12,368 of DASSGV010000081.1, read as the reverse complement.
TGAACGCCGCGCGCGCCGCGTACATCCCCGATTGCATCGCGTAGTGGATCCCCTTGAGCGAAGGAACGTCCACGAAGCCGACACAATCGCCGGCCATCAGGAGACCATCGCCCGAAAGCCGCTCCGGCAGGGCGTAGAACCCTCCTTCCGGGATCGTCTTGGCACCCCATTCGAGCAGCTGCCCCCCTGCAAGGATCTCACGGAACAGCGGGTGGGTCTTCATCCGCTGCATCAACTGATGGACGTCGAGGGCCGCGTCGCGGTAATCGAGCCCCACCACGAGACCGAGCGACACCTGATCGGGTCCCTGGGGATAGCACCAGCTTCCGCCGAACGCATCCATCGGCAGGGGCCACCCCAGCGTATGGATGATCCGGTCGAGCGGCCGCGGGACCTGCCATACCTCCTTGACGCCGAGGGCAAAGATCTGCGGATTGGGCGACCGCACCTGCTGCCACGCCCGCCACGCCTGGCCCAGCGGACTCCGGGTCCCGTCGGTCAGGATGGTGACCTTGGCGGTCACGTCGGTCGGGCCTTGGTAGTCGCCGCGCTTCGAGCCGTCGCGATCGAGCCCCGACGGCGTGGTCCGGACCCCGCGCACGGCGTTCCCCTCGACGAGGAGGGCGTCCACCGGGAAGCCTGTGAACACGTTGACGCCGAGCGCCTCCGCCTGGGCGCCGAGCCAGCGGGTCATCTCGCTGATCGAGGCGGAAAAGTTGCCGGCGTTGTGCATCGTGGGCGGCGTGGGGACGCGGAGTGCGCTCCCACCGGTGAGGTAGTAGACCGATTCCTTCCGGACCTGCTGCCTGAAAGGAAGATCGGCGTCGGTGAGGCCGGGGAAGAGTTCCCGGAACGCGCGCGGGTTGACCACCGCCCCCGAGAGATTGTGCTCGCCGAGCCCCGCTGCCTTCTCGAGCACGCCGATCTGGAGATCGTCGCGCCCCGCCTGTTTGGCGAGTCGCGCCAGCTCGATGGCCCCGGACAATCCCGCCGGCCCCGCCCCCACGAACAGCACATCCATTTCGATGGCCTCCGCGCTCGGCGCCTCGTGCAGGATGAGGCGGTCGAGCGGGAGCGGTGCCTGATGGGCGAGCGGGAGGATCGTGGTCACGGAAGGGCCGGAGCGAGAGTTCGGGATGGATGGCTGACGGCCGTTAGTCGTTAGCCGTTAGCCGTTAGCCGTTGGTCGTTAGCCGTTAGCTGATAGCCGATAGCTGATAGCTGATAGCCGTTCGCTGTTAGCTGATAGCCCCCCCAATATAGCCAACGAGAAGGGCGCCTACCTCGCGCCCTTGCGACCTGTGACCTGTGACCTGTGACCGGTGACCTGTGACCCGCGACCCCTAATGCCCCGTCCGCGCTTTCTTCACCGCCTCGATCAGCACCGGCACGATCTCGAAGAGGTCGCCCACGATGCCGTAGTTGGCGAGCTTGAAGATCGGGGCGTCCTTGTCGCGGTTGATGGCGACGATGACGCGCGAGGTCCGCATCCCAGCCAGATGCTGCACCGCCCCGGAGATCCCGACCGCTACATAGAGATCGGGACTCACCAGCCGTCCGGTCTGGCCGATCTGGGTGGAGGGATCGCGCCATCCGTCATCGGTGACGGCGCGGGTGGCGCCGACCGCGCCGTTGCCGAAAGCGGCGGCAAGGTCTTCCACCAGCTTGAAATTGGCCGCTTCCTTGAGCCCGCGGCCACCGCTCACGATCACCGGCGCTTCGCCCAGGTCGAGCTTGGCCTCGCCACTGCTCCGCAGCGCCTTGACGACCACCCTGGCGCTGGAAGGGTCGATGGCGGGAGCGGCGGCTTCCACCTTCCCAGCGCGCGGCTGTCCCGTCACCCGCACGGCGCCGGGCCGCACCGTGGCAACGGCGGGCGTGCCGGTGAGCTTGATGGTGGTGATGATCTTGCCGGTATGGGTCGGATGGGTGCCGGTGAGCGCGTCGGCGGCGAGCGCAAAACTGGTGAGGTCGGACGCGAGGCTCACACCCAACACCGCCGCCACCCGCGGCGCGAGGTCCTTCCCCTGCGCCGATGCCGGGAAGAAGGCCGCACGATACCCGCCGGCCTTGATGCGGGCTGCGGCAGTGGCGGCGAAGCCCTCGGGGCTGTACCGATCGAGCGCCGCGTGCTCCACCACGATCACCAGGTCGGCGCCCACCGCGGCGAGCTGTGGCGCCTTGGCCCCGATGCCGGGAGCGCCGACGAGCATCGCGTGGACCTCCCCTCCACCGGTCGCATCGGCGGCCTGGCGCGCGGCAGCCACGATCTCAAGTGCCACCTTCCGGAGTTCCCCACCCCGCGCTTCTGCGAATGCAAAGATGTTCGCCATCAGAGCACCTTCGCTTCGTCCTGGAGGAGCCGGATCAGCTCCGGTACCGCCGCGGCTCCTTCACCGATGATCCGCCCGGCAGGACGTTCCGGCGGCAGTTCGATCTTCTCGATGGTGAGGTGTGCCGTGCCGAGCTGCGCCGGCTTGACCTCGAGCGGCTTCTTCTTGGCCGCCATGATCCCTTTGAGCGAGGCGAGTCGTGGGCGGGCCACCCCTTCATCGATCGTGACCACCGCCGGAAGGGGGAATTCGACTTCCTCGATCGCGCCCTCGAGCTGGCGCTGGGCCGAGCCTTTGCCACCGGCGATCTCGAGCTTCGATACGGCAGTGACGCAGGGAAGGTCGAGGAGCTGCGCCGTCATCGGGCCGACGGACTGGTTCCCGGTGTCGTTGGCGGCGCGACCGAAGAGGATCAGGTCGTACCCCCCATCCTTGAGCTCCCCCGCCAGTGCGCCAGCGGTCACCGCTCCATCGAAGGGCGCATCCTCGCAGGTGAGCAGCACGCCGCGATCAGCGCCGATGCCGAGTGCCTTGCGGATCGTCTCCTGGGCGCCGTCGGGACCGAGGGAGACGACCACGACCTCCCCAGGGCCCTGCTTTTCATTGAACTGCAGGGCGGCCTCGACGGCATAGCCGTCGAAGTCGCTGATGTCATACTTCAAGTCGCCGGGGTTGAGCGATCTCCCGTCCGGCGCGATCGAGAACCGGATGTCCATGTCGGGGACGCGCTTGATGCAGACGGCGATCTTCACACCAGCCTCCGATGCGTGCTGCTGAGCGACCAACTCCGGAGCCCCAAAATAGCCCGGCGGCGTGGCACTGTGTAGAGGCGAAGTACTGCCGCGTCACAGTCAGGGCGCTCACCATATCTTCACGGAGTCACCATGCTGCGTTACTCTGAGGGTCTCGCCGGAATGCTGATGATTGCGAGCGCCTCCACTGCGAGCGCACAGCGTGTTCCCCACCCATCGCCATCCCGCATCTGGCAAGCGCCCGACCGCGTTGCGAGCGACACGACCCACCAGGGCGGCAGCTCGATCCCTGCGGCAGGAGCCGCCTTCGGAGGACTTCTCGGACTGGCGGCCGGGTTCACCGCGTGCCACAGTTGTGATGCGAGCGGGCGTCCGCTCCGCGGCCTCGTGGGTGCCGCGACCGGTGCGGCGATCGGACTCACCCTCGGCTCCCTCTTCGAATCCTTCTGAGGCCACGATGACCACTGCCGGCTTCCCGCGGGCCTTCACGGCCCTTGCATTGCTCGCCGTACTTGCCGCCACACCCGCGGCGGCGCAGGCGCGACCGCTGAAGCCGGCGGCCTCCAAACTCTTCGGCCCGGCGCCGGAACGCCCTCCGGCGACCCGCATCCCGTCCCAACCGGCCCGCGATTCGACATCATCGAACGGGGCGCTCGACGGGGCGCTCGTGGGCGCCGGGATCGTGGGAGTCCTCGGTCTGGTGGCCGGAGCCGCATTCTGCGACGATGGGTGCAACAGCGGTGCGAAGTGGCAGTCGGGATTCAGCGGCCTCCTGCTGGGGGCAGCCGTCGGCTTTGCCCTCGGCGGGATCGTCGGGTCGCTCTGACCGATGACGATGATCCGATCGGTCCGGCGCACCGCGACGAGCATCATCGTACTCGCCATTTTCGTTGCCGGCACCGCAGAAGCACAAGGCCGCCCCGCCCTCGGGCCCCAGGCGTCCCGCCTCTTTACCCTTCCTGACACGGCCCCCAGGCCACCCGCGCGTGACTATCACGTCGAAGGGGGACTGGTGGGCGCAGGTACCGTTGGTATCCTCGGCGCGCTGATCGGATCTGATGTCTGCTCGACCTCGGACACCCACCACGGATCGTGCGTCGGCAACGCCCTCGGCGTTGGCCTCGTTGGGGCGGTCGTGGGCTGGGTCACCGGAAGCCTCATCGGCGGCCTGATCCCCAAGGGGTCGTAGAGCGGAAGCGGGGCAGCTGTCACCACGACAGCCGCCCCAAAGGCCAACGACCAATCCTTCGCTGCGCTCTGGACAGGCGACCAACGTCCCTCTAGAACGCGCTCAACCCCGTCACTTCCTGGCCGAGGATGAGCGTGTGCACCCATGTCGCAAAAAGGACCTACTTTGACGCATTTCAGGCGTATCCCGGCAAGGCCAGTGCGGTGAGGTTCACGCATCGGGCACAGCGCGTGTGCCCGAGGAGTGTCCCGGACGTCTAACCCGCATCCCCGGAGCCTTGATGTCAATCTCTCGAAATGCTGTTGTCGCATTCCTTGTGATAGGCCTCATGGCCGCAGTCGCTTGCAGTGACACCCTGACGTCCCCCCCCGGTCCTGAAGCCTCCAAGGTCATCCCGTTTTGCCAGTTAGGCTGCCTAGACCAGGATCCCCATCCTGACTCGGCGGGAGTCTTTCTCGGCAGCGGGATCACACCCGATATGTGCACCGACGGCACTGACTCCGACCAGGATGGCCTCGAAGACTTCTGCGAGACCAACCTTGCGCTCGCGTTCGCTCCCGAGCTGCGATATTCCGATGCGGACGAAGTTGGCCGCGAGCCATATTGGGCCGCCCGGCCAATCAGCCGGTACATCGCGGACACCGTGGTGATCGCATACCTGATCTCATACTATCGCGATGCCGGAAGCAACACCTGGGGATGCAGCATTCCATCGATTCCGTTCATCTGGGACAAGCCTGTGGAGTGCAACGGCCACAATGGCGATTCCGAGGCGATCGTTCTCGACGTGTACTACAGCTACTCGACCAAACACTGGATACTAGGGGCCGCGATTTATTCTCAGCACGATAGCCCTGCTACATACTCCCGATATCTGCCACTCGGCTTCCCGGCACGGCCGTATCCCATGCAGCTCGAATATCCGAGCCATCCGGGAGCATATCCACGAGCCTACGTTGCCGAAGGGAAGCACGCGAACTACAACACACAAAGCGAATGCAATAGCGGCGGGACACTCGGCAGCGACACGTGCGAAAACGTCAACACTTCGGCTAGGCTTCCAGCGGGATACTTGTACAACCTTGGCAGCCGCGCCCACCCGGCGATTGATTGCGTTACCAGTCGGGATCCTTCCTACCTCTACTACGGCAGTGGGAAGACCGAGTGCTACTGGACCGGTGGGCGATTCAGAGGATGGATACCCTATACCATTGGCGGCGTAGACACCGATCCGTACAGCCCAAAGCTCTCGGACTGGGGGTTTTAAGAATGCTGATACTCGCACGCGCGTCCATCGTCGGCGCCATCCTCGGAGGCCTCACCCCACCCGCTTGCGTCGGCCAGGCCGCGGCGACCGCCATTCAAGCACATCTGCCATCAGCCGGAATTCCACGTCCACGACCTTCGCGGCTCTTTACGCTGAGCGCCCCAGTTCCTGTGATCTCCGATACTGCCAGCCGGACCAAGGATTACCACAGCGAAGTTGGTTGGGCCGGTGCCATCGTGGTCGGTGTGACGGGCGCATTAATCGGGAACGACGTCTGCACAACCTCGGACACCCCGCATGCTACCTGTGCGGGAAGTACCATCGGCTTTGGTCTTCTCGGAGCCGCCATGGGATTCGTGGTTGGAAGCATGATCGGGGGGCTCTTTCCCAAGGGATAGGCCGCCGCGGACAACGGCAAACGACCAGACCCCTTCCGCGCAGACGCGGGGAAGGGGCGCTCATCCTTGGACGTCCGCCTAGCCCTACCCTAGAACGCGCTCAACCCCGTCACTTCCTGCCCCAGGATGAGCGTGTGCATGTCGTGGGTCCCCTCGTAGGTGTACACCGACTCCAGGTTCGCCATATGCCGCATCGAGTGATACTCGGCCAGGATCCCGTTGGCGCCGAGGAGCCGGCGCGCTTCCCGGGCGCAGTCGGTGGCGATGTTCACGTTGTTCCGCTTGGCCAATGACACCTGCGACGGTGTCATCGTCCCCTTGTCCTTCAACCGGCCGAGTTGGAGGACCAGGAGCTGCGCCTTGGTGATCTCGGTCAGCATCTCCGCCAGGCGCACCTGCTGGATCTGGGTCTGTCCGATCGGCTTGCCGAACATCACCCGCTGCTTCGAATAGTCGAGCGCCTCGACATAGCACGCCATCGCGGCACCGAGCGCACCCCAGGCAATGCCGTAACGCGCCTGGGTCAGGCACATCAACGGGCTCTTGATGCCGCCCGACTTGGGGAGGATCGCGTCCTTGGGGAGATGAACGTCGGAGAGGTGGAGCTCACTCGTATCCGAGGCGCGGAGGGAAAGCTTCCCCTTCTGGTCCTTGGCCGTGAAGCCCTTCGTGTTGGTGGGGACGATGAAGCCGCGGATCGACTTGGCGTCGTTCACGTCTCCCGTCTTGGCCCAGACGATGGCGACGGTGGCCTGCGACCCGTTGGTGATCCACATCTTGACGCCGTTCAACACCCAGCCGTCCTTCGTCTCCTTCGCGGTGGTGATCATCCCGCCAGGGTTGGAGCCGTAGTCGGGTTCGGTGAGGCCGAAACATCCGATCTCCTGCCCCTTGGCGAGCCGAGGCAGCCATTTCTTCTTCTGCTCATCGGACCCGAAGGCGTAGATCGGATACATCACCAGCGCTCCCTGGACGGAGGCAAAGCTCCGGATCCCGCTGTCCCCCCGCTCCAGCTCCTGCATGATGAGGCCGTAGGCCACGTTGTTAAGTCCCGCGCACCCATACTCTTCCGGCAGGTTGGCGCCGAAGACCCCCATCTCGGCCAGTCCCGGGATGATCTGCTTCGGGAATTTCCCCGCGATGTAGGCGTCCCCGATGATCGGCATCAGGTGCTCGTCGACCCAGGCCCGCACGGTGTCGCGGACGGCGCGTTCCTCTTCGCTCAAGAGCGAGTCGAGGTCGTAGAAGTCGACGCCGGTGTAGTTCTTCGCCATCGCAATGTCCCGTGGTGATCGGTAAACGGTGAACGGTCAACGGTGAACGGGCGGGCGTGAACAGGGCGGACCGGCGTCATCCTGAGCAGAGCGAAGGATCGGCCTGCTGACGGAGCGATCCCTCGGCCCTTCGGGCCTCAGGATGACGCAGGGCACACCCGTTCACTCTTCACTTCTCGCTTTTTCACTTCTCACTTCTGACTCTTCACTTCTCACTTTTCACTTCTCACTGGCCCCTATCCCGCCTTCTTCTCCGCCCGCCCCAGATGCCGCTTGGCGCTCGGCGCGATCCCGACCTCGCGCGCCTTCCGACGGAACCCCGCGCCGTGGTCCACCGGATGGCCGTTCTCCGCCTGCCACTGGTGCACCATCTCGTGCAGTACGGTGTGGGAGACCTCCGCCCATCCGTGCCGCCGCACGTGCCGGCGGCTCAACGCGATCTCGCTCGGCCGCCCGCTCTTCACGTCCACCGCCAGCTCGCCCAGGCGGCTCCGCATCCGGCCGCTCAACCGGAACGCGATCGGTCGCAGCGCGTTCCCAAAATACTCGGCGTTCAGGCGGGAATGCAGTTCGCCCAGACGATGCAGGCTCTCGAGATCTCCCGGCTGGGGCCGCTCCGGCCGCCGCCGGGGCGCGGCACGGTGCTCCACCGGAAAGGCGAGGAACGTCGTCTCCGCCACCTTCCGCATCGGGCGTGGGATCCCCGGCAGCAGGAAGCGCACCACCGCCTCCAGCACATAATCGGGCGCCTCGGCGTATCCCTCGTGGATGCGCAACACTCCGCTGGCGCCGTAGCTCAGCATCACCGACCGGTTGCCGTGGAGCACCAACCCCTTCAACCCAGGCACCGCGAGGATGCCGAGGAGCTCCAGGCGCCGCGCCAGCAACTCGCCGGGCGGAAGGGTGAGGCTCGGCGCCTCGGGATCAGGCGCTGACCGGAACCGGATCGGTGGCACGCCGCCTCCGCGCAAAAACGTTGACATCCGATGGCACGAATTCCCGCCGACCCGATTCCCAGCGCCAATGCTGGATATGCACCGCCTGCTCGTCCACGTGGACCAGGTTGAACGCCGACGGCCGTCCACCACGGGTACGGCTGGTGTGAGTGCTCGAGGTGCTCACCGGCAACACACCGTCGATCTGTCCAGCACCCTCCTGGTGGTCGTGTCCGCAGAGGATCAGGTCAGCCCCGGTCGCGAGGAGCCGTTTCTGGGCCGACCGCCAATGGGAGAGGCCCATCCTCCGCGAAATGGCGCCACGGAGCACATTGTGGTGCAGCACCGCCACCCGGACCGCCTCGGGTGGCGCGTCGGCAAAGAGCTTCTTGAGGCGCTTGGTCTCTCGACGCGGCAGGTGTCCCTTGACCGCAAGGTCGCGGAGATTCCAGGTGAGCGAGCCGAAGGCGATCCCGTAGCTTGAGAGCGCCCCTGAGATGACGGCGCCGGGCACGTCGAGCACCGGAGCGAGCGCCTCGCCGAAATAGCGCCGGTACTTCTGCCACCTGACCCGGCCGCGGCCGAGGGGCAGGATCGACCGCCACCACTGGACGTCGTGGTTGCCGGGGATGACGAGCGTCGGCGTCGAACGCTGGAGGTGCTGGACGAAGGCCAGCGCCCGCTGGAACTCGCCGTGCCGGGCGCGCTGGGTCAGGTCGCCGGCCAGCACCACCGCATCGGCGCCCAGGGTGGGGATGAGCGCTTCCAGCGCCTGGACCTGGTCGAGGTCGGCGTCGCGCCCGAAGTGCAGGTCGGAGAGCTGGACGATCGTGAGATCGGTCACCACACCGCCCTGATCCGATAGGTGAGGATCGCCTGACCCGCCGCCGGCACCTTGACCCGGAACCGGACCTTGGTGGACGAGAGCCGCTCCGCCGGCACCGAACTCGCAAGGATGCTCCACTCCCCCGCGCGCATCTCGTACACGTCGATCGTCACCTCGCTCGTCCCCGCGTTGCGGAGCGTGTCGGCGTACGAGGCGATGGCGTAGGTACGGATGAACCGGCGGCTGAGCGAGGAATCGCGCCCCGTCTGCCAGGTCAATTGCACCCGCTTGGCGGTCAGGTCGAAGGCGGTGCCTGCGTTCAGTTCCAGATCCTCGCCCGCGGGGGTGTGGTCGATGTTCGTCTCGCCGATCAGCTGGAGCCGCCCGCCGCTGTCGGGCTCGAACATCCGCACGATCCCCGCCGGCAGCGGTCGATCGCCCAAGTCGGTCTTCCGGGGGCGCTTGACCACGTACGTCACCTGGACCGGCACGTCGGCGGCGTTCGGATCCTGCTCGAGGCCGCCCCACCAGGGGAGCGCGCCGCCGACGACGTAGGTCTTCTGGTAGGAGGCGACGGCAGGATCGAAGAGGGCGGAGGTGGTGGTGACGCCAGGGGAGACCGTCACCCGTCCCGGAAGGGTGTAGAGGTGGAACTCTCCGACCTTCTGCTCCACCGCCCGCATTTCATCCCGCGCCGGCGCCGCCATCGCGAAATTCGTCGCCTTGGCATACCCCTGCATCCCAGGGCTCGCGACACTGACCTGACCGGCGAGGAGCTGGATCTCCGCGCTGTCGAGCGCCGCCTGTCCCCCGTTGATGACCGCCGCACCCGACAGCCGCGCCTGCCCGCCGCTGAAAACGGCCTGATAGCTCACCTGCCACCCGCCGCCACCGGTCGCGAAGTAGCCGAGTCGGAGGTCACGCCGCGCGGCGTCGCTCTGCACGCTGAGATCCAGCGATGGCTGGAGGAATCCGGTCTCGGCGGGATAGCTGGGTGTGCCGATGGGGGTCGTGACGATCGACCCGTCGGCCAGGCGGAGCCGGAAGGGGGCCACACTCACGACCGTGGCGGAGAGCGTGTCCCGCAGCATCGTGCCGGAGCGGAACACCAGCGTGCGGCCGATCGCGCGGCGGAGGAGCGAGGCGTCGTCGGTGGCGCCGTCGTAGCGGACGCCGCTGACGCTCACACCGTTGTCGAGGGAGAAGATCGAGCCCGGGTCGAGCTGGCCCAGCGGCAGGTGCTGCACCGAGGCGCCGCGCGGCACCGCCGCGGCGATGGTCCGGCGGACGAGGATCCGGCCGTCGTTGTAGATGGTGGCGCTGGTCTGCGCCGCGAGTGGCGAGTGGTGGGTGGCGAGCGGGAAACTCACCAGCATTGCGATCGTGAAACGGGTCGCGGTCTTCACTTGAACACCTCCAGGGCGATGCGTTCGACCACGCGTCGCACGATCAGATAGGTGGCGATCACGGCCGCGGCGGCGTAGCTCCGGGCCAGGGGCGCCCGGGAGATGCCGAAGATCCCCCAGAGTGCCACAGCCACCGTGGCCGCCAGGGCGGCCCGCCGCCCCAGCTTTCCCGCCCGGGCCTTGAGTGCCGCCGCGCAGTCGGCGCACATCGCCCCGAATTCGATCCCCGGCGTGCGCCTGCCGCAGCGGGCGCAGGGGAGTTCAGGCCATCCGACGGGCGACGGCATCGCCGAACTCCGCCGTGGACGCCGTACCGCCGAGGTCCCGGGTGCGGACCTTGTCGTCGACGATGACCTGCTTTAAGGCCGAGCGCAGCCGGTCGCCCCGCGGCACCTCGCCGATGTGGTCGAGCAGCATCGCCGCCGCGAGCATCTGGGCGGAGGGATTGGCGATCCCCTTCCCGGCGATGTCCGGCGCGCTGCCGTGCACCGCCTCGAAGATCGCCGCGTGGGCCCCGATGTTGGCGCCGGGGGCGAGCCCCAGCCCGCCCACGAGGCCCGAGATCTCGTCGCTCAGGATGTCGCCGAACATGTTGGTCGTCACGATGACGTCGAACTGCTCCGGCTTGAGCACCAGCTGCATCGCCGTGTTGTCGATGATCAGGTCGTTGGACTCCACCCGCCCGGCGTACTCCTTCGCCACGTTGCGCGCCGTCTCCAGGAAGAGCCCGCTCGTCATCTTGAGGATGTTGGCCTTGTGGACGATGGTGACCTTCTTGCGCCGATGGATGACGGCGTACTCGAACGCATAGCGCGCGATCCGCTCGCATTCGGCCCGGGTCACGATCGCCGCCGACTGCGCCACCGCGCGGGGGTCGTCACCCACCTGCACGAAGTGCTCCACACCCACGTAGAGCCCCTCGAGGTTCTCCCGGATGAGCGTGATGTCGATGCCGCTGTAGCGCTGGCCCGGGAGCAGCGTCACCGCCGGCCGCACGTTGGCAAAGAGCGCGAATTCCTTCCGCAGCCCCACGTTGACCGACCGGAACCCCGTCCCCACCGGCGTCGTGAGCGGCCCCTTGAGCGCCAGCCCCGTCTTCCGGATCGAGTCGAGCGTGGCGTCCGGGAGCGGCGTACCGGTCGCGTCCACCCCGGCCATCCCCGCCACCTGCTCATCCCACCGGAACGTAAGGCCCGACTTGGCCAGCACCTTCACGGTCTCGGCGGTGATCTCAGGACCGATCCCGTCCCCGGGGATCAGCGTCACGTCGAAGGCCATCAGCGCACCATCGTCGGGAGGACGTGATCGAGCGCGGCGTCGAGTGCGGCGCGCGCGGTGGCCCCATGTCCCACCGCCCGGGTGCGCCAGAGCACCGTCGCTTCCCGTGAGTCGGCGAGCACCAGCATCAGCTCCGCCGTCTCACCTTCGATCGGGTCGCGGAAGAAGACCGCCGCCGCCGGGATCAGCGCATAACGGCCGCCGGCGAGGGCCGTCAGGTTCCGAAGCGCCGCGCGAAAGGGATCGGGCACCACCTTGAGGCCTTGATCGCGCATCATCCCCTGTCCCATCCGGTCGGGATCGGGCGCGAAGCCCGGCGCGCGGCGGGCGATCTTCCGCAGCTCGGGCGGCAGCTTCCACGTCACCTCCGGCGACCGCTCCGTCAGCGCCTTGCCGATGAGCGAATCGACCCAGGCGAGGGCCCGCTGATGGTCGGCAAAGACCGGCTCGACCTCGGTCGCGCTGTCGGCGGCCAGGAGCGCCAACGGCACCACCGTGAGGGTCTGCCCCGCGAGCGCATTGGTGGAGAGGGGAAGGTTGACGATCTGCTCGGGCTTCGGAGCCGGTTCGGCCCGATGTCCGCACGCCGAGAGGAGCACTGCCAAGCCGATGAGTGGCAAGGACTTAGGCAATCGCGACCTACCGCGTTGAGGCCAGGGTGGGAGCGGTCGGAGGGAAAGGTAAGCGGTTGGGTGGCGAGTGGTGAGTGG
>DASSGV010000080.1:0-7132 GCA_035693225.1 Gemmatimonadales bacterium | reverse complement strand
TCGGGGGAGACGCCGAGTTTCCGGAAGACCGCACCCTGCATTGCGGGATCGGTGATGCGGATCGATCCGCTGCCGAGCTCGTTGCCGTTGTAGACCGCATCATAGTGGAGGGCGCGGCAGCGCCCCGGATCGGCCTCGAAGAAAGCGGCATCGTCGGGGTGGGGTGAGGTGAAGGGATGATGGGTGAAGATCCATTCCCCTGACGCCGCATCGTGCTCGAAGAGCGGGAAGTCCAGCACCCAGAGGAACGAGTGGCGGGTGGCGAGTGACGAGTTGGTACGCCGAGCGAGTTCGAGGCGGATCATTGCCAGGGCCGGGCTCGTGATGGCATCCGGGCCCGGAACAGCGACGAGAAGATCACCCGGCCTCACGGACGGAAGTTGGAAAGCTCCGCCATCGATCGCAGGAGTCTGCTGGACGGCCGCGTCGAGCGACGCAAGGAGTTGTTGCCCGACGGCTTTGACGCCTTGACCCTCCCAACCATCCATCGTCCGCCGCGCCCAGATGAGCCCACCGGCCTTGTTGTCCTTGGCGATGGCGACCAGGGCGTCCAGCTCCTTGCGAGAAAGTGTGCCGCCTCCCGAGGCGACGATCCCCCGGAGCCGCCCGCCAGCCTTGGTCGCGCTTTGCACGAATGGGGCGGCATCATCGCCCACCAGCTTCGTGAGGTCCACGATCTCCAGACCATAGCGAAGATCCGGTTTGTCGGTCCCGTACTTCTCCATCGCCTCACGCCAGGTCAGTCGCTTGAACGGACGCGGGATGGCGTGCCCCGCCTCCTGCCAGAGGTCCACGAGGGTCTGCTCGACGAAGCCCATCACGTCGTCCTGGCCTACGAACGACGCCTCGATGTCGATCTGGGTGAACTCGGGCTGACGATCGGCGCGAAGATCTTCGTCGCGGAAGCAGCGCGCCAGCTGGAAGTAGCGATCGAATCCGGCCACCATCAGCAATTGCTTGTAGATCTGCGGGCTCTGCGGGAGCGCATAGAACTCCCCCGGATGCACCCGGCTCGGCACCAGGTAATCGCGGGCGCCTTCCGGAGTGGGCTTGGTGAGGATCGGCGTCTCGATCTCGAGGAACCCAAGCTCGCTCAAGGTACGGCGGGCACGCTGGAGGAGACGGTGGCGGAGCTGGATGTTCTGCTGCAGCTCCGGACGCCGCAGGTCGAGCACCCGATGCTTGAGCCGAAGCTCCTCGGCCGCGAGCTCCTCCCCTTCCTTCCGGGCCACCGGGATCGCCGGCGTGACCGCCGGGCCCACGATGTCGAGGGCGGTGACGTGGACCTCGACCTCGCGCGATGCCATCGCCCGGTCCGGTGCGGGCTCGGGGCGGAGCTCGACGGTGCCCTGCACCAGGATCACCGACTCGCCTCCCGCCTGGGCGGCACCCACCATCACGGCGGGAGGGGTCCAGCGGGGATCGAAGGAGAGCTGCACCAGGCCGTCGCGATCGCGGAGGTCGATGAAGAGGAGCCCGCCCAGGTCCCGGACACGGTGGACCCATCCCCCCAGGCGGACCTGCTGGCCGGCGTGGGCGCGGGTGAGCGATCCGGCGCGGTGGGTACGAAGGGAGGTGGAGTCGGCGGTCATCGCTCTTCGGCGTCGACGATGGTCTGGATGAATTCGGTGGGCGTCGTGGCCTGCAGCAGGCGCTCGCGCACCTGATCCCGTCGCACCACCCGGGCGATCCGGGAGAGCGCCTTCACGTGCTGGCCGGCGGCGTTCTCGGGGCCGACGAGGAGGAAAAAGAGGCGCACCGGAACGCCGTCGACCGAGTCGAAGTCGATGCCCGTGGTGCTCGCGCCGGCCACCAGACTCAGGTCAGGAACGGTGGTGGCTCGACCATGTGGGATGGCGACGCCGTACCCGATGCCGGTGCTCAGCACTGCCTCCCGCTCTTCCACGGCGCGCAGGATGTCCTCCTCCTGTCCACCGGTCCGCTCTGCCAGCAGCCGAGAGAGCTCCCGCAGGACGCCGGGCTTGTCTCGACCAGCGAGTGGCACACGCACCCGGTCGGGATGCAATAGGTCGGTCAGGAGCACGCGGATCCAGGTGGTGGTGATGGCCAAAGTTAGCGGGGGCTTAGTGCGGCGGCAAGCAATTCTAATTCAAGCAGTTACGTCGCTCGTCGGCCCATCCGGCCGGCGCCAGAAGGCGCCTCTCGGCATAACGCCCTGAAGGACTTGCTCCAGACCCATGGGCGCCGCGGCGCGTGAACCCACCCAAACTGTCATCCCGAGCGAAGCGAGGGACCTGGAGTGGGGGGCGCGAAGTTCGGTTGCTGGCGGAGAAGGTCCCTCAGGTCCGCGCCATAGGCGCGGCACCCTTCCTTCGCTTCGCTCAGGACAGGCGGGATGACAGATCCGACCGGGAAGCAGGGGTCCGACGTTATCTTCGACCGATGGCCACTGCACCCGTCAAAGCTGGCGCCACGCCGACCGGAACCCTCGACCTTCCGCCGGAGCGCGCGCGCGAAAAACTCACCCAATGGGCCAAGGCCCAGGGGCTCCCGGCGTACCGGGTCGACCAGATCGTGCCCCGACTCTGGCAGCGGCCGGTGGGAGCGTGGACCGAGGCGACCGACCTTCCCGCGACGCTCCGAGAGGCGCTCACCACGGCCTTCCCCCTCCCCCGCCTTGCGCTCGATGTGTCGCAATATTCGCAGGATGGCACCAAGAAGTTCCTCTGGCGCCTCCCCGACGGCGAAGCGATCGAGTCGGTGCTCATCCCCTCCGGCACCCGCCGCACCCTCTGCATCTCATCGCAATCGGGATGCGCACTCGGCTGCGTCTTCTGCGCCACGGGAACGATGGGATTCCGGCGGAACCTGACGGCGTTCGAGATCGCCGGTCAGGTGCGCGAGATCGTGCTCCGCGATCCGACCGACCTGCCGACCAATGTCGTCTATATGGGAATGGGCGAGCCGCTCCTCAACTGGCCCGCGGTCAACGCCTCCCTAACGATCTTGAACCACGGCGAAGGATTCGGGATCGGCGCTCGACACATCACGGTCAGCACGGTGGGGATCATCCCGGGGATGGAGCAGCTCGCCCAACGGCCGGAGCAGTTCCGCCTGGCGATCTCGCTCCACGCGCCGACCGCGGCGCGCCGGCTGGCGATCATGCCGGTGCAGAAGAAGTACGCCCTCGACGAGGTGCTCAAGGCGGCGGAGCAGTTCAAGAAGCGGATCACCTTCGAGTATGTGCTCATCGAAGGGAAGAACGACGCCAACGCCGATGCCGATGCCCTCGCCAAGCTCGCTCGGCGGATGCGTGCGCACGTGAACCTGCTGCCCCTCCACCCCGGCGGCGCGCCGGGCCTCACTCCCACCCCTCCAGCGCGGATCCGGGAGTTCGCCGCTCGACTTGCCAATCAGGGGGTCGAAGCAACGGTGCGGCGGAGCCGAGGGTTGGATATCAACGCGGCGTGCGGGCAACTGAGGGTGGAGGTGGAGAAGAAGCGGGGGGTGCGTGTGGCACCTGCCGGAGTCAGCCCACATGAGTAGCGTGAAGGTTCAGTCGAAGTGGGCCGTAACACTTGATCGAGAGGGGTTTGCTAGGATCTCCGCTGATCCGCGCCTCCGCGATCTAGTTATCTATGCCCGCATCACCAACGCAATTCGCTTCGCACAACTCGCGGGGCTACAAGTTGAGCGCCGGGACAGTCCCTCTGACAACCGGCAGCGGTTTCACTCATTCCTCTTTGTAGCTGCACTCTTTGCGGAGGCGCGAAAGATCGCGGAGACCGTCGGGGAGCGCTTCCGCCATTTGCCGGCGTTCACAAAACACATCCGTCCATTCTTAGCTGACAAGTCGGTAGAGGCCCTGTGGGTTAATCACCTGCTTCCGCTGCGCGACTCAATAGTTTTTCACTTCGATGACAAGCAATTGCCCGAGCATCTAAGGTCGATAAGCCGCGAGCGCTATGTCTTTGCAACGGCACACGGACCAGCAAAAGGTGATATCTATTTCCCGCTTGCTGATGAATTGGCAATCGCTTCCATCCTCGGATCCCGATGGTCACCCGAGGAGTTTGCCGACTTGCTCCGTCGGACGGTTGATGCGGTAACACGCCTGGCCGATGGCTTTGACGCCCTGTTGCCTCAGGCCTTGCAGGAGCTCGGGTGGCAATTCGAACAGGACGATGGAGCCTGACAATGTTAGACGAGCGCAAGATCTCGGGATGGGAGCCAGAACGCGTTTTGGATTGAGGTTCCCAGATCTCGCTCCGGATGGCGACCGCATCGAGCCGATCCTTCGGGGCCTGAAGGCCCCTCAGGATGACGTCAGTTGAAGATCGGGCTCGCGCCCAAGGGTCGCCGCAGGCGACCCCCACACCTCTCAATCCAAGAAGCCGCAGGTCACTATGCCCATCCCACACGTCCACGGCCTCCATCACGTCACCTGCATCGCCGGTGACGCGCAGGAGAACCTCGACTTCTACACCAAGGTCCTCGGGATGCGCCTGGTCAAGAAGTCGATCAACCAGGACGCCCCCGACACCTACCACCTCTTCTACGCCGACGCCGCCGGCTCCCCCGGCACCGACCTCACCTTCTTCCCCTGGCCCGACGCCCAACCGGGGCGCCACGGCGTGGGAATGACGAACGAGGTGATGCTCGCAGTGCCCTCGGGAACGCTCGGCTGGTGGCGGGCACGGCTCGATGAGAAGAAGGTGCGACACGGCCATGAGGTGACACGGTTCGGCGAGAGGACCCTTCCCTTCACCGATCCGCACGGGCTGGAGCTCGCGCTGGTGGAGATCTCCGAAGCGCGGCCATTCGCGCCGTGGGATCGGAGCCCCGTCCCCGCCGAGAAGCAGATCCGCGGCTTCCACGCGGTGCGGCTCTGGGAACGCGACCCGGCACCCACGGTCAAGTTGCTGATGGACGTGATGGGACTGGACCCGGTGGGCAATGACGATGGCTGGCAGCGATTCGGGCTGGGCGGGAGGTCGGGCACCCTGATCGACATCAAGGCGTTCCCCGATGAACGCCGCGGCGTCTGGGGCCTCGGCTCGGTGCACCACATCGCCTGGCGGGTGACCGACACACCGGAGGAGATGGCACTGCGGGGGACGATCGAGGTCGCGGGACTCCACCCCACGCCGCAGATCGACCGCTTCTGGTTCCAGTCGGTCTACTTCAAGGAACCGGGTGGCGCCCTCTTCGAACTCGCCACCGACGGTCCCGGGTTCGGTATCGATGAGGACCCCGCCCACCTGGGCGAACGGCTGGTGCTGCCACCCTGGTACGAGGCGCAGCGAAGGGAGATCGAGGCGGGCCTTCCGGAGTTGCAGGGCTAGCACTTCACCACGGGCGGCGTCGTTAGTGCAGGTCGACCCGGTACAGGTCGACCAGCCAGCCGCCGTCGGCGCCCCGACGCACCCGACTCACCAGGCCCGGCTCGACGACCTGGTCGAATCCGCCATCGAAGCGGGTTGAGGCGATGACCGTGGTCTCGACCGGGTCGGTCACCTCGATCACGCCATCCACGCCAGAGGAGTCCGCTGGCGCGCCGATCGCCTCTGCAGGTGCCAGTCCCAATCCCGATTCGGCGTGCGGTACCGCTCCCACCAACCAGAAACGATCGGCGTCCCCGTGCCAGAACCCGACGACCCGGGCGGCGGGTGGCGAGGCATCGATCGCCAGCCGAGGCGGGAACCAGTCGCGCCGTAGGGGGATCAGTTCGACCGCTCGACCGGTGGTGTCGAACCTGTCGAACTCCAGTTTCCCGAAGAGCTGCGCTGTCCAGATGGTCGACTGGGCCCCTGCCTCGACGGCACGCACGGTGACGAGACCCGAATCGAGCGAGCGCAATGACCCGACCTCCCGCCCGGTCCGGTCCACCAGGAGGACCGGAGATCCCTTCGCGGCCGCCGCCGGTGCGAGGGCGAACCAGCCATTCCCCAGTTCCGCAGCGGAGCCGATCACTCCCGGCGGCGCCTCGAACGATCGGATCGGGCGAAGGTCTCGATCATGCAGCGCGATCTTCCCGTCACTGATGACGACAACGGTATCGCCCGCGCCGACGAGCACGGAACGAATGGCACCAATGGCGACCAGGGGTCCGCGAACGGCACCGGTCGAATCCAACACGACCGCATTCGCTGATCCCTCGGTCCACGCGATACGCCGACCCCCTGGCAACGTCGGGCTCAGCATCGGAGGGCCGGCCAACCCCGCGGTGCCTCCCGGGATGCGTGTCGTCGAGACCAATGACAGATGGATCGTCGGACGGTGCGGATGGGGGGCACACGCCGCCGGGAGCCAGCTGAGCAGAAGCAGTGCGATCGGGTGGGTACGGATCATCGGACCAGCTCGGGCACGGGGCTCCCGTCGAAGAAGCGTCGGAGGTTGTCGAACGCACGCATCATCATCGTCACCCGGGCCTCACATCCGTCATCCTGAGGGAGCAGCCGGTCTCACGTACGTCATTCTGAGGGAGCGGCAGGTCTCACGTACGTCATCCTGAGGGAGCGAAGCGACCGAAGGATCGGCCCGCCAACGGATCGATTCCCTCGCTGCGCTCGGGACAGGCTCCTCACGGCCTGAAGGCCTCTCAGGATAACGTCCCTCTTGTTATCCCACGGGATCCCGCACCGATCTCCCGCCGAAGAAGAGCTCCAGGTTCTCCAGCGCACGCATTCCCATCACCACCCGGGTCTCCCGGGTAGCGCTGCCGAGATGCGGCAGGAGCACCACGTTCTCCATCCTGAGGAGCGCTGAGCTGACCGTCGGCTCCCGTTCGTAGACGTCGAGCCCCGCACCGGCGATCCGCCCGGCCTCAAGCGCCGCCACGAGCGCCTGTTCATCGACGACATCGCCCCGCGCAGTATTCACGAGGAACGTCGAGGGCTTCATCAGGCCAAGGCGGCGCGCATCGATGAGGTGCCGAGTCTCGGGGGTCGCGGGCACGTGCAGTGACACGACATCGGCCATCCCCATCAACTCATCCAGCCCAACGCGCTCGGCCGTGAGTCGCGAGTCGTGCGTGGTGGTCGACTCTGAACGGGAGTGGTACACCACCTTCATTTTCCACATCGTCTGTGCCCGGCGCGCGACCTCCCGGCCGATCCGCCCCATCCCCACGATGCCGAGGGTCTTGCCCTCGAGATCGGTGCCGAGGAGC
>DASSGV010000079.1:0-13315 GCA_035693225.1 Gemmatimonadales bacterium | reverse complement strand
ACCGCCCATGTAGCCAAGGACCTCAAGGTATCCATCTTGATCAAGTGACTGAACCACCCAATAGAACGTCTCGCGGGTCAGGGCTCCGATTGCCGTGAGTTGTTGTTCATATGTGAGATCTATCATCGTACCTGGTGTCGTTGACTGATCGGCGATGTACAGCATCAAGTTGGCACGGAGTTGGTTAGCGTCCGGAAGCGGCGTGGCCTCAAGTATGGAATCGTAGCGGGTGGCATCGACGAATGGAGGCGTGACACCACGTTGCATTCGGCGCAGCGCGTAACTGAGTCGGATTGACGCGGTGTCGTCTGCGGTGAGGCGCGATCGCAAATCAACTGCAAGAAGCCCGTCTATGACGAATGGGCCGCACCGTGGGCACGTAATCAAAGAGGCATCTCGGCCCTCCACCGGAGCGGAAGGAGACGAAAGCGTTGCCTGACAGACTGGGCACGTGGAAGATGTCATTGGGCTAGCGGTTTAACATTGAATTGGACTACCAAAGTGAATCACTCGACCCAGAACCGCATTGTCGCAACAGCAGCCACACACGACGCCACCGATAACCCGCATCACCCCACGACCGTCACACCTAGCACCTAGCACCTAGTACCTAGTACCTAACACCTAGCACCCTCATCCGATGGTCCGCGTCGCCGCGAGCAGCGTCAGGTCGTCGTGCGGCTCGGCGGTGCCGATGAACGCCCGGACGCCCTCGACGACACCCCGCACGACATCGGGTGCCGACGTGCCGCTGGTGCGGAGCGCCGCGTGAAGTCGCTCGTTGCCGAACGCCTCGCCGGTGGGGTTCCGCGCCTCCACCAACCCGTCGGTGAAGGCGAAGAGGCAGTGGTTTCGCTCCAGCGCCCCCTGGCCGGTAGTGAATACCTGTTCCGGGAGGAGGCCGAGCGCGGGACCGGTGGGCCGAAGTGCGAGGGTCGAGCCGTCGGGTGCAACGACGAGCGCGGGCTCGTGCCCGGCATTCAGGTAGTCGAAGCGCCCATAGAGCGGATCGAGGATCGCCAGGAAGACGGTCGCGAACATATTGGTGCGGCCGTGCAACCGGGCGATGTAGTCGTTGGTGAATCCCGCGACCCGAGTGAGCAGGTCGGCGGGGGTCGCGGCCTCCAGCGACTGGCGGACGAGGGTACGCCTGCCGCCGATCATCTGGATGGCGCCTCCTCCGACGGGATCGGCGGAGGCGCGGATCAGGCTCCGGAAGAGCGCCATGAAGAGCGCCGCCCCGACGCCCTTGTCGCACACGTCGCCCACGACCATCGCGATGGCGCCGGAGGGGGGGAGCGTAAAGACGTCGTAGAAGTCTCCCGAGACCTCGCGCGCCGGATGCAGCGCCGCCGCCAGCGTCACCCCCCGCGTTTCCGGGAGCGATTCGGGAAGGAAGTCCTGCTGGATGCTCCGCGCCACGGCCATCTCGCGCGTGAGACTCTCGACCTCCCGCAGCCGCCGCCGATCGAGCGCGGCGCGGAGCCGAGCCCGGAGCATTTCCGGGCTGGACCCCCGGGAGAGGTGATCGTCGGCACCGAGCGCCAGCCACCGCGAGATGATCTCGACATCGTCCGCAGCCGCCACGGCAACTACTGGCAACAACGCCAACTCGGCGTCCCCCCGGAGCGCCTTGAGGAAGCGCTGGCCCTCGGCACCTGACCCCGCAGCGTCCACCATCACCAGATCGAACGATCCGGCGCGGAGCTTCGCGATGGCCTCTTCGCTCCCCCCTGCGACATCGACGCCATACCCTTCCGCCCCCACCTGCGCACTCAGAGTGTCGCGCTCGGCAGCGGTGGGGCCCAGGATCAGCACTTTCGGTGACGGTGTGGTCATTCTGCGGAAGATAGGGGTCGCCGGGGAGGGGGCTAGGCCCGGTCGAGCATATTGAGCTGCCAGAGGTCCCGGGTGCTGGTATGAAGGAAGGGCCGCAGTGCCAGCAATCCCACCTTGCCGATGCTCCGCTCCAGGTACCTGAGCTCCTCGAACTTCTCCTTGATCGCCGGATCGGGCTCGGCATCGAACCCTGCCTCACGCATCATCAGGAGCCCCTTGGCCCGAATGGCAAGCTCGGCCCTGATCCGAAGAAGGCACATCATGTCCACGATCGCCTCGGCGGGAAAACGGCTCCGCACCGTCGTGAGATACTTCCCCACCGGTGTGCCGGCCACCTGCCCCGCCCGCACCGCCCGGAGCAGCTCCTGGTCGGTGTCGAAGCCGGTGCCCAACCACCTCCTCGTTCCCTGCTCACTCTTCTGGAACACCGCGATGCAGAGCCAGGGGAAGACCAGGACGATCAGCGCCGTGGCCAAAAGGGGTTGCAGCAGGAAGTGGTTGTAGAGCGAGTGCAGCACCACCGCCACGCCGAGCCCGGGAAGGATGAGCCAGGGCCGGGGCGCCGGCGACCGATCGTAGAGCGCCTTGGAGACCATCGCCAGGATGGCGGTGGCCCCGCCGTGCATGATCGCGGTGCCGAATCCCCGCACGATCCAGGTCCACACCGTCGCGTCGGGGGTGACCCGCAGGTAGTACACGTTCTCGAGGAAGGAAAAGCCGGTGCCGATCGCGAATCCGATGATGGCGGCGTCCACCACGAACCCCACCCGGTGCCGGAAGAGGAGGTACAGGAAGAAGGCGGCCTTGAGCGATTCCTCCACCACCGGCGCACCATACAGGGAATACGACGCCGGCTTGAGGCCGAGGGCGGGCCGAGGGCCGATGTAGACCAGGTAGGCGGCGGCCGCGGCGAGGATGCCGGCACCCACCGACAGCAGCACCGCGCGGAACGCCACGAGCTTGTAGCTGTCGATCAGCACCAGGGCCACGAGCAGCAGGAACACCGGCAGGATGCTCACGGCCACCGCGAGCAGGATCTTCACATGATCTTGAACGAGAACATCCATTCGTTGTGGCTCGGCACGCCCTTCCCCTGGGCCACGGCAAACCCGAGCGACAGGGTGGACTCAAGGTGGGAGAGTGTCACCAGTCGGATGTCGGCCTGCGCGCCGACGCTGCCGATCGAGGTGCGGAGCCCCGGATGATCCACGTCCGTCACCAGCCCCGTCGCGATGAGTGAGAGTGAGGCCCAGTTGAGGTAGAAGGTCGGGATCCCGACCTGGCGGAAGTGGAGCGGCGGTGATGTCAGCTCCACCTGGGCACGCCCGTAGCTGGCGCCGCTCACGGTGTTGATCCCGATCCCCGGAAAACTCTCCACCTCGCGGAACTGCGGGATGTCACGATCGTCCACCCAGTTGTTGCCGAACCCGCCGAAGTAGAACCGGGCGTTGGGATCGGCCCGGTCGCCGCTCAGCGCCGTCCCCGCAGAGGCCCGGACCCAGAGCGACGAGTGGTCCACCGGCAGGAGGATGCCTTTGGCGGCGTCGAGGTTGATGCGGGGAAAGAGCGATCCGTTGACCTGATTGCTGCGCAAGGTGAGGCCCCAGGTCGTTCCCAGTTCATCGGTGACCGCACCGAGGGAGCGCCGGAGCGACGTGTAGTCGAGGCCCGCGGAGTACTCGACGAGGTTGGAGGTCGGGGCCGCCACTCCCTGAAAGTCCGGCAGCGTCTGCAGGCCGCCGTATCCCGCCACCCGCAGGGTGTACGAGAGGTCGCGCGGCGCATCGAGGAGAAGGTTGCCCCGGTACTGCACCGCGAGTGAGTATCCGCGGCGGCTCACCTTGGTGGGCCCGAAGAGGTCGTAGAAGTCGGCCCGGTTGAGTGCCGCGGAGACGCGCCAGTTCCAGTGGCGGAAGACCGCGCGCAGGTGGAGACGTTCCGACGCCGTATCCTGGGTGGGGGACCAGGACGAGGTCACGTCGAGCGACGTCGTGCCGACCCGGTCCGAGAGATTGAAGCGCACGCCCCCCGCCACGCCGGTCTTCCCCTCCGCGTCCGTGTACCCCTCCACCACCGGATAGAGGTTGTCGAGCTTGAAGTTGTGGAGCCAGCTGTAGCTGCCGGAGTCCGTCGCCAGCGAGTCCAGGTTGATGCGCGAGGAGGGGGGCGGCATCCACGTCTGGACCTCGGGCCGCTTGTCGGCGATCTCGTTCCCCAGGAAGCGGATCGCGCTCACGCGGGCCTGCACCTGGTCGGGGATCATCCCGGGGATGAATCCGCGGCCGGTGTACTGGAAGACGACGATCGAGTCGGCGCTCACGGGGACCGGCTTGAAGAAGCCCGTCTCCGCGTTGCTCAGCGGCGCCATCTTCTGCTTGTCGACATCGTAGCGATAAATGTTGGAGACGCCGGAGTAGTAGGAGGAACCGTAGAGGAACTTGCCGTCGGGAGAGAAGACGAAGTTCGACGGCGACCAGTCGCCGAACTCATACAGGACCTGGTGGGTGGTATCCCCCGCCAGGAGTGCCGCGACGTCCATCTTCACCAGCCGCTGCGATCCGTCGATCTCCGACTGCGACCCGATGAGGGTGCGGCCGTCAGGCGAAAGGTCAATGTCGAAGAGGTCCCGCCCGTAGGGCAAGGTCTGGACCTGGGCCCAATCGGTGTAGGGATAGGGAACGCGGACCAGGGTCGAGAACCCGTTGTCGTGCCGGACGCCCCACAGCGAACGATCCGCCGCGTTGAAGGTCAGGTCGCCGATCCGGGCGTTATGGAGCAGGAGCCTGGAGTGGCCGGTCCGTATGTCCAGGGCGCGGAGACTCCGCCAGTCGGCGTTGTTGGTGGTGTAGAACAGCGTGTGTGAGGCGCGGTCGAAGGCCAGGGAGGTCACGGCGTATCCCGAAGCCCCCTGGATCGTCGAGATCCGCCGGATCCGCCCCGACGCCACGTCAATGGCGGCGATGGCGGCTTCCTGGCCCGGATAGCGGATGGCGACGTAGATGGCGTTGCTGGTGGAGTCGTAGTACCCGCGGGACACCGATCCGAGCGCCCGATCGGTGAGCGAACGTGGCGTGGTGGTCGGATTCTGCCGGATGGAGTCGAGGTTGGCGCGCTGAAAGTCGCGCTCCCACGCGATCCAGCGGGTCCACTCCTCCTGCAGCGACCGGCCATAGACGTGCTTGAACTGGGTCGAGAAGTAGCGCCGGCTGTCGGGGGTGCGGTTGTACCACGCCAGCAGGGAGTCGTTCCCGTAGCGGAGGGCCAGGTAGCTGACGAAGCGGGTGCCGTAGAGGTAGGAGTTGACGCCCACCTGGAAGTCGATGGTGGTCCCTTCGGATTCGAGCCCGACGACGTCGTAGATCCTGGCGCTGTCGCGTACCAGGGTGCGGAACACCATCTCGTCGTAGGGCCCGATGACGCGACCGAGTCCGCCGTTCATCCAGGTCTCGAGGTAGACGGCGATCCCCTCCAGGTACCAGCGCGGTGCGTACCACCGCGGCGTGGTCAGGTACCCGTAGAGCATCGACGGCGGCTCCTCGGCGTTGGGGGTCACCTTGCCGAAGAACACCGAGCGATAGAAACGGTCGGACGAGGTGGCCTTGTCCACCGTGACGATGTGGGTCATCTCGTGGTTGAGCGAAGAGGCCATCCGCTCGGGGGCCGGCCCCGATTCGTATTCGTGGGCGTACGGCTCGATCCCGATGGTGATCGAGTTCTCCGGGACCGGCCGCGCGCCGGCGTTGCCGTAATGCCAGAGGTCGTGCATCAGCACGTTGATCTTGCCGTCGGGGGTGTAGTTCCAGAGCTGGCGGTGGAACCGGAGGGAATTCTCGAAACTCCGGGCCACCTGGGGGACCAGGTAGGACTGGAGCGGAGAGGTGTAGACCAGCCGCATGTCCTTCGTCTCGAAGGTCTGGAACTGGGCGGCGAGGCCGGCGGGGGCACCTATTGCCACGCACACGAAGAGGGCCAGTGCACGGCCCTGGTACCGCCTCAACACGCTATGGGGGGGAGTCACCCGGAGAATGTATGCAACGATCTCGGCCCCGGTAAGAGCGGGCCGAGATCGTCACACCCCCCCCCGCACGAGGGGGGGCCTTGCTGCGTCAGCTCAGTCCTGCGTGCGCATCGCCTGGCTCATGAACGCCTCGGAGAGCGCCTGGCTCCGGGAGAGCGAGCGGAACGCTTCCGCCGACTGCAGCTGCCGGAACGCGTCGCTGGCCATGATCGTCCGGTACGCGTCGGTGGCCATGATCGACCGGAAGGCATCGGAGGCCATCACGGTGCGGAACGCGGCGTTCGCCTGCATCGAGCGGAAGGCCTCGTTGGCCTGCAGATCGCGGAACGCCTGGCTGGCCTGCAGGTCGCGGAATGCCTGGTTGGCCTGCAGCTGGCGAAACTCCGCGTTGGCCTGGAGGGAGCGGTACGCCTGGTTCTCCTGCAGCTCGCGCATCGCCTGGGTCGACTGCGCCTCCCGGAACGCGCCCTGTTGCTGCAGCGTGCGGAACGCCTCGTTGGCCTGGAGGGAGCGGTACGCCTCGCTGTTCATCACCGTGCGATAGGCCTCGCTGTTCATCACCGTGCGGTAGGCATCGCTCGCCATCACGGTGCGGTAGGCGTCGCTGTTCATCACCGTGCGGTAGGCATCGCTCTCCTGCAGCTGCCGGAAGGCCGAGTTCCGCATCATCGACCGGAACGCGTCGCTCTGGACCAGGCGCAGGATCTCCGGGTTCTGGAACAGCACCTGGATCTCGGGGTTGTCGATGGACACGTCGGCCACGGTCATCGTCCGGCCGTGATACCGCGCCGCCTGCTGGACCCCTTGCATCCCGGGGTCGCCGCCGATGGTGCCGGCACCGGCGCCGCTGGGCGGGAAGCCGGTCATGATCGCGGCGACCACGACGATGGCCGCTACCGCCGCGCTTCCGATCAACATCGTCTTCTTGGTCATGATCGCGTTCTCCATCTGCTCGGGGAAGTGCCTGATGACATATGCCAGTCGGGACAAAGCGGAACGAATCAGGGCGAACGGGGCCGACCACCCCCGGGCGGACGGGGGCGTGGCGGGGGCCGGCTGCGCCAGCGCCTCGAGGACGGCCCGCTTCAGACCGGGCGGCGGATCGCGCCGCTCCACCTGGTCGAAGAGATGGGAGAGCCGGCCGAGGTCGGCTGCGAGTGCGCGGGCCTCCGGGTCCCCAGCCAGCAGGGCCCGGACCGCGGCGCTCTCCTCCGGCGTATTGGCGCCGTCGATCTCCCGATGGATGAGCTCGATCCGGTCCCGATCCAGCATCGCTACCCTTCCCGCTCGAGGAGTGCCACCCGCAGCCGTTCGCGCGCCGTGAACAAACGAGACTTGACCGTCTTGACGGAGATCTCCAGCACCTCGGCGATCTCCTGATACGTGAATGAGACGAAGTGCCGGAGCACCACCACCGCCCGGTCGTCGGGCTTCAGGTCCAGCAGCGCCATCCCGACCTGGTCCTCTGCCTCCGCCGCCCGATCGGGAGTGGAACCTGCCGCAGGGAGGCCCGCCTCATCCTCCAGCGCCACCGTCGGCTTCCGGCGCTTGAGCACGTTCAGCGACTCGTTCACCGTCATCCGGTAGACCCAGCTGAAGAACCGGTACTTCGGATCGTAGCTCTTCAACTTGAGCAGCGCGTTCAGGAACACCGTCTGGATCACGTCCTCGGCGTCCTGCGCGTCGTGGAGCATCCGCAGGGCGACGTTGTACAGGGGCTTCTGGTAGCGATCGATGAGACCGTTGGCGGCGTCCCGTTGACCCCCCAGGTACCCTCGGACGAAGGCGCGGTCCTGGTCGTCGATGTCGGCAGGTATCTGTTCCAATTACAACCCAGATCGCCAAAGGTTGGAAAACCCGTCCAGGCGGCATCCCCCGGGGAGCGCCGGTGTGACCTCGAGGATAAGTTGCACCGGGAAACGCCCCCTGACAAATGCGGATCCGGCGATGCGAGGATGGCCTCGCCATATTCCGGCGGCGGCAGCGTCATCCAGCGACCAGCGGGAGAACGAGATGGGACCTGGCTTCCGCCTGACGATCGGTGTGGATCCCGGCGAAGTGCGCCGGGCAAGTGCTGAGTTCGCGGGGTTCGCGAATGCGCATGCGCTGCCGGCGCCGGTCCGGCGGAGCATCCACGTGGCGCTGGATGAGTTCCTGCACAACACGCTCGTGCACGGATTCGCAGGGCGGACCGAGGGCCAGGTGACGGTCGAGGTGGCGCTCGGCAGCGACCGGGTGATCATCACCATCACCGACGACGGGCCCCCCTTCGACCCGCTGGCCGCGGCCGCCCCCGACATCGGGCTCTCCGTGGCGGAGCGGCAGATCGGCGGCCTCGGCATCCACCTGGTCCGGCAGATGATGGACGAGGTGAGCTACCACCGCCGGGCCGAGCAGAATGTCGTGGTGCTGGTCAAGTTCCTGGCGGAGGGGATGAAGGTCGATCAACGAGGAGAGAACCAGATGGATGTCAGCACGCGCACCGAGCAGGGCGTCACCATCATCGCCTTCGCGGGGAATCTCGACAGCAACACCTCGCCCGCGGCGCAACAGACCCTCGACGGGATCCTGGCGGGGGGCGGGAAGAAGCTGATCATCGACTTCTCGACCCTCGACTACATCAGCAGCGCGGGTCTGCGAGTCCTCCTCGGCGCCGCCAAGCAGTTACAGCGCTCCGGCGGGGCGCTCCGGCTGTTCGGTTTGAACGAGACGGTACGGGAGGTGTTCGAGATCTCCGGATTCTCGACCATCCTGACGGTGCGGGGTTCGGAGGCGGAGGCGCGGGAGGGGTTGTAGCGATCCGGGGGGATGATCCTTCGCTTCCTTCGCTACGCTCAGGACAGGCCGCGCCTCCCGGCGGCTTAAGCCGCCTCTCGGCAAGGCGCCCTAAAGGGCTTTCCGTACGGCGCGATCACCAGAAACCGTTTAGGGTGCATCGCACAGATGCACCTCTTATCCTGCCTGTCCTCAGCGCAACGACAGACGCGAAGGATTGCCGCCTGACAGCGAGGCCGGGCCCACCACTCGTCGTGGGGTGCAACGCCGAAAAGCCCTTCAGGCGCCTTGCATAGAGGCGGCTCTTATCTTGCCTGTCCTGTAGTCGTGGGATGCAACGACCGGAAAGCCCTTCAGGGCGCCTTCCACAGAGGCGGCTCTTATCTTGCCTGTCCTGTAGTCGTGGGATGCAACGACCGGAAAGCCCTTCAGGGCGCCTTCCACAGAGGCGGCTCCTGTCCTGCCTGTCCTGAGCGCAGCGAAGGAAGCGCAGCGAAGGATCAGCCGCCGGAAAGCGCGGCCAAACCTGGAATCTCACAAGGCCCGAGCGGAGCGAGGGCGAAGAGGCCTGCCCGCCAGATCCAGGCGCTGGTTAGGGCGCCGGCTCACCGATGCGTAATAAACTCGTCCGGCTGCAGCCCGATGTCCTGGGCAATTTGGCGGATCAGTGTGGGGGAGATGTCGCGACTGGCGTGGAAGGGCACCGTGGTTGAGCGCCCATCGGGGTGGCGGAACTGTTTGTGGGAGCCGCGCTGCCGGGCTTCGACAAACCCGAGACGGGCGAGGATGGCGGCGACTTCCCGAGGCTTAAGGGGCGGGACCTTCCCCACGGTCAGGCGAGCTGGAGGGTCTGGGTGCCGACGAACTCCGTTTCAAGGTTGGGTTCACCGTCCTCCAGGAGGAGCTCGATCACTTCCCGGAGGTTATGCCGAAGTTCGTCGAGGGACTCGCCTTGGGTGTGCGCGCCCCGCCAGCCGGGGATGTAGCCGACGTAGACCCCGGTATCGGAGTCGCGTTCGATGACGGCCGTATAGGTGCGCATAACTCTCTCACAAATGGTGTGCTGAAGGATACCCGGGGGATCGGAATCGCGGAAGCGCCCTGACCATGGGCTCAACCGCGCCGCACCAATAACCTGACGATCCGCCGTAGGGCTGTGCAACCGCACGAAGCCTCCGCCACCTCACCCGTCACACCTAACACCTAGTACCTGGTACCAAACGTTCACGGACTCAACCGCTCCACCACCCACTTCCCTCCCTCTCGCCGATACCTGAGCCGGTCGTGGAGCCTGTCCTCCCTGCCCTGCCAGAACTCCACCACTTCCGGCGTCACCCGATACCCGCCCCAGTGCGGCGGAAGGGGCGGATCGTCGCCGTGGCGGTCGGCGGCCTGGGCGGCGGCGGTCTCGAGCGCGCCCCGACTCTCGATCACCGCGCTCTGCTCCGATGCCCAGGCGCCGAGGCGGCTGCCGAGCGGTCGAGAACGGTAGTACGCCTCCGACTCGGCGTCGGTGGTGCGGCTGACCGCTCCCGTCACCCGCACTTGGCGCTCCAGCTCCGGCCACCAGAAGAGGAGCGCCGCGTGGGGATTGATGGCCAGGTCGCTCCCCTTGGCGCTCCGCCGATCGGTGAAGAAGACGAAGCCGCGAGGATCCACGCCCTTGAGCAGCACCATCCGCACCGACGGGGCGCCGCCCTCGTCGGCGGTGGCGAGCGCCATCGCGTTCGGTTCGACGGCCTCGACGGCCTCTGCCTCGGCGAACCACCGCTCGAACGCCTTGACGGGATCGACATCGAGGTCGCCCACGTCGAGGCGGGCTCGACGGTAGTCGCGGCGGAGCTGGGCCAGGTCGGCCATCAGTGGACCGGACCCGTCGAGGCGTTGGCGTCGAGGATGAAGCGCGGGATCAGGGCGTCGAAATGGACACCATCGGCGCGGGCAAAGTGATAGTGCCCTTCCATATGCCCCGCCGGAGACTTGAGCACCGAGAAGCTGCTGTACTCGTGGACACCGCCGGGCTGCACGAGCGGCTGCTCGCCGATGACGCCGTCCCCGATGACCTCGGTGTCCTCGCCATTGGCGTCGTGGATGAGCCAGCGGCGCGAGAGGAGCCGCGCGGCGACGGTGCCGACATTCTCGATCCGCACGAAATAGGCAAAGACGAACTTCCGCCCTCCCGGGTCCGACTGGTCCGCGAGATAGGCGGGACGCACGGTGACGCGGATCCGCTCGGTCTCACGATGGTAGAAGGGCAAGGGGGTCACGGGGTGGCCTTTGGGGTATAGCTATCAGCTATCAGTTATCAGCTATCAGCTAACTGCGAACGGCGATCAGCTATCAGCTAACTGCTAAAGGCTATCGGCTATCAGCTATCAGCTCACTGCGAACGACTAACGACCAACGACTACCGACCATCGTTCCCCCGCCGATACTGGAGTGCCCCGGAGGGGCATCCTGCCACCACGCGGGCCACGTCGTCCGCTGCGGCGAGTTCGGGGCGGATCCAGTGTTTCCGCCGAACGTCGAAGACCGCGGGAAGGCTCCGGACGCAATGCCCCGAATGGATGCACACGTTGGGGTCGAAGGTGACGGTGATCTCCGGCGTCTGGTAGACCTGCAGGCGCTTTGCCGTCATCGGGATCCCTTGATCCGGAGGGACCAGTCGCGGAAGGCGGTGAGGAACTGGACCAGCACCTTCCGGGTCCCCTCGTCCGTGAGCTCGCCCGTCGCGGAGAACTTCTCCGCCGCCTTGGCGACGAGCATCTCGGGCTTCTGCAGGAAATGCAGGTTGACGAAGACGCCGACCTGGCGGAGGTGGTACTGCATCCGGGTGGTGCCCCACATCCCGCCGGTGGCACCCATCACGGCGGCGGGCTTGTCGTTGAACGGCGAGGGCTGGACCCGGGAGACCCAGTCGATCGCATTCTTGAGGGCGCCGGGGATCGAGTAGTTGTACTCGGGGGAGATGAAGAGCACCGCATCGGCCGCCGCCACCTGGGCGCTCAGGCGGGCCGTCGGCGCCGGCCACTCCGCCACGGTCGGAGGTTGGAGGTCGGCGTTGTAGAGCGGAAGATCGCCGATCGTCCCTTCTTCAAGCACCAGGCCCTCCGGCGCGTTCGCCTGGGCGGCGCGCCAGAGGGCCCGGTTGTACGAGCCGGCCCGGAGGCTTCCCACCAGGGTCACGGCCCGTACCTCCGCCATCGTCGTTCAGTCCTGGTGGTCGAGCGCGGCCACCAGCATCGCCCACGAGTGGTCGACGCCCTTCCGGCCACCCTTGAACGTGATCTTGATCCCCTCCGGCGCGATCACGATGGTGTAGGTCTTCTCGCCGAGGGTGAGTTCCCGCTTGATCGACTTGTCGAGCTTGGTCGCCACGATGGTGCTCCTGAGTGAAGGTGTGAAGATCGCCGGCGGTCAGGACCGCCCCGATCGGTTGGTGCCGCCGGGAGGGTACATCCGGCGGGCAAGGTCGCGCAATGCCGCCAGCTGGCCGGACCCGAACTCGACGTGGGTGCCCCCCACGGTCAGGGAGAGCCGGGTGCACGACGCCACCATATAAATGTCTCCGCCTTCGCAGGTGAACGACAACCGATCGTCCGGGCTATTCTGTAACGACTGAGCAGGGTCAATCCAGGAACCGGTCGGCCTCATCCGGCATCGGCACGATGCAGTCACTGCCCGCGAGCCGATGACGATGCCGTGCCACGACGTCGTACAGCCCATCCCGCCAGCCGCCGGGTATGATGGCGAGCACGAGTCCCAGACGCCAGACCCCGCCCAGATAGGAGGCGATGGCGAGCACGGCACCGGATCTGACCCGCGCTCGCTCATCGGTGCCGCCGGGCTCATCCACCCACACCAGCGAATCCACGCCCTTGAGTTCAGGATGCCGAGCAATGATGCCCGGGGCAGTGACACCTTCCAGCGGCGCAAAAGAGAGCACTCGCCGTCGATCGTGCCGCAGGATGAACTGCACCTGCCGGGCGCAGAACCCGCACGCGCCATCGTAGAGGAGCAGCGGGCTGCGGGTCACGGGTCGCGGGTCACCGGTCGCGGGTCACGGGTCACGGGTCGCGGGTCGCAGGTCGCGAGTCGCGGGTCACGGGTCACGAGTCGCGGGTCGCGGGTCGCGGGTCACGGGTCGCAGGTCACGGGTCGCGGGTCGCGGGTCGCGGGTCGCAGGTCACGGGTCGCGGGTTTCACGTCTC
Source organism: Gemmatimonadales bacterium (assembly GCA_035693225.1). Taxonomy (GTDB): domain Bacteria; phylum Gemmatimonadota; class Gemmatimonadetes; order Gemmatimonadales; family GWC2-71-9; genus CAMLHU01. Next base: position 472 of record DASSGV010000079.1, on the reverse strand, counting down.
ACCTCTCACTCTTCACCTTTTACTCTTTACTTCTCACTTCTTACTTCTCCCTTCTCACTCTTCACTCTTCACTTCTTACTTCTCACTTCTTACTTGCAGTTACGGATGTATCCCCTTGGGCGCCTTGAAATCCCCTCCCAGAATGACGGTCGCGTCGACTCGGCGGAGGGTGTCGAGGGCCACGCTCACGATCCCGGTGCCGAGCGCCTTCCGGATGAGGGCGGCGCGGGCGGGATCGCCGCGGCGGACGATGATGCGGGTGGAGTCGACCGCCGAATCGGCGTTGCCGAAGAAGATGACGTCGATGCCGTGGCGCCGGAGGACCCGCGTCCCCACCCGCGCCAGCCCGGCGATCGGCGTGCCGTTCATCACCTCGACGATGGAGCGGTCAGGGCCCGCGGGGATGGGCCAGGCGTGGCCCGGCACCAGGTCGCCACGGCCCCCGCGCACCAGCGCCCCCAGGAGGGCCAGC
>DASSGV010000078.1:0-2999 GCA_035693225.1 Gemmatimonadales bacterium | reverse complement strand
ACCTCGCGCCAGATCCCCTTCTGGTTCTCGATGGTGGTGGACCGGCGGGTGCGCGGCGAGCTCCGCGCCGCCGCGGACCTGGCCGAGTCGATGGGGGCGTTCGGTCTCTCGGTCATCCTCCCCCAGCCGACCCCGGGTGCGGCGGCCCGCAACAGCGACCTGGCCCCTTCAGAGTGGTTCGAGGTAGCGGCGGAAGCGCGGGCGATCGGCGCCGAGCCGGCGCGACGGACCCGCGTGGTGCTCGACTACGGGGCGCCATTCGACGGTCCGGAATCTCCCTGCCAGACCTTTGCGCACGAACGGGTGTATGTGGACACGCGGGGACGGCTCTGCCTCTGCTGTCAGCTCTCGAACCACGGATTCAACGAGGAGGAGGTCGTCGCCGACCTGCACCAGACCCCCTTCGTCGAGGCGTGGCCACTATATAAGGAGAAGCTCTCCGCCCTCCGTGCCGCCCAGGCGCCTGACCCCGCGGTGCCGCATCCTACCGACCCGTTCCCCTGCCTGCGCTGCGTCAAGGCGCAGAAGAAAGACCGGTGGATGGATCGGTTCCCGGAGAGCGCCTGGCATCCCGGCAACCTTGGCGTCGGCGTGCGCGCGTGAGGAGCTGGATGGTGATCGCATTGATCTGCGCCGGCGCCTGCAGTGATTCGTCGGGGCCGTCGGTGGCGCCACCCACCCGCATCGACGTCGTCGGGCGGTTGGAGCGGAGCAGCGTCGTGACCGATACCGTCAGGATCCGGGGCGTTGTGATCCCCGACTCCCTCGTCGTCTGGACCGTGGCACCGGGTGGGGCGGCCACTTTTCCCGCGGCGGGGCAGATCCGCTTCACTGACAGCGGGACGATCGCGCTGGTGGCCCGGGTGGACACCGATTCGGTCTTCCGGATCGTGCACGTGGCGGCGCCGCCGGTCGTCTACTTCGATCTTCTGGTCAGCACCCACCACGATTCGGTCTCGTATCACAGCGTCTATCGGATGGCCCTCGATGGGCTCGACACGGCGCAGATCACCCTCGACACCACGGACAACAGCCAGCCGACGCTCCCCGCCTCGGGCGCGATGGTCTTCGTGAGCCGCCGCAACGGCAATGGCGAGCTCTACTCGGCGTCGTCCGCTCCCGGTGGCTCCGTCACCCGGCTCACCGCGACGTCGGGAGATGAGGCGTCGCCACGCCTCTCGCACGACGGATCACACCTCGCGTACACCATTCCCGTCGGGGGAATTCCCAGGCTCTACGTCGGCTCCGGCACCGCCACCGATACCGTGCAGGTCACGGCGAGCTTCGAATCCTCCGGCGCGGTGGACGTGAGCCCCACCTGGTCACCCGACGGCTCGATGCTCGCCTTCGTCTCCACCACCTCGGGGCCGGCGCGCCTCTATCGGTTCCACCTGAACAGCGGCCTCTTCGACACCCTTCCAGGGGGCGCCACCAGCGGGGCCGATGTCGAGCCGGCGTGGAGTCCCGATGGCGGTCGGCTGGCGTTCGCCTCCAGTCGCACGGGGCCGACGGAGCTTTACCTGCTCAACCTGGGGACCGGTGCCGTTTCCGCCGTGACCAACGACGGCGGCCCGAATGGCGAGCCCGCCTGGACCCCCGATGGTCGGATCGTCTACGTCACCTGGGCGAGCGGCCATCCGCGCCTCCGCTGGCTCGATCCCGCCGTACCCGACAGCACCCACGACATCCCGACCACCGGCGATGCCCTTCATCCTGCGCTCCGCCCCGGCCAATGACGCCACTCGCACAGCCTTCGCCTGACATCCTCACCGCCCACCTCGAAGGGGAGGCGGTCCTGCTCCACCTCGGCACCAAGGCGTACTTCAAGCTCAACGCCACCGCTGCCGCCATCTGGAAAGGGGTCGAAGCGGGGGAGGATGAGGACACGCTCCTTGCCCGCCTGGTGCGGGAATTCGTCGTCGAACCGGAGCAGGCCCGCGCAGAACTTCGCCGCACAGTGACCGATCTGCGGGAGCGGGGGATGCTCCTCCCGTGATCGGGGCGTTGGTGACGGGGATCCTGGCGGCGCTTCGGACGCCGGCTTGGATCTCGGCGGCGAGGATCCGCGAACTGCAGGGCACGGCACCGGGCCGCGGTGCGGTGCCGGCCATGCAGAGCGACCACGCCCTCCGGGCATCGGGAACGGTGCTCCGCGCACTCGGGCGCCTGCCGCTCTCCCCCTGGCGCAACACCTGCCTCTACCGCAGCATCGCCGCCTCCCTGGCGCTACGCTCCCTCGGCGCACCGGCGGTGCTCCATCTCGGCGTTCGCGACGGCGTGGGAGGGATCGCCGCGCACGCGTGGGTCGAGTGTCCCGGCGTCACGTCGCCCGCGCTGCCACGCCAGGGCGCCGACGAGTTCGCGGCGCTCCGATGACCGGTCGTGGAACCGCCCACCTGCTGCTGCACGACGGTACCCTTTCCCTTACCTGCACGGAAGATGCGGCACCGCTGATGGCCGGATGGATGCCGCACGGCCTTCGATCGGACTCCGCTCCCGCGGCGGCCGAGATCGCCGTGAGCATCGGTGCAGTGGCAGCAGTACGCGAAGGGCCGCCGACGCTCCGGTTGCTCGACGTCGTGGCGTGGGTCGAGGGCGATGCCGCTCATCTCCACCACCCATCGGGCGCCGGTGGGTCGGTAGATCTGCGTGCGCGCCGAGCAGAGGTCGTCCTGGTGGCGGAGGCCGTGGATGCCGTCGAGCCGATCCTGACCTTCACCGCCGCACTTCTCCTCGGACGGCTGGAACGCGCCCTCGCCCACGCTGCGGCGGTCGTATCGCCGTCGGGGGATGCCTGGCTCCTGGTCGGAGACAGCCACGCGGGGAAGTCCAGCACCGTCGCCACCCTGGCGCTCGGTGGATGGGGGTATCTCTCGGATGACCAGGTGGTGATCGGTGACCGGGAAGGGGCGATCGCTGTCGAAGGATGGTGCCGGCCGTTCAATCTGGATGCGGGGTGGGGGGACGGCACGGTGACCGGACGCAGGGTTGCGTCGGCG
>DASSGV010000077.1:0-42190 GCA_035693225.1 Gemmatimonadales bacterium | reverse complement strand
GCGGTGGGTGCCCCCGTGCGCTGGTTTGCGGGGGTGTTCGGCGCGGTGGGATGCGCTCTCCTCATCATCGCGACCGCCGGGACCGCGACGGTGGTGCATCAGTGGATCGACTCGCTGGCGCTCGAGCTCGGGGTCCGCCGGGCCGTGGGGGCGTCCCGCCGGAACGTGGTGACATTCGTCGTGGTGCGGATGATCGCGCTGGCGGCGGTCGGTTCGGCGTTCGGCGTGTGGCTGGGGACGGGGGTCTGGGGTACGCTGCATCAGGTGATCCCGGGCGTGCCAGGGTGGGATCCGCTGACGATCCTCGGCGCCGCGGGCCTGCTCGTCGCCGCCGCGATGGCGGGGGGGCTGGTCCCCATCCTGCGCGCGGCGCGGGCAGCTCCGGCCCAGTTGCTGGGCGCGGCCTGACCTGCGAGGCCACCCGGCGCGCTAACGCACCGGTTCCGCGACCGGTCCGCTCCCCGCGCCGGTCGTCTTGATCGCGTCGCCGATCTCCTGCAGGTCCGCCGGCGTGAGTTCGAGCGATCCAGCCTCGAGCCATCCATCGACCTGTGCCGGGTTCCTCGCGCCGACGATCGCTCCGGTCACCCCACGCCACGCCAGCGTCCACGCGATCGCCACTGACCCGACCCCGGTATCGTGGCGTGCGGCCACGGTGCGCAGCGTGTCGACCAACGCCAGGTTCCGCTCCAGCGCCTCGCCCTGGAAATTGACGGCTCGCGAGCGCCAGTCGTTCTTCGGCAGTGCCGCCGCGCGCTCGCGGGTGAACGCCCCGCTCAGGAGTCCCGAGAGCATCGGGCTGTAGACGATCACGCCGGTCCGGTGCTCCGCGCACCACGGCAGCTCCCGCTCCGCCACGTCCCGCCGCACGGCCGAAAAGGGAGGTTGCAATGAATCCACGTGGCCGAGCTTCTCCGCCGCCACGAGCTGGTCCGCCTTGTGATTGGAGAGCCCCGCCGCGCGGATCTTCCCCTCGCGCTTGAGCTCCAGCATCGCACCCCAATACTCGTCGAGAGGCGTCCCGTCTTCCGGCGGCCAGTGGAGCTGGTAGAGGTCGATCCGCTCGACGCCGAGCCGTCGAAGGGAGCCGTCGAGTTCCTTGCGGATGCTGGCGGGGCTCGCGAGTCGTTGTGGAGCGCGGGACCGATCCGCCTCGTCCCACACCATCCCGCACTTGGTGAAGACGAACGGCCGCTCCGCCGCGGGCAGGCCCTTGAGGGCCCGTGCCACCACATCCTCCGAGTGCCCGAGTCCGTACACTGCCGCCGTATCGATCCAGTTGATCCCGCGGGCCACGGCGTGCCGGATGGCGGCGACCGAGTCGTTGTCATCCTGCCGTCCCCAGCCGAACTGCCAGTCGCCGCCGCCGATGGCCCAGGCGCCGAGGCCGACGCGGGTGATCTCCATCCCGGTGGTGCCGAGGGGGCGGGTAGGCAAGGGCGTGCGGTCGGTCATCGGTCCCTCCGGTCTTCTTGATCGGGTCGCTGCCGGGATGCCGCGGACGCGGTGGCACCGCCGGGGTGGTGCCCGTAAGTTAGAACGATCCTCTCACCTGCGTGCCTGCCGATGCTGAGCCGACGTGTCGTTCCGCTCCTGTTGCTCCTCTGTGCCGGTGGCGTGTCAGCCGCTTCGGCGCAATCCACGCTCGTCACCCGCTGGGCGGCAACGGTCGATACCGCCCATCCGCTCCCGGAATACCCGCGGCCGGAGATGCGGCGCGGACCGTGGCTCAACCTGAACGGGCCCTGGGACTACGCCATCCGGCCCGCCGCCGCCTCGCGCCCGTCGACGTTCGATGGGCGCATCGTCGTGCCGTACCCGGTCGAGTCCCAACTCTCGGGTGTGCGTCGACGGGTCGGACCCGATGATGCGCTCTGGTATCGTCGTAAGGTGGAGGTGCGGCCGGCCTCCGGGACCCGCTGGCTTCTGCATTTCGGAGCCGTGGACTGGGACGCCACCGTGTGGGTCAACGGCAGGAAGGTCGGCAGCCACCGGGGTGGCTACGATCCCTTCACTTTCGATGTGACGTCCGCGCTCGCCGCGTCCGGGACGCAGGAGATCGTGCTCAAGGTCACCGACCCGACCGACTCCGGCGGGCAGCCCCGGGGCAAGCAGGTGCTCCGGCCCGGCAGCATCTGGTATACCGCGGTGACCGGCATCTGGCAGACCGTCTGGCTCGAACCGGTGCCGGTGGCGCACGTTGAGCGGCTGGCCATCGTTCCCGATCTCGCGGCCGGTCGGGTGCGGGTCACGGTGAGCGCCGTCGGCGCCCGGAACGCGATCGCCGGGGTCCGCCTCTTTGCGGGTGACAGTCTCGTGTCGATGGAGAACATCCCCGTGGGGCGCCCCACGGACCTCCGGCTCCGCCATCCCCATCCCTGGTCGCCGGACGACCCCTACCTCTACCGGATCCAGGTGACGCTGGGCCGCGACACCGTACGCGGGCAGTTCGGGATGCGGAGCATCGCCGTCCGGCGCGACGGGTCGGGAACGCTCCGCCTCTTCCTCAACGGGCGGCCGCTCTTCGAGTACGGTCTCCTCGACCAGGGATGGTGGCCCGACGGGCTCTATACGGCACCCACCGAGGCCGCTCGACTCAACGACCTGGTGACGATCAAGTCGCTTGGCTTCAACCTCCTCCGCAAACACGTGAAGGTGGAACCCGCCCGCTGGTACTACGACTGCGACAGCCTCGGCATCCTGGTCTGGCAGGACATGCCGAGCGCGGACAACCGCACCGCGGCGGAGCGGACGGAGTTTCGCAGCGAACTCTCCCGCATGGTGGACGCGCTCGACACGCATCCGTCGATCGTGATGTGGGTGCCGTTCAACGAAGGATGGGGGCAATGGAGCCAGGAGGCGACGCGAGAGGTGACCGCCTGGCTCAAGCGGCGTGACCCTTCACGTCTGGTCGATGACGCCAGCGGCTGGACCGACGCCGGCGTCGGTGACGTCCACGACATCCACACCTATCCGGGACCCGACCTTCCGGTGCCCGATCCGCATCGCGCATTGGTGGTGGGGGAATTCGGCGGGCTCGGCCTCCCGCTCGCCGGGCACACCTGGCAGGACCAGGGGAGCTGGGGCTACCGGCGCTTCGGGACCCTCGACTCCCTGGGCGACGCGTACACCGCGCTCATCGAGCAGCTGCGCCAGCTGGAGGGGGCCGGGGTCGCCGCCGCGGTGTATACCCAGCTCTCGGACGTCGAGGTCGAGGTCAACGGCATCATGACCTATGACCGCGCGGTCGTGAAGTTGCCGGCGTCCGCTCCGCGCCTCCATCAGCTTCTCGTGCATGCGGCGCCGTCCGTGCGGCCGCTGATGCCCGCGGGGCCCGCGGCGGTGTGGCGCTACACCACCGAGCGCCCGGACAGCGGGTGGAGTAGCGCGGCGTTCAGTGATCAGGGATGGCAGATCGGGCACGCGCCGTTCGGCGATAGCGCCGACATTCCGGTCACCACCAAGTGGAGCACGTCCGACATTTGGCTCCGCCGGTCGTTCACCCTGGCCGACACGAACTGGGGCGTGCCCTGGCTGCGGCTCGCGCACGACGATGCGGCGGATGTCTACCTCAACGGGAACCTGGTCGGTCACTATGACGCATGGACCTCGTCGTACCGCCTCTTCCCCTTCGATGTGTCCCGCGCCGGCCTCCACACTGGGTCGAACCTGGTGGCGGTCCACGTGCACCAGGACCGCGGCGGCCAGGTCTTCGACCTGGGGATCGATGCCGTGACAGATACCGCAGCCCCGCGCGTGAGCGCAGCTCCCTTCGGGAAGGCCCCCGACGGACACGACGTGACCGCCTACACCCTCGAGAATGGACGAGGGATGACGGTCCGCGCGATGACCTACGGCGCCACAATCCTCTCGATCGACGTCCCGGACCGGAATGGGCGGGCGGGAGACGTCGCCTTGGGCTTCGACTCGCTCGCCCCGTATCTCACCGAGTCACCCTACTTCGGGGCGCTCGTCGGGCGGTATGCCAACCGGATCGCGCGGGGACGTTTCACACTCGACGGCAAGGAGTACCAGCTCGCCACCAACAACGGCCCCAACGCGCTGCACGGGGGAGTGCGCGGCTTCGACAAGGTGATATGGGATGCGGTGCCGTTCCGGCACGGTGATTCGGTCGGAGTCGCCTTCAGCCATGTGAGCCCCGATGGCGATCAGGGATACCCCGGCACGCTCACCGTGCACGTCACCTACACCCTCACTCCCGACGACCGGCTGACGGTGGACTACGCTGCCACCACCGACCGCGCGACGGTCGTCAACCTGAGCCAGCACACGTATTTCAACCTGGCCGGCGAAGGCAGCGGCGACGTGCTGGGCGAGGAGCTGACCCTCAACGCATCCCGTTATACCCCGGTCGACTCCACGCTGATTCCGACCGGCGTGCTTGCGCCGGTCGCGGGGACGCCCTTCGATTTCCGGACTGCAACGGCGATCGGTGCCCGCATCGCTGCGCCCGATCCCCAATTGAAGTATGCCGGCGGGTACGACCACAACTTCGTGTTGGATCGCGCCGGGCCGGGCCTCGTGCGCGCCGCCCGCGTGGTCGATCCGGTGAGCGGGCGCACCCTCGAGATCTCCACCGACCAGCCGGGGATCCAGTTCTATACCGGCAACTTCCTGGACGGCACCATCCACGGGAAGGCGGGGAAGCTGTATGGCCACCGGGGCGCGTTCTGCCTTGAGACGCAGCATTTCCCCGATTCGCCGAACCATCCCGACTTCCCGACCACGGTGCTTCGCCCGGGGGAGCGCTTCACCTCACGGACGGTGTATCGGTTCGGGGTGAGCGTCGGTGACTGACCCCGCGCGTCAGCGTAACGGCGGCGCGGGACTCAGGTGCTCCAGGATCTCGAAGAGGTTCTCCTTGAGCACGTAGCCCACCGCACCGGCCCGGGCGGCGGCGTTCTGCAGTCCCTGGTCGGCGTGCTCGGTGACGATCAGTACCCGGGCGGCGGGGTGGCGGTCGCGGATCCTGGTCGTGGCGGAGATGCCGTCCATCCGCTGCATCGCGAGATCCATCAGGACCCAGTCGGGTGCCAGTTCGTCATATCCCTTCACCGCCTCGTCGCCGTCGCTGAACTCGTGGACCCTGGCACCGAGGGGTTCCACCAGTGCGCGGACCATCGCCCGCATCCGGCTGTTGTCGTCCACGATCATGATGTTCACGTCCCCGCCTTGTGTGTGTCGGCGCCCAAGATCGCACTGCGGGATCGTGGCCACCATCGGGGTTCGCCCCCGGGGGGATGGGTGAAGTCCCCCATCTTCAGTTGAGCTGTGCCCGGTGCTCGAGCGCGAAGCGCACCAACGCGTTGGTGCCGGTGAGGCCCAGCTTGGCGCAGATGTGGGAGCGGTGATTCTCGATCGTCTTGGGGCTCGACCCGAGCTCCCGGGCGATCTCCTTGGTGGTCAGGCTCCGGGCGATCCTCCGCAGCACCTCGCGTTCCGCCTTGGTGAGCCCCTCGACCCCGGGAGCTGCCGCCGGCGCCGGTACCGCGGCGGGTCGGGGGATGAGCAGGAGGTGGGAGGCGGTGGGGCTGACGTAGGTCCGCCCCTCCGCGACCAAGTTGACGCACGCCACGATGTCGCCAACGGCGTTGTCCTTGAGGATGTAGCCACGCACGCCGAGCTCGAGCGCGCGGCGGAGGAGATCGGCCTCGGCGTGCATCGTCAGCAGGATCGGCAGGGCGCCCAGGGAGCGGTCGCGGATCGCCTCGGCCACCGCCAGCCCATCGAGCTTCGGCATATCCACGTCGAGGATGGCGAGCCGGGGCCGGAACCGGGTGATCGCCGCGAGCGCCGTGTCGCCATCTCCCGCCTCCGCCACGATGTCGAACCGCGGCTCCGCACGGAGGACCTCGGTCAGTCCCTTCCGGAAGAGCGGATGGTCATCCGCGATCACGATCGAGAGCCCGTCGCTCATTGCCGCCTCGCGGGGATCGGGATCCGCACCATCAGAGTGGTGCCCCCGCCCGGTTCCGAGTGCATCTCGTGGCTTCCGCCGAGGAGCTGGACCCGTTGCGAGATGCCGGCGAGGCCGAACCCCGCGGGGGCGCCGACGCCGCGGCCATCGTCGTTCACCACCAGGCGCACCGCGTCCCCCTGCCGCGTGAGGGTGACCCGCGCGTTCCGGGCCTCCGAGTGCCGGATCACGTTGTTCACTCCTTCCTGGATGATGCGGAAAAGCCCGATCTCCGCCTCGGAGGGGAGCGCGCCATCCACATCCTCGACATCCAGCGTGAACGCGATCCCCGTGCCTGCCGCCGCGCGCTCCACGGTGCCCCGCACGGTGGCCGCCAGCCCGAGCCGGTCGAGCTGGTAGGGGCGAAGGTTGTGCGCGATGGCCCGCGTCTCATTGAGTGTCTCGGAGGCGATCTCGGAGATCTGCTCCAGCTGGGCGCGCGCGCCATCGGCGTTCGTGGCGCGGAGCCCGAGGACCGCGCGGTTCTTCATCACCAGGATCCCCTGGCCCACGCTGTCGTGCAGCTCCGAGGCGATCCTGCGCCGTTCCTGCTCCTGGCCGTCGAGCACCCGGCGTGAGAACTCCCGCTGGGTGGCGGTCTGGGCCCGTGCGCGCGCCAGCCGCTGCCGCGTGGTCAGGAAGATCGCCGTGGCCACTGCCGCCAGGCACAGGATCCGGAACCACCCGCGGGCCCAGATCGGCGGCACGATAGTGAAGGTGATCCGCGCCGGCACCGCGCTCCACACCCCGTCGCGCCCCGCAGCGGCCACCTCGAACTGATACTGCCCCGGGGCCGGCCGGAAGAAGTAGGCGGTCCGTCGGGCGCCGGCGTAGGTCCAGTCGGCATCGCCCGAGAGGCGATACCGGAAGGCAAGCGCCTCCGGTGCCGTGGACTTGAGGCCGGTATAGGTCACGTCGACGCTGCGGGTGCCCGCGTCGAACGCCAGGGTGTTCCGGGGCCCCGACCACTCCCGTCCGTCGACGCTGATCCCCTCGATCTCGACGGTGGGAGGCGTCGCCGCGGTGATCGCCCGCGCCGGATCGACGATGGCGACCCCGTGCAGGGTCGGGAACCAGATGCGGCCATCCGGGGCCTTCCACGCATTCGGGGAAAAGCCCCCGTTGGTCTCGGGATTGAGGAGACCGTCCGCCGTGCCGTACCCCACGGCGTGCACGGCGCGGATCCGCCCGTCGGCGAAGGCGTTCAGTTCCTGGAGCGACACCCGGGCGATCCCGTGATTGCCGCTGGTCCACAGGTACCCGGCGGCGTCGGGCGTGATCGAGGAGACCACGTCCTCGAAGAGCCCGTCATCGGTCGTGAGGGTGACGAAGCGCCCGTCCTTCAGGCGCGACATCCCGCCGCCATACGAACCGAACCAGAGCGCACCGTCGGGCGCCTCGTAGATGGAGCGGATCGGACCCTTGGCCAGGCCGGCGGCGGAGGTGAATGGGGTAAAGCGATCTCCATCGCGGCGCGCCACGCCGTTGGTGGTCCCGACCCACATCGTCCCGGCGCGCGTCTCGGTGATCACGTTGACACCATCGCTCGGGAGGCCGCTTGCGGTGTCATAGGCGATGAACCGCCCCCGGTGCAGGTGGGCGAGCCCTGCCGTCAGCGTCCCGGCCCACAGCTCGCCGTGGTGGTCCAGGTAGAGGCCCACGGCCAGCCCGGTCGGAAGCCCCTGAGCTTCACCGTAGACCCGTACCGTCCGGCCGTGCCACGCCAGTACCGGGCCGCCATAGGTGCCGATCCAGACGGTGTCACCCGGGCCGTGCAGCAGCGCCCAGGGGCATCCGCTCACCAGGTGAGGCGCGCGGTGCCCGTCGTAGATCTCCGCGTGCCCGTGATCGAGCACGGTGAGGTTCTGGCAGTTCGAGCCGATGTACACCCGCCCTTCGTCGTCGCCGGTGATCCCCATCGGCAGGTCGCTGGAGAGGCCGTCGTCGGTGGTGAGGACGGTGAACAGACGGTGTCGGAGCCGGAGAAGGCCGGCGGTCTCGGTGCCGACCCAGGTCGTCCCCTGCCGATCGGTGAAGATCGAGCGGGTCCGGAAGCGGACCCCTACTCCGGGCACGGCGTAGAACGCGTAGTGTCCGGCGGGGTCCACTCCCGCCACGCCGCCGTACGCGGCCACCCAGAGCCCTCCATCGCTCCGTGGAATGGCCAGCGCGGCGTACTGGCGCAGGATCGCCGCGGGCAGGATCACCCGCCGGAGCCCGCGCCCATCCCTGATCCAGACCCCATCCGCGGTGCGCCACAGGATGGATGAGTCGGTGACGCTTCCGCGCGGCATCGGGCCGATGGCGCCGGGCGGGGCATCCTGCGGGCGCGCCACCACCACGCTGTCGGTGGGACGAAGGAGCATCGGCGGCTGGAACCAGAGTCCGAGCCAGGCGTTGCCATGACCGTCGGCGACGATCGTGTTGACACCCGACGCCCCGTGGCCGAGCGGAAAGTGCCGCGCCCGGCCGTTGTGCCACTGCACCACGCCTTGCCGATCCATCGCGAGCCAGACATCCCCTGACGGATCGCAGGAGATGCCGAGGATCGGGCCGGGCGGGAGTCCCTCGCGGGTGGTGATGCTCTCGAAGTGCCCCCGGGCGTAATGGGTCAGTCCATCCTCGGTGCCGACCCAGAGCGAGCTGTCAGGCGCCACGCAGATGCCGAGGGCGCGGTCGGAGTGGATCCCCGGATACCGGGCCGCTGAGTACAGCGTGAAGGTCACGCCGTCAAAGCGGACCAGGCCGCCGAAGGTGGTGAGCCAGAGGTATCCGTCGGGGGTCTGGGTGATGGCGTTGACCGAGTTCTGGGGCAGCCCGGTCTCCGCCGTCCATTGATCCACGACGTAGTCGTTCCCGGCGTGCTCCTGGGCCGCCCCGTGCCGGGGGCAGAGGAGGGCCAGGGCGGCCAGCGGGAGGAGGTGCCGTCGGATGGTCATTGATGCCGGGTGAAGGGCCGGGGTCTGGGGGCTGACGGAAGATATGGCGTCGTCGTCGCGGTGGAGTGGGGGCGAACCCCCACGGCGTGGTGGCTGCCCCCCGTCTTTTCAGGGGTTGCTCCTCATAGGGCGCAAGGTCGGCGCGGCGTATCGTTGCCCCCGTTCGCGGCGGTCCGACCCTCTCAGGAGCAACGCATGCGGTATCTCGGCCAGTCCGTCCTGCTCGTCGCAGCCCTCGTCGCCGGGTGCAACAACGATCCCTCGCCCACGGTCACCCAGGACGCACCGAACATCACCCGGCTGATCGACTCCTCCGGCAAGTTCGCCGAGGGCCCCGTGATGACCGACAGCACGGTGACGGGCACCGATACCGCCAACACGGCGCGGATCGACAGCATCAACAACCTGATCACCGACACCACGTGGGTGGAGCAGACCATCCACGTGAGCGCGGCGGACAATCCCGACCAGTTCATGATGTTCGACCCCAACGCCTCCACCCTCTGGCCCGGCAACCTGATCCAGGGGCAGTCCATCGCGAGCGGCGTGCCGCAGGCGGTGCCGGTCAGCGACCGTGCGCCGGCGACGGTGTTCCTCGCCATCGTGTCGGGGGATTCCGCGGGCTCGGCGAACAAGATCTTTCGGACCGTCAATGATCCGTCCGGCTCGACCGTGACCCAGGCGATGAACGACATCCTCGCCGGATATCACGGGGGCACGCCTGCGAAGTACAACTTCTCGATGGAGCAGGCCTACTCGGCAAGCCAGATCAACTTCACCCTGGGATTCGGGTATACGGGGCCGGCCGCCAATACCACCGGTTCATTCGGGTTCGCGATGAGCAGTGCCAAGTCCCGCTATGTAGTGCGGCTCACCCAGCAGTACTTCACGATGGCGATGGACGACCCCCAGGGCGCCGCGGGTGTCTTCGGACCCAGCGTCACCGCCCAGACCCTGGCCCCATATGTCGGCAATGGGAACCCGCTCTGCTACATCTCGAGCGTGACCTACGGACGGGTGTTCTACCTCATCTACGAATCCCAGGCCTCCGCGCTCCAGTTGCAGCAGGCGCTCAACTTCGCCTATAACGGCGGCGTGGCATCGGGGAGCGTGACCGACACCTTCTCCTTCAACCAGGTGATGTCGCAGACCCAGGTGAGCCTCTTCCAGCTCGGCGGAGATCCGGGCGCCGGGCTCGTGCTCTCCGATCCGAAGAACTTCGACAGCATCAACTCCTTCCTGACCAAGGGCGCGGATTTCACGCCGAACAACGTCGGCGCTCCGATCTCCTACACGATCAAGTATCTCCAGGACGCGTCCCTGGTCCGGATGAACAGTACGATGGAGTACGACTATACCGCTCGCACCCCGATCGCGAGCGGCGTCACGGCCACCAAGAGCTCCTTCGTGATCGCCATGCCGGACGTGTACATCCCGAACAGCACCGACCCGAACGGCGGCGATGGCGGCGTCTGGATGCGCGTCGGGATCCACGACGACGCGACCAACACCGACTCGATCGTCTATTCGGCGCCCTCCTCCAACAGCGACGGGAGCTACGGCGGGACCCCGGGCGGCATCTTCTGGGACTTCGGCCAGGACGCGATGAAGACCGGCACGACCTTCCAGGTCAACTGGTCGAGCCCGAGCTTCACAGTGTCGGATACTGCGGGGCACCACGTGTGGATGGACGTCTTCGGGAACGAATACGACGACAAGCGCTATTGGGCGAGCCGCCGGATCCAGTTGGATTACGACCCGGTCAGTCGCAGCTGGAAGATCAGCAACAACCAGTACAACCTGATGAGCACCACGCTCACCGGGGTCGGGTCCGACACTGACATCCAGTTCGACTACAGCTTCACCCGCAACGGCGTCAAGCTGCAATGAGTCGCCGGGGGCCCCGCCGTCGCGGCTAGTCCTCCCCGCCGTTCCTCGACCGCCGGAAGCGTTCCAGCTTCCGGCGGTCCTTTTTGGTGGGGCGCCCCTTCTCGACCTGGAACGGCGCCGGCATCGCGGCGAGCTGCGCCGCCATCCGTTCCCGTGCTTCGCGACTCGCCGCATCCTCCTCATACAGCGTGACGGCCACGGTGGCCGGACCGCGGCGTTCGGAGAGCCCCCGCACGGTGAGGCGATACTCGAAGGTGCCCTGGCGGATCCGGACTTCGTCGCCGAGCTGCAGCAGCTTGGCGCGCTTGGCGCGCTCGCCGTGGACCTGGACCTTGCCGCCATCGATGGCCTCGGCCGCCAGCGCGCGGGTCTTGTAGAACCGCGCCGCCCAGAGCCATTTATCCACGCGGACGCGGTTGTCCGGTTCGTTCATCAAAGTCCTCGGTCGAGATGTCGCCAGCAGGAAAACTGAGCCACGGAGGACACGGAGGTGCACGAAGAGGCACGGAGAAGGACAATTTGACTTGGGGTGGGCGTACTCCGTGCACCAGCCTGTCATCCCGAGCGGAGCGAGGGACCTGCTCCAAGGTACTGCGAGCCGGTCGCGAGTCACGCGCGTCCGCAGGGAAGGTCCCTCGCTGCGCTCGGGATGACAGTCCACCGGGCCCGGACTCCGCCGAACTCCGCTCTCTCACCGAAAGAGCCCCGGGGTCTCCTCCACCGCAAGCGGTCGAGGCTGCGCGATCAGTCCGCCCAGGTACGCCGCCTCACCCAGGACCGACCCGGGACTCCGCCCCTCTGCCCGCAGATCCCCGATCCCCTTGGCGAACTCCCGCTTGCTCAACTTCCGCCCGTCGGCACCGACCACCAACGGATGATGATAGTAGGCGGGCGCTCTGTCCCGGCCCAGCAGCCGCGCCAGCCGGATCTGCCGCCCGGTCGAGGCCAGGAGATCTTCGCCACGGATCACCAGCGAGATCTCCTGCGACATGTCATCCACCGTCACTGCGAATTGATACGTCCAGTCGCCATTCGCATCCCGGATGGCGAAGTCACCGCATTGCTGATCGGGCCGCTGTTCCTGTCGCCCAAGGCGCAGATCGTCGAAGGTCTCGCTCCCCGGATCAAGTCGTACACGCAGCCGATGTCCGTCGAACGGGAGCCCGCGATCACGGCAGGTGCCGGCGTAGCGCGGTTCCTCTCCCGGTGCGGCCTCGGTGCCGACCGCCGCGCGGCTGCAGTCACAGGCATACACCAGTCCCCGCTCCGCGAGATGGACCAACGCCCGGTCATATCGTGCCGTCGCGCTGCTCTGGCGCCACGGCGTGGAACCGGTGCGGAATTCGAAGGTGCGTCCCAGGTCGGGCGCGAGGCCGAGCCAGTCGAGATCGTCGAGGATCGAGCTCTCGTACTCGGGCCGGAATCTCCGCCGATCGTGGTCCTCAAGCCGCAGCGCCACCTCGGCGCCCCACGTTCGGGCGAGGCCCCAGACGTGGATCGCATTCATCAAGTGCCCCAGATGGAGGTGCCCGGTCACGCTCGGCGCAAATCGGGTCCGGCTCTTGACGGGGACCATCCCGGAAAGGGTAGGCACGGGCCATAGATATGAGGGGAAGGGAGGAAGTGCAAAGGGGGCTGGGATCTGAGAATAGTCTGTAAGCAGTTGCTTGCATTTAACTGACCACTCGGTTACTTATGGCGGATGGACGTCAAGGAACGACTGCTGCAGGCGGCGGCCCGGCTGTACGCCGAGGCCGGCTACCGGGGTGCCACGACCCGACGGATCGCGATGGAGGCGGGGGTGAATGAACTCACCCTCTTCCGCCATTTCGGATCCAAGGCGGAGCTGCTGCACACGGCCATCGGCTCCTGCCAGGCGCAGGAGCTGGACCTGGGGCTTCCCGAGGCGCCGGTGGATCCGGTGGCTGAGTTGACGGCCTGGGCCGAGGGGCGGCTCGGAGAAATGCGGCGCCACAGCGCGCTCATCCGGACCGCGCTCGGAGAGGTCGAGGAGCACCCGGACCTGATCCGTCCTTCGGAGCATCCGATGGCCTGCTCCGGCGAACTCCTGGCCGCCTATGTCGGGCGACTGCGCGCCCTCGGGATGGCGCACGGCGACTTCGATCCCCGGGCGGCCGCGACGATGTTGTTGTCCTCGTTGATCGTGGATGCGCTGGTCCGGGACGTGATGCCGGGAATCTTCGGGCCCGACCCGGCGCACGACCTTTCCGAATACGTGCGGCTCTTCCTGCGCGGCGTGGGCGTGGAAGTCCGTGAACCTGTGAGGGGGACCTGATGGGGCGGTCGTGGATCGGAGCGGGTGCGCTGCTGTTCGTGGCGATCGGTGGAAGCGGGGCGCTCGCCGCCCAGGCACCCGTCGCCCGCAAACTGTCGCTCGACAGCGCGGTGGCGCTTTCCGAAGGCACCAACGAGGCGATCGGCATCGCGCGGGCGGGTCTGCTGCGTGCCGGCGCCGAAGTGACGCGCGCGCGGAGCGTCTTCCTGCCGCAGATCACCGGCACGGCGAGCTACACCAAGACGCTCAAGAGCCAGTTCTCCGCGCTCGAGACCGGGTCGGACACCTCGAGCGCTTCGAGCTCGTCGAGCTGCGACAAGTTCATCGCCAATCCGGCGCTGCCGATCGACCAGCGGGTGGATTCGCTCGAAGCGGAAGTCGGGTGCCTCAGCACGGCCAACCCCTTCGCGGCGTTCAAGGACCTGCCGTTCGGGCGTCCGAACGAGTACGACCTCGGCCTGCAAGGGAGCTGGGTCCTCTGGAACGGGATGCAGAACGTGGGCGACCACGATGCGGCCCTTGCCGGCCGGCGCTCGGCGCAGGTGGAGCTCACGGCACAACAGGCGCAGAACCTGCTCACGACGTCGGAGGCGTATTACGACGCCCTCCTGGCGGATCGCCTCTGGATGATCGCCGACTCGGCACTGGTCCAGGCCGAACGCACGCTGAGCGAAACGAAGCTCGCGGCGCAGGTCGGGACCAAGGCGGAGTTCGACCTCCTGCGGGCCCAGGTGGCGCGGGACAACCAGGTGCCGGTGGTCATCCAACGGCGCGCGGCGCGCGACCTCGCCTATCTCAAGCTCAAGCAGCTGCTCGACCTCCCGTCGGCGGACTCCGTCGAACTCACGACGCCACTCGAAGGTCCGACCACGCCCCTTCCCGTGGCGGCGGCCCGCTTTTCCTCCGATACCGCATCCGATGGCCGGGCGCCGGTGGAGGAGGCCTCGGCTGCGCTCGACCAGGCCGCCGGCAAGCGGCGTTCGGCCCGCGGCACGATGTGGCCCGCCCTCACGCTGAGCAGCACCTACACCAAGATCTCGTACCCGGAATCGGGGCTGCCGAACCTGAACAGCTTCGTGACCAACTGGAATGTGATCCTGGGCGCGTCGGTGCCCCTCTTTACCGGCGGACGGCTCGGCGCCCAGCGGCAGACCGCACAGGCCAACTACGACGAAGCGGAGCTCCGGCTTTCGCAGGCGCGGAAGGCGGCGGCGCTCGACTCCCGTTCCGCCGCCACCCAGCTCGAGGCGGCAGAGGCCGCCTGGACCGCCGGCGAAGGAACGGTGGAACAGGCGGAAAAGGCGTACGGGATCGCCGAGGTGCGGTATCGGGAGGGGATCTCGACGCAGACGGAACTGAGCGACGCGCGGCTGCAGCTGCAGCAGGCGCAGGCCACCCGGGCGCAGGCGGCGCGGGACCTGCAGATCGCGCGGCTCAAGGTGGCGGTATTGGCCGACCTGCCCCTCGGCCAGTGAATCAGGGGGTGCACACGATGACGGACAACGGGATCATGCACACGCGATCGGCACGCATCACCACGATCCTCACGGCGGCGCTCCTGGCGGCCGCCTGCGGCAGGAAAGCGGCGGACGCCGGTTCGGCGGCGGCCCCCGACCCGGTCTCGGTGGGATCGGAGAACATCGCGGTCGTGGAACGGGACACGCTGCGGAGCGGGCCCACGATCTCGGGGACCCTGGCCGCCGAGCAGGAAGCGGCGCTCCGCGCGGAGGTCGGTGGGCGCGTCACCCGGGTCCTGGCCGATCCCGGTCAGCCGGTGGGGAAGGGGCAGCTCCTGGTGCAGCTGGACGACGCGTCCATTCGCGATGCGTGGCTTTCCGCCAAGAGCGGGGTCACCGCGTCCGAGACCGCGGCCGATCAGGCCCACCGGGACGAGGAGCGGAACCAGCGGCTTTCGGACGCCGGGGCCATCGCGCCGCGCGACCTTGAAGCGGCGCACCGCGCCACCTTGACGGCGGATGCCGCGCTCGCCGACGCGAAGGCGCGCCTGGCGAACGCGCGGCTCCAGCTCGATCGCACCCAGATCCGCGCCCCCTTCTCCGGCTTCGTGAGCGAACGTCCCGCCAACGCGGGGGACGTCGTGCAGATCGGCACCGCGCTCGTGACGGTGGTGGATCCGATCGGGATGCGGCTCGAGGCGCAGGTGCCGGTGGACCAGCTGGCCGCCATTCACGTCGGCACGCCGGTCAACTTCACGGTGAGCGGCCTCGGCGACCGCCGCTTCAACGGGCGGATCGACCGGATCAACCCCGCCGTGGATCCCGCGACGCGCCAGGTCCGTATCCGGGTGAGCATCCCGAACAGCGGCCACGCGCTCGTGTCGGGGCTCTTTGCCCAGGGGCGGGTGGGGACGGTGGTCAAAGTCGGTCTCGGGGCGCCGCCGAGCGTGGTGGACCTGACCGGCGCGGCGCCGGTGGTGCGACGGGTGCGGCACGGCGTGGTCGAGCTCATTCCGGTGCAGCTCGGCGTGCACGACGACCTGGCCGGCCGGGTGGAGCTGCTGGGGCCGCTCACCGCGGGCGATACGCTGCTGCTGGGGAGTGCGCAGGGTCTGGCGGCGGGGAGTGCCGTCCGGGTGCTTGGCGCCGATACCGGCACCCGCGGGCGTTAGGAGAGACCGATGGTCATTTCCGATTTCGCGATCAAGCGCCCCATCGTCACCATCACCGTGATGATCGCCCTCGTGGCGTTCGGGATCGCCGCGCTGCTCAACCTGCAGACCGACGAGTTCCCCGTCATCTCGCAGCCGGTGGTGGTGGTGACCATTGCCTACCCCGGCGCCTCTCCCGAGACGGTCGAGCGCGAGATCATCGAGCCGATCGAGGAAGGGGTCTTTGCCATCAGCGGGCTCGATGGCGAGAAGACGACCTCCACCGCCACCGACGGCCTGGCCCAGATCACCGCCTTCTTCTCCTTCGAGAAGGACATCAACGAGGCGTCGCAGGAGATCCGGGACGCGATCTCGGCGCGCCGGGCCGATCTGCCGACGGAGATGAAGGAGCCGGTCCTCACCCGGATCGACCCGAGTGACTTCCCGGTGATGCAGCTGGCGCTCACCTCCGATTCGCTGACGCCGGCGCAGCTCACCCGCATCGCCGACCCGACCATCACCCGCGCCATCCGCGGCATCCCGGGGGTGGCCGAGGCGGATCTCGTCGGCGGGGTCAAGCGGGAACTCACCGTGGAGCTCCGGCCGGGCGCGCTGCAGGCGGCAGGCGTGAGCGTGTCGGATGTCGTCGCCGCGCTCACGTCACAGAACCTCGCGGCGCCGGTGGGGCGGATCACGAGCGGGATGACGGAGACCTCGATCCGCCTGGCCGGCCGGCCGGAGCGGCCCGAGGACTTCAACAACCTGATCGTCACCCAGCGGAACGGCCAGCCGATCCGACTGGGCCAGCTGGCCGACGTGGCGGACGGTGCGCAGGAACCGCGCACGCTGGCGCTCTTCAACGAACACATCGCCGTCGGCATCGACATCAAGAAGACCCGCGAGGCGAGCACCACCGACGTCTCCCGCCGGATCCACGAGGCGGTGGACCAGATCACGCCGACCCTGCCCAGGGGGGTCCGCTTCAGCGTGGTGCAGGACGCCGGAGTGAGGGTCAGCCAGGCGGTGGACCACGTGGAGGACGCGCTGGTGGAGGGGGCGTTCCTCACCGTCATCGTGGTCTTCCTCTTCCTCAATTCCTGGCGCTCGACCGTCATCACTGGCCTGGCGCTCCCGGTGAGCGTGCTCGCGAGCTTCATCGCGGTGTGGGCCTTCGGCTTCACGCTCAATACCATGTCGCTCCTCGGGCTCTCCCTCTCGATCGGCATCCTGATCGACGACGCCATCGTGGTCCGGGAGAACATCGTCCGGCACGTGGAGCTCGGCGCCGACCACTACACGGCGGCGTTCGAGGGCACCGACGAGATCGGCTTGGCCGTCGCGGCCACGACGTTCTCGATCGTGGCGGTCTTCGTGCCGGTCGCGTTCATGTACGGTATCGCGGGCCAGTGGTTCAAGCCCTTCGCGCTCACGATCGCCTGCTCGGTGCTCGTTTCCCTCTTCGTGAGCTTCTCGCTCGACCCGATGCTCTCGGCGTACTGGGCCGATCCGGAGCTCGAGGCGCACCAGAAGGGGCCGATCACCCGCGTCCTCGAACGCTTCAACCTCTGGTTCAACCGCCAGGCCGACCGCTACCAGCGGCTCATCGCCTGGGCGCTCGACCACCGCCTCGCGATGGTGGGGATCGCTCTCGGCACCTTCCTCGTGGCAATCGTGATGATCGGGATGGGCCACCCGGGAGGGGGCTTCGTGCCGGACAGCGACCGGAGCGAGGTCAACCTGATCGTCGAGGCGCCGCCGGGCGCGAGCCTCGAATACACCCGCCGCAAGGTCGACGAGGTCGTCGCCCTGCTCCGGCGGCATCAGGAGGTGGCCTACACCTACTCCACCCTCGGCACCCAGGTCTTCCTCAAGGCGCCGAGCGTCAACCAGGCGCTGGTGTATGCACGCCTCATCCCTCGCGCCAAGCGGAGCATCGCCCAGAAGGAGCTCGGCACGGTCCTGCGGAGGGAGATGGGCCAGCTCGGCGGGGCCGACATTTCCGTGTTCACGAGCGGGTTCGGCGGCGCGATGAAGCAGATCCAGCTCCAGCTCCGCGGCAGCGACATGGCGGTGCTCACCGACCTGGCGCAGAAAGTGGAGGCGGAGGTCAAGAAGGTGCCGGGCGCCGTGGACGTCGGGCTCTCGGTGGAGGGGAACAAGCCGGAGCTCAAGGTGAACCTGAACCGCGGCCTCGCCGGTTCGCTCGGCATCACGGTGGGGCAGGTGGCGCTCTCGCTCCGGCCAGCGTTCGCCGGACTCCACGCCGGCGACTGGGTGGATCCGGCGGGAGAAACGCGCGACGTCGAGGTTCGGCTCGCTCCGTCGGCGCGCGAACGGCCGGCCGATCTGGCCAACCTCCCGCTCGTGGTGGGACGCGCCGCCAACGGTGCGCCGATCACCCTTCCCCTCGGCCAGGTGGCGGACATCGAGCCCGGCGTCGGGCCGGGACAGATCAACCACCTGAACCGGAAAAAGGTCATCAACGTCGAGGCCAACGCCGACCGACCGCTCAATCAGGTGATGCAGGACATCAACGCACGCACCTCGAAGATCCAGCTTCCGCCCGGGTACGATCTCTCGACCGGCGGCGAGGCGCGCGACCAGAACGACGTCTTCACCCGGATCTTTACCGCCCTCTTCGTGGCGGTGCTCCTGATGTACCTGATCCTGGTGGTGCAGTTCGGGTCGTTCCTCGATCCACTGGCCATCCTGGTCTCGCTCCCGCTCTCGCTCATTGGCGTGGTGCTGGCGCTCGCCCTGACGGGAGACACGCTCAACATCATGAGCCTGATCGGGGTGATCCTCCTGATGGGGATCGTCGCGAAGAATGCCATCCTCCTGATCGATTTCGCCAAGTGGTCGCACGAGAAGGGGAAGCCGATCCGCGAGGCGCTGATCGAAGCGGGACGGATCCGCCTCCGGCCGATCCTGATGACCACCTTTGCCCTGGTGGCGGGGATGATGCCCGTCGCCATCGGCCACGGCGAAGGCGCCGACTTCCAGGCCCCGCTCGGCCGCGCGGTGATCGGCGGCGTCATCACCTCGACCCTGCTGACGCTCCTGGTGATCCCGACGGTCTATGAGATCCTCGATGGCGCGCGCACCTGGGCCACAGGCCTCTTCCGGTCGAAGGAGTCGGCGCCCAGCGTTGCGGCGCCGCACCACGCGGCGCACTAGGTTCGGAGGTTCCCTCCGATGGGGGCACGAGGGCAGATTGCTCTCGTGCCCTTCGTGCTTCCGTTCCTGCTCCTCGTCGCGTGCCCCGATTCCGGGGCGGCGCTGCGCGCCGCGCCCGACTGCGTCATCGCGGCCGCCCGCGCCGAACTGACCGCCGGAAGCCCCTGGCGCGCCACCCGCCTGCTCGCACCACTGCTGACCACCTCCGACACGCGCACTCCCGTGTCCGAATGGCTCTCCGCCCGCGCAGCGGCGGGGTGGGGCGGTTGGGAGGAGGTGCGAACGATCCTTCGGCAGAGTCGATGGCTCGATTCCCTGTATGACGGATCGGGGAACGAACTCCTGGCCCGCGCCGCACTCGCCCTGGGTGACGACTCCACGGCGGAGGCCGACGCGCGTCGCGCATTGGCCGAGGCGGTCACTCCCGATGCATCGGGTGTGCGTCGGGTCCTCCTCGCGCGCGCCCTCGATCGGCTCGGCAAACTGGGCGATGCGGGAGCCGCCTATGCCGCGGCCGCCGGCGAACTCCCTCAGATCGGCGACTGGCTTCGGCTCCGCGCCCTGACCGCCCTCGCCACTGGCAACGGGGCCGTCTCCATCGGGCCCGGTATCGACGATCCGCTCGTGCGTGCGCACGCCCCCGGGGCCCTCGCAGCGGCACTCGAACGCCGTCGAGCCTATGCCCCGGCCCGTGATGCCTACCTGGCGATCGGCGACACGGTGTCGGCGCTCAGGATGGCCACCGCCGTCGCTCCCGACTCCTCCACCCGCCGCGCGATCCTCGCCGCCCTGGTCCAGCCCGCTCCATCCACGCAGCTGACGCAGCTCCTGGGCCTGCTGGATCAGGCATACCAGCCGCTCACGCCGGCCGAACAGTTGACCGCGGCGAGGGCCGCCGCCCGCGCCGGCCAGTCCCCCCGCGCGGTGGCTGGGTTCGATTCCGCATTCGCCCACGGCCTCGGGACCCCGGATGATCGTTTTGCGAGGGCCACGATGCTGGTGCGATCGGGCCAGGCGACTGCCGGTGCCGCCGCCTTTCGCGCCCTCATCGGCGATCCGGTCCTCGGGGTTCGGGCGCTCTATGAGGAAGGACGCGCGCTCCTTCGCCTCCCCGACCACGCCGCGGCCATTCGAGTCCTCGGCGATGTTGCCCGGCACCATCGCCGGGACTCCACCGAGGCCGCGTCCGCACTCTTCCTCCTGGCCGGCGAGGATGCCGATCAAGGCAACGACAACGCCGCCCGCAAGCGCTGGCGCGAGTTGGCGCATCGGTATCCGAACGACCGATTGGCCGCCCCGGCCCGCTTCCAGGCGGACCTCATCAGCTTCATCCGACGGGAATTCACCTCCGCCGCCCGGGGTTTCGACAGCCTCCGGTCACCTGACGTCGGTGTGGCCGAGGCGAATGCGGCGGGCTATTGGGCGGGGAGGGCGTGGTTCGCGGCCGGTAAGGTCGATACCGCGCGCACGCGGTGGCGCGAAGTGGTGGACCGCGCCCCAGATTCGTACTACGCCGGCGCCAGCGCCACCCGGCTCGGCATCGTGGCGCCGCCGATCCGAGAACCGGGCCCGCCGGCGCCCGTTCCGACGTTCGTGGCCCGCGCGCAGCTTCGGATCACGCTCCTCGACTCGACCGGACTCGATCTTGAGGCCGGCTGGGAACGGGATGCCCTCGGCGCCGCGATGGGCGGCCCCGATACCCTCCTTGCCGCGGCGGGAGTCCTGCTCCAGGCAGACGCGCCGGCCCTCGCGGCGAAACTTGCCCGCATCGCGCTGGTCCAGCCCCAGGTGGACTCGGCGCGGGCGCTCCGCCTCCTCTTTCCCCTCGACAATGCCGACGTCCTCTCGCGCGAGGCCCGCCGCAGAAGCATCGATCCGGTGTTCGCCGCCGCGCTCATCCGCCAGGAGTCCGGCTTCGATCCGGAGGCGGTCTCGGGTGCCGGCGCGCGGGGGATGATGCAGGTGATGCCGTCGGTCGGTGCGGACATCGCCCGGCGATCGCACTTCCCGATGTGGGATCCGGTCCTCCTCTTCCAGCCCGACGTCAATCTGGAGATCGGGATGGCCCAGCTCCAGAACCTCTTCGGCCGCTTCCAGGACCCCGTGCGCGTCCTCGCCGCCTACAACGCCGGCGGAGGAAGGGTCCTCGCGTGGGAACGCCGGGCAGGCGTCGGCGATCCGGAAGTGTTCATCGAGCGGATCCCGTTCCCCGAGACCAGGGACTATGTGCGGACCGTGCTCCGTAATCGGGAGGCGTACCGGCGGCTGTACGGGTGGTGAGAAGTAAGAAGGGAGAAGGGAGAAGTAAGAAGGGAGAGGTAGGAAGTAAAAAGTAAGAAGTGAAGAGTGAAGAGGCGCCGCCCACCCCGCTGTCATCCCGAGGGAGCGCAGGGACCGAGGGACCTACCCGCCAGGAAGTAAGAAGTGA
Organism: Gemmatimonadales bacterium; assembly: GCA_035693225.1. Classification (GTDB taxonomy): domain Bacteria; phylum Gemmatimonadota; class Gemmatimonadetes; order Gemmatimonadales; family GWC2-71-9; genus CAMLHU01. The sequence goes on along the minus strand of DASSGV010000077.1, from coordinate 20,875 downwards.
GAAGGGAGAAGTAAGAAGGGAGAAGTAGGAAGTAAATAGTGAAGAGTGAAGAGGCGCCGCCCACCTGGCTTTCATCTCGAGGGAGAAGTGAGAAGTAAAAAGTAAAGAGTAAAGAGGTGCCCCCGCCCGGTGCCGCTCCTCCCCGCACCGCAGGGAGAGGGATCGGGGGTGAGGGTTAAGTGGATATCCGCGTTCCCACGCCTTCCCCCGCCTTCCCTCGCTTTCCTACGCCTTTCCCCGCCTTCCTCCGCTTTTACCTCCTCTCCGCCTCCTGCAGCCCGATTGCCGAGTTGAGCCAGCGCACCAAGGGGAGCAGGGTGCGGTAGCGGCGTTCGAGGAGTGCCGGGAGGTCGCGGCGGAAGATCGCCGAGATCGGCAGTTCGGTCGACACCGTGAATGATTGGTATCGGAGCCAGCGTTCTGCCGGATGCCCGGGCGCCGTGCCGCGGGGGAGGCGTTTGAGCATCCCTTCTTCGCTGAGCGGCCCGAAGGTGCGACGAAGCGCCGGGGCATCGACGATGCGGCCGAACGTTCTCGGGGCCTCGGTGAAGGCTTCGCGGATCTGGTCGAGCGCGGAACGGGGCGGCATCCAGAAGCCGCCGGCCACATAGCAGCTCCCCGGTTCGATGTGGAAGTAGAACCCCGCTCCGCCGTGGGCCTCCCGGCCGACCCCGAATCCGGCGTCGCGGTGCGCGAACCAGAGTGCGGCGTGGGTCTTGTACGGCGACTTGTCGCGCGAGAATCGGACGTCGCGATGGATGCGAAAGAGTGACCGCCTGGGGTCGCCGACGATCTCAGGGGCGAATCGCGCCAGGCGGACGTCCATCGCCTCGATGAGCGCCCGCATTGGTCCGCGGAGCGCCGCCTCGTAGGTGTCGCGGTGGGCTTCAAACCAGTCTCGGCGGTTGTTCCGGCGAATCCCCCGGAGGAAGGTGAGCCCCGCCTTTGGCAGCCCATTCCATTCGCTCATCGATCCATCTCCGTTCAGAATGAGCCGCTCCTTGGCGCTTCGTGGCAGTCGCTTGAGGGTCGCTTCCTGACGCTGGGCCGCCGATCGATCAGCGGCGGTCGTGTGCCACGCCAATGACACCGGCCGTCGGGTCCGGGTGTACTTGGCGCCCCGGCCTGCGTTGTGCGCCGCCACCCGGCGGGCCAGGTCCGTCGCGACGCCGGTATACAGGGTGCCATCGCCGCAGCGGACGATGTAGACGTGCCAGGGCATTGGGGAGAACAGTGAAGAGTGAAGAGTGAAAAGTGAAGAGTGGGAAGTGAAAAGTAAGAAGTGAGAAGTGAGAAGGGGGAGGTACAAAGTAAAAAGTAAAGAGTAAAATGTGAGAAGTAAGAAGTAAGAAGTGAAGAGTGAAAAGACGCCACTCACCTGGCTGTAATCCCGAGGTTGTTGCGCTCCCTCGGGATGGCAGCAGTGTTGCGACCCGTGACACGCGATCGATTCTCCGCCTCTTCGCCTTCCGTCGCTTTCCCCCGCCTTTCCCTCGCCTTTCCCCGCCTTCCTCCGCCCAGTGCCGCTCCTCCCCTCTCCCGCAGGGAGAGGGGTCGGGGGTGAGGGTGAAGTGGATATCCGCTTTCCCTCGCTTTCCTTCGCTTTCCCCCGCCTTCCCGCGCTTTCCCTCGCTTTCCTCCGCTTTCCTCCGCTTTCCCCCGCCTTCCCTCGCTTTCCCTCGCCTTCCATATTCCATTATATCGCTCTCCTGGCCGGCCCCGCCGGCGTCCTCGATCCCCAGGCCCTTGACCACGCCCCAGCCACCGGCCCGCAGTTCGCTCTGGCAGAGCCTTCCCTCGGTCGGGACGGTGCTGACGGGGCTGTTCGGCCTGCGGGTGATGGTCGCCACCTTCGCGCTCTGGCAGGCGGCGCTTCTGTGGGCCGACGATCCGAGCCTCGCGTTCGTCGTCAGCCTGATGGTGCTGATCGTCTACGTGCTGACGTTCTACGGATTCTGGGTCGTCTACGGACGCCGGACCGTGCAGCCGACGAACAGCCAGTTGTACGCCCAGGCGGTGGCCGACCTGCTCGCGGCGACCACCCTGGTGCACGTCACCGGCGGGGACCGGAGCGCCTTCTCGGCGATCTACGTGCTCCTGATCGCCACCTATACGCTGCTGATGTCCCTCGGCGCCGGGCTCCTGATCACCGTGCTCTCGATCAGTGTGTACCTGGCCGATATCTTCTGGGGCCAGCCGCTGCCACCGGATACCACCTTCATCGGGCAGGCGGTGGTGTTCGCGCTGGTCTTCGCGGTCGTGAGCGGCCTCGCCTCCCGGCTCAAGGAAGAGGGCCGTAAGGCCGCTTCGCTCCAGACCGAGCTGGCGCGCGTGCGCCTGGAGGCCGATGACATCCTCCGCACCATCACCAGCGGTGTCCTGACGGTGGATTCCTACGGGCGGCTCGTGTTCATCAACCCGATGGCCGAGCGGATGCTGGGCCTCCCCGCGGGACGGTTCCTCGGGCGGTCGGCGCTCGACGACATCCGTGCGGTGGCCCCGGAGCTGGGGCAGGCCATCGCCTCGGTGCTGCGGGCGGGGCGGCGCGTCTCCCGTGCCGAGGGGGTGGTGCGGACGCCGGAGCGGGAGTTCCCGGTGGGGTTGAGCGTCACGACGCTCGAGCGCGAACACGAGGGGGCGCCGCCGTCGGTGACGGCGATCTTTGCCGACATCTCGGAGTCGAAGCGGCTGCAGGAGCTGCACCTGCGGGCCGAGCGGCTGGAGGCCGTGGCGGAGTTGAGCGCCTCGCTCGCGCACGAGATCCGCAACCCGCTGGCGTCGATCCGCAGTTCGGTGGAGCAGTTGTCGCGCTCGCCCCGGGCGAACGACGACGAGCGGTTCCTGGCCCAGCTCATCATGCGCGAGAGCGATCGGTTGAGCCGGCTGCTGAGCGAGTTCCTCGACTTCTCCCGGGTCAGGATCACCCGCTCGGAGCCGCTCGACCTGCTCGCGGTGGCGCAGTCGGCGGCACGGCTGGTCCGGGAGCATCCCGACTGCCGGGAGAACGTGACCATCACCGTGGACGGTCAGGCCGCCGAACTCGACGGTGACGAGGACCTGCTGCACCGGGTCGTCGCCAATCTTGTGCTCAACGCGGTGCAGGCCGCCAAGGGTCCGGTCGAAGTGGCCGTGTCCTGCCGCCCTGCGGCGCGGGCGGAGCTACCTTCCGGCAGCGGCCTGGAGCGCGCGGTGCGGCTGGAGATCCAGGACAACGGGCCCGGCATCCCGGCCGAGGTGCGGGAGCGGCTCTTCGAGCCGTTCGTGACCGGCCGCGTGGGCGGCTCGGGCCTTGGACTTTCGATCGTGCAGCGGGCGGTCGAGGCGCACAAGGGACTGGTCCTGGTCGATACCGGGGCGGGGCGCGGCACGACATTCACCATCTACCTGCCGGTGCATTGGGCCACTGAGGAGGCGGCGTGAGCCAGAAGCCGTGCGTGCTGGTCATTGACGACGAGATGGGCATCCTCGACACCGTGCGCATCCTGCTCAAGGGCGAGGGGTTCGACGTCATCACGGCGCAGGGAGGGAAGGCCGGCATCGAGCAGATCAAGGTGGGTCAGCACGACCTGATCCTGTCGGACGTGCGGATGCCGCAGGTCACCGGGCTCGACATCCTGCAGGCGGCCAAGGAGCAGGATCCGATGACCCCGGTCATCCTGATGACCGCGCAGGCGTCGCTCCAGACCGCCATCTCGGCGCTCAACCAGGGCGCGTTCTACTACCTGCAGAAGCCGTTCGCCAATGATGAACTGCTGGCACTGCTCCGCCGCGCGGTCGATTTCCGCGCCGTGCGGGCCGAGAACAAGCAGCTCAAGCAGGACATCCACCGCCGCGAACGCACCGGCCCGGGGCGGCCCCTCGGCAAGGCCAAGCGGTTCGTCGAGGTGCTCAAGCTCACCGAGCTGGTGGCGCCGACCGATGCCACTGTCCTCATCCAGGGCGAGAGCGGCACCGGCAAGGAGGTCCTCGCGCGGTACGTACATAATTCCTCGAACCGGCGCGATGGGCCGTTCCTCTCGATCAACTGCGGCGCCCTTCCCGAGAACCTGCTGGAGAGCGAGCTCTTCGGGCACGTGAAGGGGTCCTTCACCGGCGCCGTGCGCGACAAGCAGGGGCTCTTCGCCGCCGCCCGGGGCGGGAGCTTCTTCCTCGACGAGGTGGGCGAGATGCCCGCCGCCCTGCAGGTCAAGCTCCTGCGGGTCCTGCAGGAGCGCGAGGCCATTCCCGTCGGCGGCACCGAGCCGGTCCCGCTCGACGTCCGGATCATCGCCGCCACCAATCGCGATCTCGAGGACGAGGTCCGGCGCGGCGCCTTCCGGTCCGACCTGTTCTACCGCCTCAACGTCTTTGCCCTCAGCCTTCCTCCGCTGCGGGAACGGCCCGATGACCTGATGGCCCTGGTCGAATTCTTCCTGCAACGGATGGTGGCCGATCGCGGGCTCGCCCCCAAGGCGCTCTCGGCCGATGCGATCGACGCCGTGATGGTCTACGATTGGCCGGGGAACGTCCGGGAACTGGAGAACGCCATCGAACACGCACTGGTCGTGACCAAGGGCGATTCGATCGACGCCGGCGCACTGCCCGACCGGATCACCCGTCGGCGCCAGGAGACCCTCCTCAACGAACGGGCGCACCCCAACCCGACCCTGGAGACGATCGAGCGCGCCTACATCACCTGGGTGCTGCAGTCGGAGGGTGGCAACAAGACGCGGGCCGCCGAGGTGCTCGGCATCGATCCCTCCACCCTCTACCGGAAGTTGAGCCGATACGAAGAGGCGCCCGCGGGCAAGGAAGGGTGAGGAGCAACGCCGCGGAAGATCTTCGACTTGCTGCGATAGCTGATAGCCGATAGCCGATAGCTGATAGCTGATGGTTGATAGCCCACCCACCCAGGCCGATATGTCTCAACTCCCCACACTGTCCGTGATCGTTCCGGTCTACAATGAGATCCGCACGCTCGAGGCGGTCGTGGCGCGGCTCCACTCGGTGCCGATCCCGATGGAGATCATCTGCGTCAACGACTGCTCGCGGGACGGGAGCGGCGACCTGATGGACCGGCTCAAGTCCGCGGGGCAGATCCAGGTCGCGGTCCATCATCCGGTCAACCGGGGCAAGGGCGCCGCGCTCCGATCCGGCATCCAGCACGCCACCGGCGACGTGATCGTGGTCCAGGACGCCGACCTCGAGTATGATCCGGACGATTTCCCCACGCTCCTCGGACCGATCATCGCCGGCAAGGCCGATGCGGTGTTCGGGTCCCGTTTTCTGGGTGCCGAGCACCGTGTGCTCTACTACTGGCACTCGGTGGGCAACTCGCTCCTCACCACCCTGTCGAACATGTTCACCAACCTGAACCTGACCGACATGGAGACCTGCTACAAGATGGTCCGTGCGCCGCTGATGAAGTCCCTTGTGATGACCAGTGACCGGTTCGGCTTCGAGCCCGAGATCACCGCCCGTCTGGCCCAGTCGGGCGCGCGGATCTGGGAGGTCCCGGTGTCGTATTCCGGCCGCACGTACGCCGAGGGGAAGAAGATCGGCTGGAAGGATGGCGTCGCTGCATTCTTCCATATCGTGCGCTACAACCTGCTCCCGCCGCGCCGACCCGATGCCTGAGGTGTCCGGCGCCTCGTCCTCGCGCGTGGCACGGTTCGCTGCAGTCCTCCTGGCCGTCTTCGGCCTCCTTCCGATCGCCAATTGGATCCCCGGCGGGCACCGGGCTGCTTGGTACGCGCTCGTGCTGTCAGGGTGGCTCTCCGGCCTTGCGATCGTGGCTGGGGCCGGTGTCGTGCTCGCCATTTTCGGACGCGGGCTCCCTCTCTGGCGCGAGGGGCTTTGGACCCGCTTGGCCGAGGGATACCGGCGGCGGCCGGGCGCGGTCACAGTACTGGTCGCGGTGGCCGCCGGCCTGGTCTACGCCTGGATCGCGCGGTTCATCCTCGGCGGCCGTCCGCTCCTCATCGACGAGATCATCGAGAGCTACCAGGCGCTGATCTATGCCGGCGGGCACCTGGCCCTCCCGCTCCCGGCCCACCCCGAGTTCTTCAGCGCCACCCACCTGATCGACTTTCCCGACAAGGTCTACTCGCAGTTCCCCTTCGGCGGCCCGGCGGTCCTCACGATCGGCGTGCTGTTGGGGGTGCCGTGGATCACCGGGCCGCTCGCGGGTACGTTGGCGGTCATCGCGTTCGGTGTTTGCCTCCGCCGGTTGGAACCCGCGCCCGGGACGGCGTTGGCCGCGTTGTTGCTCTTTGCCTTCGCACCGTTCATGGCCTTCATGGCCGGTTCGTACATGAACCACGTCCCGACGCTCGCGGCCTTGCTCTTCGGCTCGGCAGGGTTGGCGGGGATGCTCCTGGTGCCAAGGGCAGGGTGGCGCTCCGCGCTAGCCTGCGGGCTGGGATTCGGCATCGCCGCGGCGATCCGCCCCGAGGATGCGGTGGCGTTCGCGCTCCCGGCGTCGGTGTGGCTGGTGGCGGGCATCCGTGACCGGCGGGTCGGCATCGGGGCGCTCGCCGTGGCCGCGGCGGCGTTCGCGGTCCCGGTGGGGGCGCTGCTGGCGGTCAACTGGGCCACGACCGGCGCGCCGCTCCGGTTCGGGTATGAGGTGCTGTGGGGGCCCTCCCACGGCCTCGGCTTCCACCGGGCACCCTGGGGTGTGGCCCATACGCCGGCGCGCGGCGTCCAGCTCATCAGTCTCTATCTTCTCCGGCTCCAGACGTACCTCTTCGAATGGCCCATCCCCTCCCTCCTCCCCGCCATTGCGGCGCTCTGGTACGCACGCCGCCTCGCGCCGTTCGACCGGTACCTGATGGCGGCCGGCACGGCGCTCCTGGGACTCTACTTCGCCTACTGGCACGACGGGTTCTATCTGGGACCGCGGTTCGTCTATCTCCTGCTCCCGCTGGCGGCGCTCTGGACGGCGCGGTGCCTCCCGAACCTGCGCGCACGCTTCGGGGACGGCGCGCCGGTGCGGGGGGTCGCGTACGGATTGGGCGTGGCGGTGGTGATGGGGCTTGGCGTCGGCGTGCCGCAACGGGCATCGCAGTACCGGAACGGGCTCGTCACGATGCGGTGGGACGCCGATCGCGCGGCGGATTCATCGGGGGTGCATGGCGCGCTCGTGTTCGTCCGGGAGAGCTGGGGCGCCGAGCTCATCGCCCGGCTCTGGGCCCTCGGCGTGGCACGGCCCGACGCCGAGCAGTTCTACCGGCGGATCGACGCGTGTCGGCTCGACGGCACACTCACGGAGCTGGAGCGGACCGGCGTGCGCGACAGCGCCGCCGCGCGGGCATTGCGGCCGCTCCTCGCGGATTCGCTGCTGCTGCGCGGATCGCCGGTGTCACCCGACACGACCGAGCAATTCCTGCCGCCGGGTCGCTACACCCGGGAGTGTGTGGACCGGATCAACGAGGACCGTACCGGCTTCACGCTCTTCCCGCCGCTCCTGCTCGCTCGCGGCGGCGAAAATCTCTATGTCCGGGACCTTGCCGGCCGGGACACGCTGCTCCTGGCGGAGTATCCGTCGCGGCCGGTGTTCCTCCTCAAGCCCGGCAGCGCCCGGATCGGCGCGGAGCCGAGGTTCTATCCGGCGTCGAGGGATTCGATCATCGCCGTCGCGCGACGCGTCATTGACCGGTGACCGGAGTCAGAGGCGCCAGGATGTCGGCTTCGAGCGTGTCCGTGTGGATGCCGGACAGGTCCAGGTAACGATACTTCGAGCGGATCCGCCGTGACGTGTTGCGAAAGACGCCGCAGCGGTCGGAGTAGGTGATGAACGTGTGTCGGCCGCCGCCGGCCTGGATCGCGGCGGCGGCCTTGCCGCAAGGAAGGTCATTGGCCGGGGGAAGGCTGTCTGCGAGGTGCATCGCGACCGCGTACCGGACCAGCGTGGCGCCGGTCCCCTGCCAGGCCTGCTGGGGCAGGTACGGCTCGAATACGATCACGGAGTCTCCACCCGCGGAGCCGAGCGCCAGGGCGACGCCGTGATCCACCTGCTGTCGCGCGGCGCTGGCGGTGGCCAGGTGCGCGGAGTCGCCACCCGCACCGGCCAGGACCACGACCACTCCGGCGATCGCCGCGGCCCTTGTCAGGCTGGTGCCGGTGAGCCCGGTGACTGCCGTGGCGAGGAGCATCGCGGGCCCCACCAGGAACGGAAGGCCGTAGAAGAGGTTGAAATACGGCCACGGTACGTAGAGGGCGGCGCCAATGGCGGGGAGGCCGAGCCCCAGCGCCAGTATCCCCACCAGATGGGGGCGTGTGCCGGCAACGCGCCACGAGGCCGCGAAGCCGAGCACCACGACGATCAGCAGGGCGAGGTTGGCGGGAAGGAGCCAGGTGTCGAGCCCGGGGCGGAGCCCGGCCGGCACGAGGATCGTCTGCCAGAGCCAGGCGAAGCGCCCCGCGCTGACGTTCGCGGCGCCGTAGGAGGCGCCGAAGCCTCCACCTCCGGCCCCGTGCGCGACCCATGCCACCGCGGCAAGGGAGAGCAGCGCGGCGCCCGATACCCAGCCCACGAACCGTCGCGACCGCGGCCCGGTGTCGGGCGGCGCCAACCGCCCATCGCGGTCGCGGGCGACCGCCGCCACCATCACGAGCGGCACCGCGCCGAGCAGCATTTCCTTGGCGAGGATCGCGGTCACGACGAGCACTGCGACGATCGGGAGGCGCCACCTGTCGGTGCCGGATCGGTAACCGTCCGCAACGAGCGCGGCCGCCAGGATCGCGAGCAGCCCGAGCGGCTCGCCCATCGTCTGGCGCACCCACGCGTCCGTCGCGGTGTGGGCCACGATCATCAGCCCGGCACCGGCGGCCGCCCCGGACACGCTGGCACCGAACCGACGTGCCAGGTTGTAGGTCAACCCGACCACGGCCAGCATTTCTGCGAGCCGGGCCCACTGCCACCAGACCGGATTCGGACCAAGGAAACTCCACTTTGCCGCGAGCGCGACGTACGACGTCAGGTTCAGGCGCCCGTGTTCGATGGCGTAGTAGTGCACTAGCGCCAGGAGCCGGGAGCCGAACCCCTGGTGGCCGAAAAGCAGGGGCAGGAACTCGGAAAAGTCGAGGATCGCGAACGGCCGTGAGGCCCACGGCCGGTAGAGCGCGAGCGCGAGGGCGATCGCGGTGACGGCGAGGGCTGCGAGGGCGCGTCGGGAGGGTACCGGGGCGGCGGGCAAGGGGTCGGTCATCGGATATATTATAGCGGAAGCACTCACCGGGGCGGTCCGTCCCGGGTCCACCCTGCCTCTTCGAGCGACCGCGTGACGATCCGTGGCAAGCGCATCCTCCTGACCGGCGGCGCCGGATTCATCGGCAGCCGACTGGCGGCGAGGTTGGTCGACGACAATGAGGTCGTCGTCTTCGACAACGGCCACCGTGATTCGCTTGCGGACTCCGTGGCGCGCCATCACCGGAACCTCACGTTCGTCCAGGGCGACGTGCTCGACCCTGACGCACTGACGGCGGCCGCACGCGGGTGCCTTGCGGTCGTGCACCTCGCGGCCATCGCTGGCGTGGACACGGTCATCAAGATGCCCGTTGAGACGATGAAGGTGAACATCCTGGGTACGTATCACGCCCTCGAAGCCGCCCGTGGCCTCCCGGGGCTCGAGCGCTTTGTGGACTTCTCCACCAGCGAGGTCTTCGGTGCCTTCGCCTTCAAGGTCCGGGAAGGCGACGCCACGAGCCTCGGCGCCGTGGGTGAGGCGCGCTGGACCTACGCGGTGAGCAAGCTCGCCACCGAGCACCTCGCATTCAGTTACCACCGGGCCTACGGCGTCCCCGCGGTCGCCGTGCGACCGTTCAACATCTACGGCCCCGGGCAGGTGGGCGAAGGCGCCATCCATCGATTCATCGTCCAGGCCCTCCGGAATGAGGACATCACCATCCACAACGACGGCAGCCAGATCCGGGCCTGGTGCTTCGTGGACGACATGGTGGACGGGATCCTCGCCGCACTCGAACGGCCAGAGGCCGTAGGCCACACCTTCAACATCGGGAACCCCCGGAGCGTGCTGACGATTTTCCAGCTCGCCCAGGAGATCGTGCGGATCAGCGGGTCGTCCTCCCGGCTCGTCTTCAAGTCGTGGGGCAACACCGAGGTCGAGCTCCGGATCCCGAACATCGACAAGGCCCGGGAACTCCTCGGCTATGAGCCGCAGGTCGACCTGGCCGACGGCCTGATGCGGACGATCGAATGGTACCGGGCGCGGACGACCTCCTGATCCGCCTCGCTCGGCCGGATATCGACGAGACGGACCTCGCCGCCGTGGCCGATGTCCTCCGGAGCGGGTACCTCGTGCAGGGGCCCCGCGTCGCGGCCTTCGAAGCCGAAGTCGCACGCCGCGCCGGGGCCGCCGAGGGCGTGGCCGTGGCCAACTGCACTGCCGCGCTCCACCTTGCCCTGCTCGCGCTCGAGATCGGACCCGGCGATGAGGTCGCGGTCGGGGCCTACTCCTGGCCCGCCTCCGCCAACGTGATCGCACTGGTCGGCGCCACGCCCGTGTTCGTGGACATCGACCCGGGTACGTGGACGATGCACCCCGATGCCTTCGCGGCGGTGCTCGCAAAGCACCCGCGCCTCCGGGCGGTCATCCCGGTGCACGTGTTCGGCGGCATGGCCGACCTCCGTGCCATCGTCTCGCTGGCGGAGACGCGCGGCGTCGTCGTCGTCGAGGATGCGGCCTGCGCCATGGGCGCGGCGCTCGAAGGCCGTCCTGCCGGTGGTTGGGGGCGCATTGGCTGCTTCAGCTTCCACCCCCGCAAGAGCATCACCACCGGCGAAGGCGGCGTCATGGTCACGTCGGACCCCGGGCTCGCGGCTCGCGCCCGGATCCTGCGCAACCACGGGCTCGACCCCGCCATCCCGACGCCCGACTTCGTCGTCCCCGGCTACAATCTTAGGCTCACCGAGTTCCAGGGCGCCCTCGGTCTCACTCAGCTGGCCAAGCTCGATCGCCTTCTCGCGCACCGGCGCACCGTTGCCGCGTGGTACGCCGACGCGCTTGCACCGCTCGACGTCGGCCTGCCGGCCGAAGTGGCCCCGGGGGCCCACGTCTATCAGGCGTACGTAGTGCTCCTGCCAGCGGGAGTGTCCCGCGATCAGGTGATCACGACGCTCCGTGCCGGGGGCATCGAGGTCACCATCGGGACGTACCACCAGCCGCTCACCACCTGGTTCCGGCGGACCGGGGGCCACCGCCCCGGCGACTTCCCGGTGACCGACGACGTCGCGGCCCGGGCCCTTGCGCTCCCGATCCACTCCGGGCTCACCCGCGCGGACGTGGCACAGGTGGCGGATCGGCTGGGCCGGGCTCTCCGGGAGGGCGGCGCGTGACGGACGTCATCATTCTCGGGGCCGGCGGGACCGCCCGCGACCTGCTGAGCTGGATCCCGGCCTTCGCCGCGGCGGAGCGGCCGTGGCGATGTGTCGGTCTCCTCGACGACGCTCCGGCCCGTCGCGGGACGATGGTCGATGGGTTTCCGGTGCTCGGGCCGCTCGCTGCCGCCGCGGGCCGGACCGACGTCGCCCTGATCGATGCGCTCGGCGGGCCCCGGAATTTCCGCCGCCGCGATCTGATCCTCCGGTCGGCGGGACTCGATCCTGCGCGGTTCTTGTCGCTGGTCCACCCGTCGGCCGTCGTCGCGCCGGAGGTGGAGCTCGGCCCGGGGTGCCTGATCTACCCGTTCGCGTTCATCGGGGCGGCCGCCCGGATCGGCGCCCACGTCACCGTGCTTTCTCACGTGGCGATCAACCACGAGGCCGACGTCGGCGATTTCGCGATCCTCGCCTCCCACGCCGCGGTGGCTGGTCGCGTGCACATCGGCGCCAGCGCCTACATCGGGATGGGGGCCTGCCTCATCCAGGACGTGACCGTCGGCGCCCGGGCGTTTGTCGGGATGGGAAGCGTCGTGATCCGCCCTGTTCCGGCCGGCGCGACCGTCGCGGGAAGCCCGGCCCGCGTGATCGCCGGCACGGACGGGTCCCCCGAGTGACGTCGTCCGCGCGACCCGACCTCAGCGTGGTCGTGATGGCGTACAACGAAGCGGCCACGCTCGCCGACGTCGTGGACGAACTCCGCAGCGAGCTTGAGCAGCTCGGCCGTCCGTGGGAGATCGTCATCGTGGACGACGGCAGCTCCGACGGGACCGAGCGGGAGGCAGTCCGCCTCGCAGGATTGGTGCCGGGCGTGCGCAGTGTCCGGCACCCGGAAAATCGCGGCCTGGGCGGCGTGTATCGGACCGGTTTCACCGAGGCGCAGGGGGCGCACGTCACATTCTACCCCGCCGACGGCCAGTTCCCCGCCTCGCTCTTGCCGCTGTTTCGCGCCACCATTCTCGAGGCTGACCTGGTCCTCGGTTACCTGCCCGAGCGCCGCTCGGCCTTCGTCGGGCGCGCGCTGTCGGCACTCGAGCGGATGGCCTATCGCGTGCTCGTAGGGCCGATGCCGCGCTTCCAGGGCGTGATGATGTACCGCCGGGAGCTGATGGAGTCGGTGACCCTCTATTCGGACGGCCGTGGGTGGGGCGTAGTGATGGAGTTCATCCTGCGGTCGGTGCGTGGCTCGTGGCGGGTGCGGTCGGTGCCGACCACCGTGCGTCCGCGTGCCGCCGGACGGTCCAAGGTCAACAACCTGCGGACCATCATCGCGAACTTGCGCCAGCTGGTGGTGCTCCGCGCCGTGCTCGCGCGTGGGCGTTCCGAGTCAGTGGCGGGGTGACGGCTCCCACACGATCCGCGCCAGGTTCCCCGACCGTTCGTCGTAGAGGTACGGCGTCCGCTCCGGTGCGGCGCGGATGAGGAGCGTGTCGGCGTCGCCGCGATCGTAGGCGAGCCAGAGCGGCGACGTGGCGAAGAACGGGTCGTTGGTGACCAGGCTCGAATGGGCGTAGTGACCGTTCTTGTACCGGACGAACACCGTCTTGGGACCCGGCGGCACCCGTGCGAGGAGGCCCTCGAACTGGTACCGCGGGGCGAAGATGTACGACCACCGCACCGCCGCGCCGTGGGCCACGGCCAGCGAGAACGCCAACATCACCGGCACCGCCGCCAACGCCGCCGCGGCCCCGCACCGTTCGTCCGCCGGCCCCCGGCCCGCCACCCGCGCGAGCACGCCCAGGATGCCGCACGCCGTCAGGAACTCGAGCCCCGGCACCAGCTCCACGTAGTACAGCGTCCACGTGGACTCGTGCCCCCACAACAGGTACCCCGCGAACAGAAGCAGCGACGTGCCCACCGCCACCCAGCCGGCGCCGGTCAGGAAGAACAACCCCGCCACGGCCGCTGGAATGAGCCCGATCCGCCACGTGTCCCACACGCTCAGCCCCACCTGCACCCCACGCTCGGCGATCGTCGTCGGCAGCGCCGGGAGGGTGTGCGCCGCGTGGACCTCGCGCAGGTGCTGGATCACCGCGGCCTGGTCGAAGGGCAGCGTGTCGCGGACCGGCGGGTCGGCCGGCGCGAACCCCATTCGGTCGAACGGCATATATGTAGCGGTATAGCGCTCGAGCGGCGTCACCCGCCAGTCCCCGGTGCTCCGCCACGCCCAGAACGGCAGCATCCCGAGCACCAGCGCCATCGCCACGACGCCGGCCGCGAGGTCGCCGAATCTCCGCGCCCGCCAGATCCGGAACCCCAGCACGCCCGCGAGGGGCAGCGCATAGAGCAGCATCGAATAGGGCCGTGTGATGGCCCCCCAACCCACCACCAACCCCAGCAGGACCATCCACCGCCGCCGCCCGGTGGCCCACCACTCGAGGGCACACCACCACCCCGCCAGCCAGAGCACGCTGGTGGTGACCTCCGAGAAGTAGCTCACCCGCCAGGCCAGGTTGCTGCGACAGAAGATCCAGAGCGTCCAGGTGAGGAGCCCCAGCGCGGGTCGCCCCACCCGGCGCGCCAGCGCGAAGACCAGCCCGCCGGCGCACGCGTCGAGCAGCCACGGTACCAGCCACGGCAGGCCGAGTGCCACGCCCGGCGCCAGCAGCAGCGAGTGCCCCGGGAAGTACTTGGCAGCAATGGCCGGCGCGAGCAGGACATACGCCTGCGAAAAGAACTCCGGGAACGGCGGCGTCGGGGCGGTCCAGCGCAGGTGGGCAAAGATCTGCGCCTGCAGCACGTAGGCCTGCTCGTCCGTGATCATCGCCGGCGGATGGAACGTCCAGCCGATGATCCACAGGTACGCCAGGCCGCTGAGTGCGCCGAACGCCCACGGCGCGGCCGGTCCGCCGAGCCACCGCTCTGCCGCATCGGACCAGGCCGGCGCCTCCCGGCCGCGGAGCCAGAACGCGCCGCCGGCGAGCGTGAGGAGAACGGCGAGGTTGCTGAGGACGAACATCGGGTCAGCGCACCGGATGACCCGCCGGACCCGGCATCCCGATCCGGACCAGGGCCGCTGCAGGCGTGAACGCGGCGATGACCAGCAGGCCCCCCGACAGCGGCATCACTTCTCTCCAGGTCGGTGGGTCGTGCCCGATTGGCGCGCTTCGGACCGCTGCGGGGCCGGCCCCGTTATCACAAGCAGTGCCGGCGCCAGCGAGTCGATGGTCAGCTTGACGCCGTGCCGCGCCGGGTCCGCCACCTGCAGGCTTTCGCTCAGGACCTGGAATCTGGCCAGCACTCGGCTGTCCGGCATGTAGGCCCGCCCCACGGTGGCGATCCCCAGCGCTTGCCGATAGCTCCCCCGCGCAAAGAGGCACGCCAATATCGAGGCGCGCGTCGGCTCGTTGTCGGGGCCGATGCGGATGGATTCGAAGTAGAGCGGCAACGCGCTGTCGCAGTCGTTGCGGTTGCGATACCAGTTGCCAAGGTCGGAATTGAGCCGAGCGCTTCGCCCGGCGAATCCGATCGCCTCGTGCATATAGTAGACGAAGCGGTCATTCCGCCCGATCCGTTGCATCAAATAGGCGAACGCCTCGTTGACCCGATAGCTCCGGGGTGCGTCGAGCATCGATTCACCCCAGAGGGCCCCCGGGTCGTGCCACACCGCCATCCTCGTGAAGCTCCGGATCAGGCCAAGAGCGAGCACGACCCCGGCCACCCCGACCGCGCCGCGCCGCGCGAGCACACCCGCACCGGCCAGCAGGCGATCCCGGATCGGCGCCACGAGTGCACCCAATGCGAGCACCACGCCGATCGACGGCAGGAAGAGCGTCCGCTCCGCCAGGATGATCCCGGTCGGGACCACGACGTTGCTCACCGGGAAGATCGCCACGAAGAACCAGAGCAACCCGAACGCCGCCACCGGGCGGCGGCGCCAGCTTCGGATCAACAGCACCACCGTGATGAACAGGATCAGGGCGCCGAGCGTCTGGTCCGCCCCCCAATGGTTGGTCCCGACGATCTCCTGCGGCGAGTAGTCCTCCTGCAGGTGGGCCGGCCAGAGCATCAACGTGACCCAGCGCGGTACCACGCCCAACATCGTGAGCACCCGCCCGCCCCATCCGAGGCCATACAGCCCCTCGGCCAGGAAGCTGCCGACGAGGCCCTGGAGGACGAGCGTCCGGATGCCGATGAATGCCGATGCGATGAGCCCCATCCCCAGGCCCCAGGGCCGGAGCCGTACCATCCTGGCGAGGAGTGGCGCCGGATCGGTGATGACGGTGAGTTCCGCCGCCAGCAGGAGGCCGGGAAGGACCACCGCACTCTCCTTCACCAGGCACGCGACGAGGTACAGCGCGAGGACCATCCACGGCGCCCGGGGGCGGTCTTCCGGGTGGCGCCGCCAGTCGATGTAGACACCGACCGCGGAGACCATCAACAGCGCCACCAGCGTCTCGCTCTGGTTGATCGAGAGCGCCACGGCTTCGACGTGGACCGGATGCACGGCAAAGAACGCCGCAGCCACCCACGCGCCCACCTCAGGCAGCATCAGGCGCGCCAGTCGCCACACCGCGGTGACCGACAGCACATACAGCACAAGGTTGAGCAGGTGGAAGAGCCAGATGGCGCCCTCGCCTGCGGCCCACTGCAGGGTGAAGAACACCAGCGACAGGGGGCGGTAGAGGTCGGGGTGGAAAGGCGGCGGCCAGTACGGTTTGAAGAAAGGAAGCCAGAGGCCGCTGCTTCGATGGATCATCTGATAGTGCTCGATGATCGGGATCTCGTCCTGCAGCCAGAAGAAGTGGAACGCCACTCCACCCATCGCGGTGACCGCCAGCACGATGAGCGCCGTGGCCGGGAGCCAACGCCAAAACGGCCGCGGTGGGGGAGACCCCGTCGGTGGCGCAGCGGGTCCGTGCCGCTGATTCATGAGGTCCCGCCGATTGCTCGGCTCATCCTGGGAAGGAAGCGTCAATGCCCCGCCGCAAGGGTTTCACGTTGCCAGCAATAAACTTGTAACGCATTGTCCGGTCAACACTTCGCTGGCGGGGGTGGCCATCCGCGGTGGAGCGGGGTCACCTGTGCCGGAGTGCACTAGAGTATGGAGGCGGCACGGCGTCCCGAAGGTACCCCGGCGTCGGTCTGGTGCCAGGCCATTCATCGGGTCTATCCTCTTGCAAAACACAAGATTCCGAGGGTCGGAGCCCCCGCTTTCCAGGCGGCATCGATTCCCATATATCATTTTAAGGCAACGACTTAGGGGTTTGCGCCTGGTGCTGGCACCCAAGTTGCTCAAGTCGAGCCGACCCCCGTTCCATCCAATTGCAGTGCAGTCATCACCTTCCCGAAGGAGAGGCAAATGTTGAATCGCAAGGGCTTCACGCTCATCGAGCTGCTGATCGTGGTCGTGATCATCGGCATCCTGGCCGCGATCGCGATCCCGAAGTTCGCGGCGACCAAGGACAAGGCCAAGCTCGCGTCGGTCAAGTCCGACCTGCGCAATCTTGAGACCGCCGAGGAGAGCTACTTCTCGGACAACAACCAGTACATCGCCCCCGGTTCGCTGGCGACGAACATCTTCGTCCCGTCGGCCGGCAACAGCGTGGGCGGTGCGGTCGTCGGAACCAGCGGATATACCGCGATCATCTCCAACAGCTCCATCACGTCGGGTTCGACGTCCTGCACCGTGAACGTCGGCGGCGGGGCCTCGAACGACGGCGTCATCACCTGCTGAGCTCGTAGCACCGGTACGATGGCCGCCGGCCTGGTCCCGCCTCGTGCGCGGGTCAGGCCGGTCCGGCCTCGACCGTCACCACTGGCCACGTCCCCTGGTCCGACGGAGTTCCTTCGATGGCCCGATCACCCAACGGATTCACGCTCATCGAGCTGCTGATCGTGGTCGTGATCATCGGGATCCTGGCCGCCATCGCGATCCCGAAATACAACGCCACCAAGGGCGAAGCGATCGTCGCGTCGATGAAATCCGACCTGCGCAACCTGGCCGTCGCTGAAGAGGCGTACGCGTACGATCACTATGCCTATTACGGCGGCACCGATTTCACCGGGCAGTTGAACATGCACATTTCGGGCAATAACGTCGTCACCATCGCCCACGCCGACTCCTCGGGCTGGGGCGCCGGCGTCACCAACCCCGCTTCCACCAAGACCTGCGCCCTGTTCATGACCGGCGCCTCGGTGGCCCCGGCCACGGTAGCCGGCATCCTCACCTGTTCCTGAACGCACCCACCTACCGCCCCACCCCAGCGCGCAGCGATCTTTCCCGGGTGCAGCCCACCGCATCCCCGTCCGACAACGCATTCCTGCCCCGATCCGGCTTCAGCCTCGTCGAGGTCATCATCGTCCTCATGATCATGGCGGTCGTGGCGGCCTATGCGGTGCCCGCGCTGTCGACCAGCTCCGACGCCAAGTCGGCGCGAGGGGCGGCCAACGTAGTCGAAGGGATGCTGGCGACCGCCCGCACCGCGGCGATCACCCGCGGCCGATGCGCCACGGTGCACCTGGTGTCCGGGAAGGTGTGGATCACCACCGAGTCGTGCGGGGGCCCCCCGATCGACACGGTGACGGCGCAGGACCTGGCCGGGACCTATGGCGTTTCCATCCAGGCCTGTTCCGGCAGCTACTGCGATCCCGGCGATTCCTTCGACTACGTGCTGGACCCGCGAGGCATTCCGTACTGGGGCACGGCGGCCACCTGGGTGGCCTTCCGGAACGCCGCCTCCGACACCGTTCAGGTCGGTCCGTTCGGGCTGGTCCAATGACGCGGTCGACGGCGGGGTTCACGATCACCGAGGTCCTGGTCGCCATCATCGTCCTGGCGGTCGGGATCCTGGCGCTCGCGGGGGGCTCCACCGGCGCCACCAAGATGCTCTCGCAGGGGGAGCGGAGCACCTGGGCCGCCGCAGTGGCCTCCGCCCGGATCGAGACGCTGCGCCAGGTGGCCAACCGGACCGCCCCTCGCTGTACCGACGCGGCCTTCGCGAGCGGCACTGCCACGACCCGCGGCGTGGCCGAGACCTGGGCCGTCCCGGCCACCGGGAACGCCCGCGTGGTGCTCGAGATCATCGCGTACAAGAAGTACGGCGGCACCATCACCGATACCATCGCCACCATCATCGGATGCGGGACGTGATGCGCCCGGGACGGCGGGGCGGATTCACCCTCGTCGAGGTGATGGTGGCCCTTGTCCTCCTCGGGATGGTGTCGGTGGTGCTCTACCAGACGCTCATCTCGACCCAGCGGATCACCGACGCCCTCCACCAGCGGGGGAAGATGCAGTCGGGCCTCCGCGCCGGCGGGCTCACGGTGCCGGGTGAGCTGCAGCAGCTCACGATCGGATCGTCGTCCACCCTCGACTCGGTGACCGACGTCAGCGCCGTCACCGATACCTCGATCACCTACCGCGCGATGCGCGGGTTCTATACCCTGTGCCAGGCCACGGCCGATGCCACGACGCTCACTGCCGTGCGCGTGCTTCCGTCACCCTTCACGTCGGAGTACCGGACACCGGTGGCGACGGACAGTGCGCTGATCTTCTGGGAGGGAGATACCCTCAGCACGTACGACGACGCCTGGATCCCGGTGGGGATCTCGGGCGTGGCCACGACCACGTGCAGCTATCCGTCGAGCCCGGCCGCCACCATGGCCGCCTACACGATAGGCCTTTCGGGCAGCGGCATCCCGTCGTCCTACGCGCTCGGCAAGCTCACCCCCGGCGCGCCGATCCGCACCTTCGAGACCGACCAGTTGCTGCTCTACGCCTCCGGCGGGTCGGAGTGGCTCGGCCTCAGCGTCAACGGCGGCGCCGCCGAGCCAGTACTGGGACCGCTCGCACCCACCTCGGGCACGGTGTACGGATTCCAGCTCACCTACTATGACTCGAGCGGCACCGCCCTCACGGCGACGAGCGCCAACATCCCGAAGATCCGGACCATCGGCGTGATGCTCCGGGGGGTCACCAGCGCCAGGGTCGCGGCGGCGGGACGGACGCGGGCGCTCATCTACGACAGCCTGATGGCCGTCGTCACCCTGCGCAACGCGCCGAGGAACTGATGCACCCGTCCCGGCCATCCGACGAGCGGGGCATCGCGCTCGTGCTCGCCCTCTTCGTCCTGGTGGTGATCGCGGCGTTGATCGGGGCGGTCTTCTTCATTGCACAACTCGAAGTGCGGACCGGCGCCAACACCGTCTCCAGCCTCCAGGCCGCCCAGGCCGCCGACGCGGGGCTCGAATACGCCTCGGCCAACTGGAGCCGCGCCTGGGCCCAGCAGGGCGTCGGCAATACGACCGGCATCGACTGGGTCCAGCTCGGCGGTACCAGCGGGTACTTCAGCGACTCGATCACCGAGCTCAATGATCAACTCCTGATGGTCCGCTCCTTCGGCGACGCGCGCGACGGTTCCGGCGGTGTGCTGGCCTCCCGTGCCGGCGGGATGCTCTTCAAGGTGGCGCCCCCGGACTTCGGGCTCTCCGCCGCCGTCACCGTGCAGGGGAACGCGTCCATCGGCGGCAAGGACACCGTGAGCGGCTACGACGTGGTCCCCTCGGGTGGTGCCTGGTCCGCCAACTGCGCGTCCCTGACACGGTCGGACCAGCCCGGCATCCGCGCCAGTTCGAACTTCTCCGCCAGCGCCTCCGGCTCTCCGAAGTACTTCGTCACGCCCTCGTCCTCGGCGTCCGACACGTCGGTGACCACCTCGGTCGCCAAGGTCAACGGCGTGTTCTCCACCTTGGAGGGGATGGCCGACCTGAGCTTGACCACGTCGACGCTGCCGTCGACTGTGGCGCCGGTGCTGAGCGGGCACACCTGCGCCACCGGGTCCTCCAACCCGGACAACTGGGGTGATCCCACCTACGCGGCCTCCGGGGTCGACGGCACGAGCCATCCCTGCGCCAGCTACTTCCCGATCATCTACGTCGACGGCGGGGGCGGCACCGTGATGCCGCCGAGCGGCACCGGCCAGGGGATCCTGCTGGTCAACGGCAACCTCAAGTTCAACTCCGGGTTCAAGTTCTACGGCGTGGTCCTGGTGACCGGGAAGGTGTCCGCGAGCGGCGGCGGGTCCACGGGCAACGTCTACGGTGCGCTCCTGTCGCAGGGCGATGCGACGCTCAACGGCAACGAGCGGTTCGACTACTCGAGCTGCGCGATGACGCTCGCCGCTCAGGCGGCCCTGATCGGCCGACCGCTCACGGTCCGACCCTACATCCGGTTCTGACGCCGGCGCGCCCTCGCGCGCGCCGCCGGGTCATCCCATCTTTATCCGTATGGCACCCCTGCGCCGCTCCCTCCGCGGCGAGCTCCTGTTCAGCTTCGCCTTCCTCACCTCCGCCGCAGTGCTGCTGGTCGGGGCGAGCGCCACGCTCCTTGCCGGCCAGAACGCCGGCAAGGCGGTGTGGGCGCTCCTGTTCCTCTGGCTTGGCAGCACCGCAGTGATCGTGGTCTTCGGTGCCTGGCTCATCCGGGGCCGTGTGCTTCAACCCCTCCGCCTCCTCGGAGCACAGGCCGATGCACTTGCCGAAGGTCGGGAGACG
>DASSGV010000076.1:0-2931 GCA_035693225.1 Gemmatimonadales bacterium | reverse complement strand
ACAGGCCAACTTCTCGGCCTTCATGGTGCTGCTGAAGCCGGGGGAAAAGCTCCTCGGGATGTCGCTCCCGCACGGCGGGCACCTCTCCCACGGGGCGGCGGTCAACCACAGCGGCGTGATCTGGCAGGCGGTGCAGTACGGGGTGGATCCGTCCACCGGGCGGATCGACTACGACCAGCTGCGTGAGATCGCCCGGCGGGAGCGCCCCAGGATGATCGTCGCCGGCGGAAGTGCGTACGCTCGGATCATCGACTTTGCCGTGTTCCGCGCGATCGCCGATGAAGTGGGCGCCACCCTCCTGGTCGACATGGCCCACTTTGCCGGCCTGGTGGCGGGCGGGGTGCATCCGTCGCCGGTGCCGCACGCGCACATCGTCACCTCCACCACCCACAAGACGTTGCGCGGTCCCCGCGGGGGGCTGATCCTCTGCGGGGCCGAGCTCGCCAAGGCCGTCGACAAGTCGGTCTTTCCCGGCACCCAGGGCGGGCCGCTCGAGCACGTCATCGCCGCCAAGGCGGTGGCGTTCGGCGAGGCGCTCACCGACGACTTCAAGCGGTATGCGGCGCGGGTGGTGGAGAACGCCAAGGTCCTGGCCGAGGCGATGATCGACCGCGGGTTCGCGATCGTGTCCGGCGGGACCGATACCCACCTGATGCTGGTGGACCTGAGGCCCAAGGGGCTCACCGGCAAGGTCGCCGAGCAGCTGCTCGACCGCGCCGGGATCACCGTCAACAAGAACACCATCCCCGACGATCCCCAGTCCCCCTTCGTCACCAGCGGCATCCGCCTGGGCACGCCGGCGCTCACCACCCGCGGGATGGGGAAGGGCGAGATGCGGCGCATCGCCGCCCTCATCGACGAGGTGCTGATCCGGCAGGACGACGCGACCATCGCCAGGGTCAAGGGCGAGGTCGCGGAGATGACCGCCGGGTTCCCGCTCTATCCGGCGCGCACCGCATGACCGAGGTCCAATTCGCCGATGATGTCCTCGCCCGCATCCGGGCGCGGGAGGAGCGCTACCACGAGCGGGCGTATCTCTTCGTGCTGGCGGCCATCGAGTTCCTGCAGTCGAAGCTCCCCGAACGGCGCCACGTGTCCGGTGCGGAGTTGGCCGGCGCCTGCCGCGACCTGGCCCTGCGGCAGTACGGGCTCCTGGCGCCGGCGGTGCTGGCCCACTGGGGGGTCGTGACCACGCGGGATTTCGGCCGGATCGTCTTTACCCTCATCGACGTCAAGCTGCTGAGCGCCCAGCCGACCGACCGCCTGGAAGACTTCGACGCGATCTATGAGTTCGACGATGCGTTCAGCCCGGCCCGGGTCTGGGCGGGAGTGAACGTGCCGGGAGTGGTGCCGGGGTCGTGAGCGGCCCCCGGCCGCGCGCGATCGGTCACTGACCACCAGCCAACACGCCCACGGGGCGGGAGGAGCGGACATGGCGGAAGGGCTCGACTGGCCGGAGTGCCAGAAGTGCGACAAGGGCGTGCTGATCCCGTTGTCCGACTATGGTCGGGACGGCGCACCGATCACCTACAAGGCCTGGGTCTGCACCAATCCGGAGTGCGCCTTCCTGCTCCGCATCGACAATGGGGAAGTGGCGTTCGGGAAAGTGGTCAAGACGAGTGAGAAGTAAGAAGCGGGAAGGGAGAAGTAACAAGTGAAGAGTAAAAAGTGAAAAGGACAAGCCGATCTCACTTTTCACTCTTCACTCTTCACTTTTTACTCTTCACTTTTCACTCTCTACTTTTACGCTCCTCCCGCCCACCGCTTACCTTTCCCCGATGCCCGTCGCCATCCCGGTCCTCACCCCCGCGGACGCCGCCGCGTGGGACGCGCGCGCCGAGGCCGGCGGCATTTCCCTCGACACATTGATGGGATCGGCGGGTCGGGGGGCGGCGGCGGTGCTCCTCGACCGCTTTCCGCACGTGGTCCGGCAGGGGGTGCTGGTCGCGGCCGGGCCGGGGAACAACGGCGGCGACGGCTGGGTCCTCGCGCGCGCGCTCCAGCATCTGGGTGTGCCGGTGTGGGTCGTGGCGGTGGAGGGGGCGGGGAACGCACTTCGGGCGCACGCCGAAGCGCTCGCCCGTGGTGACGGCGTGCGCACCGTGGCGATCGACGGCCCGTGGCCTGCCGTGGCGCTCCTGGTCGATGCGCTGCTCGGCACCGGCGCGTCCGGCCCTCCCCGCGGCGCCGTGGCCGCGGCGATCGAACGCCTGCGCGACCTCGACCTTCCCACCTGTGCCATCGATGGTCCGACCGGGCTCGATCTGGAGACCGGCGTGAGCTACGGCGCGCCGACCGCCGAGTGTTCGATCACCTTCGGCGGTCTCCGCCGGGGACACCTTCTGGCGCGCGATGAATCGGGCGACATCATCGTCATCGATATCGGCCTTCCTCCGCCGGATGGATCGCTTCCCGAGCTCGTCACCGACGACCACGCGGCCCAGTGGCTTCCGGCATTCACGGCCCGGGAGCACAAAGGCTCGCGCGGACGAGTGGTGATCGTGGGGGGCGCGCCGGGAATGGCAGGGGCGGTCCGGATGGCGGGACGCGCGGCGTTCGCCGCCGGCGCGGGGCTGGTCCACCTGGTGTCGCCCGCGGCGTCGCTCTCCGGTCTCGGCGCCGCGGAGCCCGACCTCCAGACGGCACCGTGGGATGACGGTCCGCCGCCCCAACCGGTCGCGGAACTTTTCGCCCGCGCCAGCGCGCTGGTCGTCGGCCCAGGGCTTGGCCGCACATCCGATACCCGGAGACGGGTCGAGATGGCGCTGGCGGCCTCTCCCGATGTGCCGGTCGTGCTCGATGCCGACGCGCTCATCGCCTTCCAGGGCGATGCGGACGCCCTTCGCCCCCTTCTCGTCGGCCGTGCCGCGGTGCTCACTCCGCATCTCGGCGAATTCCGCGCTCTCTTCCCGGGGCTGAGCGCGGGCATCG
>DASSGV010000075.1:0-37388 GCA_035693225.1 Gemmatimonadales bacterium | reverse complement strand
TCGAGCGCTTCGCTGCGGCCCTGATCCCGTTCCTGGCGCCGCTCGGCCTCACCGTCCACCTCGAACCGGGCCGGTACCTGGTGGGCCCCGCCGGAGTGCTCGTCACCGAGGTGCTCTACCGGAAACATTCCGGCGGGAAGGATTTCGTCATCGTGGATGCCGCGATGAACGATCTCATCCGGCCGAGCCTGTACCACGCCTTCCACGGGATCGTGGAGGTCGAGGCAAAGGGGCGTCCCAGTGCCACCGTCGATGTCGTCGGGCCGATCTGCGAGACCGGCGACTTCCTGGCCACCGGCCGTGTCCTCCCCGGCGTCGAGCCGGGAGAGCGGCTGGCGGTGCTCGGCACCGGGGCGTACGGATTCGTGATGAGCAGCAACTACAACACCCGGGCGCGGGCCGCCGAGGTGCTCGTCGCCGATGGGCGTTGGGCGGTGGTGCGTCCGCGCGAGGCCGTCGACGAGCTCTTCAAGACCGAGGCGGTGGACCCGTTCACTCCGGTGACCGTGGGGAAGCCACGGTAGTCGCGGGTCGCGAAGGTCCAGTGACCCGTGACCTGTTTCGCCCGACCTGTGACCTGTGACTTGTGACTTGAGACCATCAATGGACCGCATCCTCATCATCGACTTCGGCAGCCAGTTCACCCAGCTCATCGCGCGCCGGGTGCGGGAGGCCCATGTCTACTGCGAGATCCACCCGCCCACCCGCTCCGTCGAGTGGATCCGGGAGTGGGCGCCGAAGGGGATCATCTGGTCCGGCGGCCCGAACTCGGTGTACGACCAGGGCGCCCCGACCGCCGACCCGACGCAGTTCGACCTCGGCGCTCCGGTGCTGGGCCTCTGCTACGGGTTCCACCTGATGGCGCGCCTGACCGGGGGGAAGGTCCTCCCTTCGGATCACAAGGAGTACGGTCGGGCCACGGTAAAGGTGCAGGGAGGGGAGCTCTGGAAGCGATTCACGGGTGGCGAGTCGACCCAGGTCTGGATGAGCCACGGCGACCGGATCGACGCACCCCCGCCGGGGTTCACGGTCACCGCCACCAGCGATAACGGCGTCATCGCCGCCTTCGAGAACGGGGCGAAAGGCCTCTACGCCCTCCAGTTCCATCCCGAGGTGGCGCACACACTGAAGGGGAAGGAACTCATCGAGACCTTCCTCTTCGACATCTGCCACGCCACCCCCGACTGGACCTCCGAGCACTTTGTCGAGAGCGAGGTCCGCAAGATCCGCGAGCTCGTGCCGGCCGACAGCCGCGTCATCTGCGGCCTGTCGGGTGGCGTCGACTCTTCCGTCGCGGCGGCGCTCGTCCACCGCGCGGTCGGTGATCGGCTCACCTGCATCTTCGTCGACCACGGGCTGCTCCGCCTGAAGGAGCGCGAGCAGGTCGAGTCCACCTTCCGTCAGCACCTCGGCATCGACCTCCGGGTGGTCGACGCATCGGACCGCTTCCTTGGCAAACTCAAGGGGGTGAGCGACCCCGAGCAGAAGCGGAAGATCATCGGACACGAGTTCATCGAGGTCTTCAACGACGAGGCAAAGAAGGTGACGGGGAAGGTCGGCTTTCTGGTACAGGGGACCCTCTACCCCGACGTGATCGAGTCGGTGAGCCCCACCGGAGGTCCCTCGGTGACCATCAAGACCCACCACAACGTCGGTGGTCTCCCCGAGAAGCTCCCGTTCAAGCTCATCGAGCCGCTCCGCGAACTCTTCAAGGACGAGGTCCGCGACGTGGGGCGTGATCTGGGGCTTCCCGAGGTGATGGTCGGTCGGCATCCCTTCCCGGGGCCTGGCCTCGCCATCCGCATCCTCGGGCCGGTCGACAAGGACCAGTGCGACATCCTCCGGAAGGCCGACGCGATCTACATCGAGGAGATCCGCGCCGCCGGGCTCTACGACGAGATCTGGCAGGCCTTTGCAGTGCTCCTTCCCATTCGGTCGGTTGGAGTGGTGGGAGATTTCCGGAGCTACGACCAGGTGGTCGGGTTGCGGGCCGTGACGAGTCGCGACGGGATGACCGCCGATTGGTTCGCGTTCCCGCCGGACGTGATGGCGCGGATCAGCACCAGGATCTCGAACGAAGTGCGTGGGGTCAATCGGGTGGTGTACGACGTGTCATCGAAGCCGCCGGCCACGATCGAGTGGGAGTGAGGGCAGGGGGTGCGGCGGTAAGGCGCGCCGACGATGCGCACGGGATCTGTCGAGTCAACGGTGTCATCCCGAGGGAGGCGACGCCGACCGACGGATCTGCTCCGCCAGAATCGGGACCTCGATCACGACCGGCAAGGTCCCGCGCTTCGCTCGGGATGACAGATCGCGCGCCACCGGCGCTGCCGGCCAAAAGAGGGGACCGGCACTCTGCCGATCTCCTCGTTTCTTACCGTCCAACCACCTCACCGCCTCCCCCCGCTCTTTTCACCTTCCTCCGCCTTCCCCCGGCTTTTTTCACCTTCCTCTGCTTTCCCCCGCTTTCCCCCGCTTTCCTCCGCTTTCCTCCGCTTTCCTCCGCTTTCCCCCGCTTTCCTTCGCCTTTCCCTTTCCTAGACCCCCTTCTCCGCGAGCAACGCGAAGAACTCCTCGGGTCCGGACACCCGGGCCAGTCGCTCGGGCACATCGGACTCCTTCGCGAGCTGGGCGATCTTGCCGAGGACCGGCAGGTACTGGTTCGAGACCTCGATCGGCGGCGCTACGATCAGGAAGAAGTGGTGCACCGGCTTGTCGTCGATGGCGCGATAGTCGAGGCCGGCGACGTGCCGCCCGAAGGCGAGGCGGAGCTGGGTGACGACGGGGGTCCGACAGTGGGGGATGGCGATGCCGCGTCCGACGCCGGTCGAACCCAGCGTCTCGCGGCGGCGGAGCAGCTTGAGCAGTGCATCCGCCGCGTGGTCGTCGACGTCGATCAGGGCCACCAGTTCGGCCAGGATCTCCTCCTTGCCGGAGCCTTGGAGCGACAAGTTGACGGCGTGGTCGGCAAAGAATTCGCGTAGGTGCATATCGGGCAAGCTAACCGCCTCCGCCACGCGGCGTCAACGCGCTGCGTTGCCGGGTCGGGCGCGGGCAAGTATTTTCCCCATATGAAGTTGCCCTATCCTGCCGGGAGCGCCGTGCCGCTCCTGTTGGCCCCGATGGCGGGGGTCTCGGAAGCGCCGTTCCGCCAGATCAGCCGGCGGATGGGGGCGGACGTCGTGTTGTCCGAGTTCCTCTCTTCGGAGGCCATCCGGCGCCGGATCCGCAACACCCTTGAGGGAGCGGAGTTCGAGGAGTGTGAGCGGCCGATCGGGATACAGATCTATGGCGCCGACCCGGCCGCGATGGCCGAGGCGACCGCCCTCGTGACCGAGGTGTATCGGCCTGACTTCATCGACATCAACTTCGGGTGCCCGGTCAAGAAGGTCGTCCAGCGCAACGGCGGTTCGGGGTGCC
Organism: Gemmatimonadales bacterium; assembly: GCA_035693225.1. Classification (GTDB taxonomy): domain Bacteria; phylum Gemmatimonadota; class Gemmatimonadetes; order Gemmatimonadales; family GWC2-71-9; genus CAMLHU01. Next base: position 33,968 of record DASSGV010000075.1, on the reverse strand, counting down.
TTCGCGACCTGGAGCTTGTCGACCGGATCATCCGGGCCTGCGTGGCCGCGACCGACCTGCCGGTGACGGTCAAGACCCGCAGCGGCTGGAGCGACGAGCAGCGCGACCCGGTGGGGATCGCGCTACGGATGCAGGACGCCGGGGCCCGGGCGTTCACGCTCCACGCCCGGACCCGCACCCAGATGTTCAGCGGATCGGCGAATTGGGACGAGATCGCGCGGGTCAAGGCGGCGCTCTCGATCCCGGTCATCGGCAACGGTGACATCCAGACCGCCGACGACGTGGTGCGGATGCACCGGCACACCGGGTGTGATGCGATCATGGTGGGCCGCGGCGCGTTCGGGAACCCGTGGCTCTTTCGCGATGCGCACGCCCTGCTCGCTGGTGACGCCCGGCCGGCGCCCCCGGGCGTGGCGGAACGCTTCGGCGTGGCGCTCGAGCATGCTCGGCTGGCCCAGCGGCTCCAGGGGGACGGTCGCCGCACGGTCATCGAGTTCCGCAAGCACTTCGGCTGGTACACCAAGGGTCTGCACGGGGCCAGCGATCTCCGGCAGCGGCTCTTCCAGGTCGAGACGATGGCCGATGCGGAGCGCATCTTCATGGACTACCTCGAAGGCCGCCAGGGCCAGCTGACCACCGCGCAGGTGGCGTGACCCCCGAGATACTCAGGGCGCTGCTGGTCGAGGTGGCCGAGGGCCGCCTGGCGCCGGCCGGTGCACTGGAACGATTGCGCGATTTCCCGACCTCCCAACTCGAGTTCGCCCAGGTCGATCACCATCGGGAGCTCCGGCAGGGGCAGCCCGAAGTGATCTTCTGTGAACGGAAGACCCCGGCGCAGGTCACGGCGATCGCGGAGCGTCTCGCCGCCGCCGCCGGCGGGTTCCTGGGCACTCGGGCCACGGCAGAGCATGCTGCGGCGGTGCGGCACCGCTTCCCGGCAGTGGAGTGGAACGAGCTCGCGCGGACGCTCTGGCTGCGCTCACCCGGGGTGGACGCCGGGTCGACCGATGGTCCGCTGACGCTCGTGGTCGCTGCCGGGACGAGCGACCTGCCGGTGGCCGAGGAGGCGTTCGTGACCCTTCAGGCGCTGGGGCATCGGGGGAAAAAGCTCGTCGACGTGGGGGTGGCGGGACTGCACCGGATCCTCGCGGCCGGCGACCAGCTCCGTCAAGCGGCGGTGGTGATCGTGGTGGCGGGGATGGAGGGCGCGTTGCCGAGCGTGGTGGGCGGATTGGTGGGCGTGCCGGTCATCGCGGTCCCGACGAGCGTTGGATATGGCGCGGCGTTCGGCGGCCTGGCGGCGCTCCTCGGGATGCTCAACTCCTGCGCGGCGGGGGTCACCGTGGTCAACATCGACAATGGGTTCGGCGCGGCGATGGCGGCACGGCGGATCCTGCTGCGGGCGGCGGTGGCTCCGTGAGCGTCATCGCCGTCCTGCTCGCATTCGGGGCCGGTATCCTCCTGGCCCGCCGGTTGGGTGGCCGGTCCCGCTCGGGGGGCGTATCCGGTCGCAATGTGATGCTTCCGGCGCCGGCGGTGAGGTGGCTCCGGGCATCGCACGGGGCGCTCGGCGTCTGGGCGGTGGGGCGGAGCGGAGTGGTGGAGGATGCGATCCCCGAGCGGGCCGTGGACGAGGATCGGGTGAGCGCGCGGGATGAGGAGGTCGTGATCAGCCGCCTGCGGCTGGCGGCGCCGGAGAGCGGACCCACCGTCGAGCGCCTGGACGGCGGCGTGCTGGTGACCGAGGTGCTGGGCGGCAGGGTGGCGGGGATCCTGCTCCCGGGGGGCATCGATCCGGCCACCCTCGACGGCGCCCGCGATGACCTGCGGGTCCTGCTGGAGGCGCTCGCCTACCGCGGAGTCGCGGAGGCGTGGTCCTCGGAACGCACCCTGATCGCGGAATCACCGGGGACGGTGGGACTGGCGCTGGCATTCGAGCTGGAACGGGCACTGAACACCGAGGCGCTGGTCGCCGCGGTCGATGGAGCGTCGGTCCGCATCGTCGGGGCCTCCATCCGGTCGGATCGCCGATTGCTCAACATCCCGTTGCCGGCGGAGAGCCCGCTGGCGCGGGTGGCGCGGGGAGAGTTGGCGCAATTGCACACGATCCACGACCCGGCCGGGAGTGTCGTGGCCGATCGCCGGCAACGCGGGCTGGCGGTCCTGGTGCTGCCGATCGAGCACGACCACCGGGTGGTGGGTGCGGCGGCGATCAGCCTGCCACATAACCACGACCTGAGTGCCAGTCAGCTGAGCACCGTGACGCTCACCCTGTCGCGTGCGGCCCCCCGTCTCGGCCTGGCGCTCGCCACGGAGGCGGTCACCGCCTCGGCCACCACCGATCCGTTGACCGGCCTGGTCAACCGGCGCGGACTGCAGTCGGCGATGAACCGGGTCGGGGTCGATCGCGGCGCGCTGATCTATGCCGACCTCGACCGGTTCAAGGCGTTGAACGACGCGCTGGGACACCCCGCCGGCGATGCGGCGCTGGTCCATTTTTCAGCGGTGTTGCAGGAGCAGGTCCGGGGATCGGACGTGGCGGCGCGGGTGGGGGGGGAGGAGTTCGCGGTCTGGGCGCCGGGGGCGGGGCTGGCACTGGGGACGCAGGTGGCAGAACGCATCCGCGCGGCGCTGGCCGATGGACCGTGGATGTGGCAGGGGCACCGGCACCCGCTCACCGCGTCATTCGGGGTGGCGGCGTGGCCGGAAACGAGCTCCAGTCGGCAGAACCTGGAGATGCAGGCGGACGCTGCACTCTACGTGTCCAAGGAGCACGGCCGCAACAGGGTGTCGGCGGCGCCGACCACGGCAGCTTGAGTCCGGCGGCCGGGGCAGGTATCCTTCGCTCTGTCGGGGGCGATCGGCTTCGACGGGTTTGGTGAACGAATCGCTGCGTGCCCAGGTCCAGGTCCCTGGAAAAACCACTTGGAACGTTTCATCTGCCAACTCCAACTTGGCAATGGCTGCGTAAGCTGAGCTAAGCTCGCTTAGGCACCTCCGATGAACGGAGCCCGCCCGGGGCGCCGCCATCGGATCGAAAATCCGGGCTGGCGAACGCCGTCGCCCTGCCGGCGCAAGCGAGATCTCAGGGGCTGGTCCCCGGTACGGCCGGCTGTGCGCCGGATCGGGGAGACGCCAAGAGCATGGCCTACGCACGTAGGCGCGGTTCTGGAAGCAAATTCGGACCAGGGTTCGATTCCCTGCGCCTCCACTTCGATGCACAGATGAAGGGGCCCGCTGCCATCCGGCAGCGGGCCCCTTCATCTGTCTGGCGCGTCCTACCGGACGATGAGCGTGCGGGTGCTGGTGTGGTGCCGACCAGTGGCGGGTTCCCTCGCCTCGATCGACACGAGGTATGTCCCGGCGGTCAGGGCGGGGAGGTCGATGTCTATCCTCGATCCGTATCCGCCCGGCGCCACTGCACCGGTGGTGGTCACATAGACCGGCTCGGCACTGCCCGCGGGGCGGGGCACCGCATCCACCCTGATGCCCAGGAAAATGGGATCATCGGCCGTGACCGACTCGTTGGAGAGCCAGAGCGTCACCGGCGCCCCCGCCGTCGCGTAGTCGTTTCCGGACAGATGGAGATCAGGGGCTTGCTCGGCGGGCAGGGTCGAGGCAAGACGAAACCACATCGGGTCGAGGAAGGCGGAAGCCCTCGGACGATCGGCCCTGTGGTACGCGGCATCGCTGACCTCCGTCGCGGCGTCCATCCCGGACGACATCGGCAGGCCGTCGCTGCGGGATCGTCCCGCCTGCTGCGCCACCCAATCGAAGTTGGGACGCCACGATACTCCGATGCCTGAAGAGCTAATCAGGATGCGGCCAAGGGTCCGGCCGTGGGCGTGGGCCACCGGGATCACACTCATCCTGTTCGCGGTCGCCATCCTTGTTGTCGATGCGTGGAACATTCTTCATGGCCGAGCAATCGTCGGTGACTGGGAACTTCTTGTCGGACAGGTAGCGGGGCTCGGTATGGGGCTGGTCTTCGTGCGCTCCGCACAGACGGGCGTCGATCTCTTCGCAATGCGCTATCGCCGCCAGCCCGATTCTGAGGATTCGGCGTCCTAACCAGCGCTTGGAGCTGACGGGCCGAACGAGCTTGAGTTCCATCGAACGATTGATGGATCAGGAGGCAGGTATGGAACGTTCAATTGTGCGGTTTACTAGCTTGGGCCCGCAGCTCAAGCGCGGCCGTTGGGGAGGGTCTGTCCGACGTACGCCGTCCGTGGGCCAGGCGGATTCCACAGGAAGTAGACCCCCGGGGGCAATGGCTTGGTGGCCTGTGCGTGTACGGCGGCGGGGGCTGCGGCGGCGGGGATGAGGCAGGCCGCCAAGAGAAGGTTGGATCGCACGGGACCTCCGGGCAGGGAGTGGACCCTGAGTAGCACGGTACAGGACGACCCCCGGCTGCGCAATGGACAGACCCTGCCGGTCATCCCCCTCGGCTCAGCACCCGAAGCGCCCGATGGGCCCGCCGAAGGGTCTCGGCGGCGTTGCCCCCCAGCACGTTGAGGTGGCCCATCTTCCGGCCCGGACGCGGCTGGCTCTTGGCGTAGAGGTGCAGCTTGACGCCGGCATCGGCGAGGGCGGCCCCCCAGTCGGGCTCGCCCCGGTCCCACGCGTCCCCCAGGATGTTGATCATCGTGACCGGGGTGAGCACGCGCGGATCACCGAGCGGCAGGCCGCAGAGCGCCCGGACCTGCTGCTCGAATTGCGAGCTTGCCGCGGCATCCTGGGTCCAGTGGCCCGAGTTGTGGGGCCGGGGTGCGAGTTCATTCACCAGGAGCTTTCCGTTGGTGAGGAACATCTCGACCCCGAGCACGCCGACGTATTCGAGCGCGTCCGCCACGGCGACGGCGATCTCCGTCGCCTGCGAGCCGAGCTGACCTGGAAGCTTGGCGGGGACGGTCGTCGTCGACAGGATGCCATGATGATGCACGTTCTCGCCCGCCGGGAAGACCGCTGTTCGGCCATCTTCGCCCCGGGCCAGCACCACCGATACCTCGAGATCGAGCGACACCTGCTGTTCAAGGATGCATTCCACGCCTCCAGCGCCCTCGAACGCTTCGAGGACGCCGGCGGCGGTCCCCACCCGCGCCTGGCCCTTGCCGTCGTAGCCCAGCCGTGCTGTCTTGACGATCCACGGTCCCGTCACCGCGGCGGTGGCGGCCTCGACATCGGCCGACGTGCGGAGTGGATGGAACCCCACCGTCGCGAACCCGTTGGTCCGCAGGAAGGTCTTCTCGGTGATCCGGTCCTGGGCCGCGGCCACGGCCTTGGCGCCGGGGCGGACCGGGAGCCGGACCGCCAGCGTGGTGAGCACTTCGGCGGGGACGTTCTCGAACTCGGTGGTCACGGCGCTGCAATGCTGGATGATCCGCTCGATCGCCCCCGGGTCGGTGTAGGGACGCTGCAGGTGCAGGTCGGCGGCGTGGCCGGCGGGGCTGTCAGGGTCGGGGTCGAGGACCAGGACCTTGTAGCCCATTTCGCGCGCGGTGAGCGTGAACATCCGGCCCAGTTGCCCGCCGCCGAGCATGCCGAGGGTGGCGCCGGGAAGGATCACGGGACGGGGGGGAGGGTCTTGGCGAGCACGGTGGCCGTTTGCCGGGCGCGGAAGTCGTCGAGTCGGGCCTGCAAGGCCGGGTCGGTGCGGGCCAGGAGCGCCACGGCAAAGAGTGCGGCGTTCCTGGCGCCGGCCTCGCCAATGGCGAAGGTGGCGACCGGGATCCCTGCCGGCATCTGCACGATGGAGAGGAGGGAATCGAGTCCCTGCAGCGCCCGCGACCGGACCGGCACGCCCAGCACCGGCACCGTGGTGTGGGAAGCGAGCATCCCCGGGAGGTGCGCCGCCCCGCCGGCGCCGGCAATGACGCAGGCGAGCCCCCGTCCGCGGGCCTCGCGGGCATACTCGGCGAGCAGGTCCGGGGTGCGGTGGGCCGAGACCACCCGATGCTCGAACGGGACGCCGAATTCGGTCAATACCTTGGCCGAGTGTTCGAGCGTTTCCCAGTCGGAATCGGAACCCATCACGATCCCGACGAGCGGCTGCGCGGTGGCGCTCACAGGCTGGCCCTCGTCCGATCCATCGTGCCGCGCTCCGCCAGCGCCGCCTGCGCCGCGGCGAGCCGGGCGATCGGCACCCGGAAAGGCGAGCAGCTCACGTAGTTCATTCCCAGCGCGTCGCAGAACGCGATCGAGCTCGGCTCCCCGCCGTGTTCGCCGCAGATGCCGAGCTTCAGGTCCGGCCGGGTGGTGCGGCCGAGCTTGCAGGCCATCTCGATCAACTTGCCGACCCCCTTCTGGTCGAGGACCTGGAACGGATCGGTAGCGATGATGTTGCGCTCGAGGTACGCCGGGAGGAACCGACCCGCGTCATCGCGGGACAGGCCCCAGGTCGTCTGGGTCAGGTCGTTGGTGCCGAAGGAGAAGAACTGCGCCTCCCGCGCGATGTCATCGGCCGTGAGGGCCGCCCGGGGGAGTTCGATCATCGTTCCGAGAAGATAGGGCACCGTGAGCTGCCGTTCACGGAACACCTCCTCGGCCACCTGGCGCACCACCAGCGCCTGCATCCGGAACTCGACGACGCTGGCCGTGAGGGGGATCATCACCTCCGGCATCACCCGGCCGGCCCGGGCCGCCACGGTGCAGGCGGCCTCGAAGATGGCGCGCGCCTGCATCGCGGTGATCTCGGGGTAGATGATCCCGAGCCGGCAGCCGCGGAGCCCCAGCATCGGGTTCACCTCCCTGAGGGCATTGACGATGCGGGCCATCTCTTCGGCCGGTCTCCCGAGGTCGCGCGCGAGGTGGGCGATCTCCCCGGGCTCGTGGGGCAGGAACTCGTGCAGCGGCGGATCGAGGAGGCGGATGGTGACCGGGTACCCTTCCATGGCGCGGAAGATCGACTCGAAATCGCCCCGCTGCATCGGCAGGAGCTTCGCGAGTGCCGCCTTCCGGCCGGCCGCGTCCTGCGCCACGATCATCTCCCGCATCGCGGTGATGCGCTCCCCCTCGAAGAACATGTGCTCGGTGCGGCAGAGCCCGATCCCCTCGGCGCCGAAGTCCCGGGCCTTGTGGGCGTCGGCCGGGGTGTCGGCGTTGGTCCGGACCCGCAGGTGGCGGAGCCGGTCGGCCCAGCCCAGGACCCGGTCGAAGTACTGGTCGAGGGCGGGCGGGGAGAGCCTGGCCTTGCCGGCCAGGACCCTGCCGCTGGCGCCGTCCAGCGTGATCCACGCCCCGGCGGCGAGGGTCCGGCCCCGGACGGCGAGCGTGCCCTTTGCCTCGTCCACGTCGAGCTCGGTGGCGCCGGCCACGCACGGCTTGCCCATTCCGCGGGCGACGACCGCCGCGTGACTGGTCATCCCTCCCCGGGCGGTGAGGATGGCCCTGGCGGCGACCATGCCGTGGAAGTCCTCGGGGCTCGTCTCCCGCCGGACCAGGATCACCGCATCGCCCTTGCGACCCCGCTCGGCGGCCACGTCGGCGTCGAAGACGATCTCTCCCGACGCCGCTCCCGGCGATGCCGGAAGCCCCGTGGTCAGGAGGTCGAGCTCGGCGTTGGGATCGATGGCGGGGTGGAGGAGCTGGTTCAGGTCGTTGGGCGGGATGCGGGCGACCGCCTCTTCCTCGCTGATGAGGCCCTCGTCCACCATGTCGCACGCGCTCCGGAGCGCGGCCGCGCCGGTGCGCTGGGCGCGGCGGCACTGCAGCATGAAGAGCTTGCCGCGCTCGATGGTGAACTCCATGTCCTGCACGTCGCGGAAGTGACGTTCGAGCGTGCGCGCCATCCGGACCAGTTCGTCATGGGCCGCCGGCATCGACTCCGCCAGCCGCGCGATCGGCTGCGGCGTGCGGGTGCCGGAGACGACATCCTCGCCCTGGGCGTTGAGGAGGTACTCGCCGTAGAGCGTGGCGGCGCCGGTCGACGGATCGCGGCTGAAGGCCACCCCGGTGCCGGAGTCCTCGCCCAGGTTGCCGAAGACCATCGTGCAGACACTCACGGCAGTGCCCATCGTGTCCGGGATGCCGTGGAGCTTCCGATAATCGACGGCGCGGCGGGTGTTCCAGCTCTCGAACACCGCGATGACGGCGCCCCACAGCTGGTCCATCGGCTCCTCGGGGAAAGGACGTCCGGTGGCCTTGGTGATATGCGCCTTGAACTCCCCCGTGAGGGCCTTCAAGTCCTCGGCGGGGAGGTCGATGTCGCGCTCGACCTTGCGCGCCGCCTTCTTGGCGTCGAGCATCTGGTCGAACGCCGCCTTGGGGAGGTCGAACACCACCGCGCCGTACATCTGGACGAAGCGGCGGTAGGAGTCCCAGGCAAAGCGGGCGTTGCCGGTCTGCCGCTCCACGCCGGCGACCGTGGTCTCATTGAGCCCGAGGTTGAGGATCGTTTCCATCATCCCCGGCATCGACACCGCGGCACCCGAACGGACGGAGACCAGGAGCGGGTCGTCGGCCGATCCGAAGGACTTGCCCGTCGCCGCCTCGATCCGCTGCAGCGCGTCCTCGACCTGGTGCTGGAGACGGGGCGGGAAGGTGCGGCTTTCGAGATAGGGCAGGCACATCGTGCTGGCGATGGTGAACCCGGGGGGCACCGGGATGCCGATGGTGGTCATCTCGGCCAGGCCGGCGCCCTTGCCGCCGAGGATGTCCTTCATCGCGGCAGTGCCTTCGGCGCGGCCCTGGCCGAAGAAGTAGACCAGCTTGGGTTCCGTCGTCATCGCTCGCCCCGGGGCTGGATTGCAAATGGATCCGAACCGCCGACCTTCACCCGCCTTACCGCCTTACCGCCTTACCGCCTTACCGCTCCCATTTTCACCAACGCGCCCTCGCCGGTCGGGTACTCGCCGGAGAAGCAGGCGTGGCACCACCGGCTCCGGGTCCCCGCGGCCTCGAGCATCCGGTCCAGCGAGAGGTAACCGAGCGAGTCGACGCCGAGGAACTGGCGGATCTCCTCGGGTGAGTGGGTCGAGGCGATCAGTTCTTCGCGGGTCGGCGTGTCGATGCCGTAGTGGCAGGGGCCGGTGATGGGCGGGGAGGCCAGGCGGAGGTGTACCTCGCGGGCGCCGGCCTGTCGGATCATCGTGACGAGGCCCTGGCTGGTGGTCCCGCGCACGAGGCTGTCATCGACCACCACGACCTTCTTGCCGGCGATGACCTCGCGCACCGGGTTGAACTTGATCCGGACCTTGGCCACCCGGAGCGCCTGGCTCGGATTGATGAACGTGCGCCCGACGTAGTGGTTGCGGATGAGCCCGTTCTCGAGCGGCACGCCCGATTGCTCGGCGTATCCGAGTGCCATCGCGTTGGCGCTGTCCGGGACGCTGAAGACCACGTCGGCGCCGGGGACCGGATGCTCGATGGCCAGTTGGCGGCCGAGCGCCCGGCGCACCGCGTCCACCGATTCGCCGAAGACGCGGCTGTCGGGGCGGGCAAAATACACCAGCTCGAAGACGCATCGGCTCTCGGGGCGGGGGGCGAGCGGGGCAAGATCGGTGACCCGTCCGTCCTCGATGCGCACGAATTCGCCGGGGCGGAGCTCCCGCAGTGGCGTCGCACCCACCAGATCGAGCGCACAGCTTTCCGAGGCGACCACAATCCCCTCGCCCAGCCGGCCAATGACAAGCGGGCGGAACCCCCGGGCATCCACCACGGCGAACATCGCACGTCCGACGGTGATGAGCAGGGTGTAGGCCCCTTCGGAGGCCTCCAGGGCCGCACGGATCTGCCGCTCCGGGTCGGGTTCGTCGGAGCGTGCGATCAGGTGGACGAGCGCCTCGGTGTCGCTGGTCGACGCGAAGAGCGATCCGCGTTCGACGAGGCCGTGCCTGAGCTCGATGGCATTGGTCAGGTTGCCGTTGTGCGCGATGCTGAGCGGTCCGTGCCGGTAGTTGACCAGGAAGGGCTGGGCGTTGGCCAGCACCGAGCTGCCGGCGGTCGAGTAGCGAGTGTGTCCGATGGCGGTGTCGCCGGCGAGCGTGGCGAGCTCGGTGTCCTTGAAGTTGTCGGACACCAGGCCCATCCCGCGGTGGAGCCGGGCGTGGCCATCGGCGTCGATCGCGACGATGCCGGCGCTCTCCTGGCCCCGATGCTGCAGGGCGTAGAGGCCGAGGTAGGTGAGCCGCGCCGCGTCGGGGATCCCGGAGACGCCGAAGATGCCGCACATGGTCAGGCCCCCCCGCCGGTCACCACCGCCATCCGCCGCGGGATCGCGTCGAAATAGGTCTTCCGGAGCTGATCGATGGACCAGCGCAGGCTGCTGCGATCAGTCCGGATCCTGAGCGACCCGCCGGCCGGCCCGACCCGGCCGGCGCCGAAGCCGGGGACCCCGTGGCGGATGGCGAGCGCGGCAAGGCGGGTGGCGTCTGCGGCCGCAAACGTGGCGACCACCCGGCCGTGGTCCTCGCCATACAGCAGTTCGGCGTCGTCGAGGGTCGGCGCATATCCGCGCAGGTCGAGCTCGGCGCCGAGTCCCCGCTCGGCGTACGGAGCGCCGATCGCGGCCTCCGCGAGCGCCACCGCCAGGCCGCCGATCGAGCAATCGTGTGCCGAGCGGAGGAGCCCCTCGCGTGCGGCATCGGCCAGCAGATGCTGGAGGGCCCGCTCGGCGTCGAGGTCGACGTGTGGGGGGCTGCCGCCGGCGCAATCGAGCAGTTCCGACCAGTAGGCCGATCCGCCCAGCTCGCCCCGCGTCCGGCCGAAGATCACGATGCGATCGCCCTCCACGGCAAAATGACTGGGGATCCGCTGGTCCACCCGCTCGAGCAATCCGACCAGTCCCACCACCGGCGTCGGGTCGATCGCCCCGCTGGGGCTTTCATTATAGAAGGAGACATTCCCGCCGGTCACCGGGATGCCGAAGGCCCGGCACGCATCGCTGATGCCACGGCACGCCTCGGTGAACTGGAAGAACACCTCCGGCTTCTCCGGGTTGCCGAAATTGAGGCAGTCGGTGATGCCGAGTGGCACCGCACCGGTGCAGGCGACGTTGCGGGCCGCCTCCGCCACCGCCGCCTTGCCCCCTTCGTAGGGATCGAGCGCCACGGACCTGGCGTTGCAGTCGAGGGTCACGGCAAGGCCGAACGCCTCGCGATCGACGCGGAGTACGCCGGCGTCGCCACCGGGCCCGAGGACGGTGTTGGCCTGGACCGTCGAATCGTACTGCTCAAAGACCCAGCGCTTGCTCGCGATGCCGGGAACGTCGAGCAGCAGCGGCAGCGCCTGCTGGACATCGCTCCGTGGTGCCCGGGTCGGGCGGAGCGCACGTCGGGCGCGGGCGGCGGGGGATTCCTCGGCGGCGGGGTGGTAGACCGGCGCGTCATCGACCAGCCGCTGGGCGGGGATCTCCGCCACGACGGTCCCGCCGTGCCGCACCCGGAACATCCCGTCGCTCGTCACGTGCCCGATCGGCGTCGCGTGGAGCCCCCAGCGTTCGCAGACCTCCTTGATGGCATCGATGCGGCGGGGCTCCGCCACCACCAGCATCCGCTCCTGCGATTCGGAGAGCAGGATCTCGTAGGGTGTCATCCCGGCCTCGCGCACCGGGACCTTGTCGGTCTCCAGCTCCACGCCGACGCCGCCGCGGGCGGCCATCTCCGCCGACGAGCTCGTAAGACCGGCGGCCCCCATGTCCTGGATGGCCACCATCAGGTCCCGGGAACGGAGCTCGAGTGTGGCCTCGAGGAGAAGCTTTTCCGTGAAGGGATCGCCCACCTGGACCTGGGGACGCCTGGCCTCGGACTTGGCCGAGAGCTCTTCGGAGGCAAAGCTGGCACCGTGGATCCCGTCCCGGCCGGTGCGCGCGCCGACGGTCAACAGCACGTTCCCCTCGCCGTGGGCCCGGGCGGTGATGAGGTCGGCTTCCTTGAGGAGGCCCACCGCCATCGCGTTGACCAGCGGGTTGCCGCTGTATCCCGGGGCAAAGTCGACCTCGCCGCCCAGGGTCGGGATGCCGACGCAATTGCCGTACGTGCCGACGCCGCGGACGACGCCGGCAAAGAGGTAGCGATTGCGGGGTTCGTCGAGCGGCCCGAAGCGGAGGCTGTTGAGCACCGCGACCGGGCGGGCGCCCATCGTGAACACGTCGCGCAGGATGCCGCCCACACCGGTGGCGGCGCCCTGGAAGGGTTCGACGGCCGAGGGGTGATTGTGGGACTCGACCTTGAACGCCACCGCCCAGCCGCGGGGCAGCCGAAGGACGCCGGCGTTCTCCCCCGGGCCCTGGATCACGGCGGCGCCGCTGGTCGGGAACTTCCGGAGCACCGGCTTCGAGTGCTTGTACGAACAATGCTCCGACCAGAGGGCGGAAAAGACCCCGAGTTCGGTGAGCGTCGGCCGGCGCCCCAGGATCTCCTGGATCCGCTCGTATTCGGAGGGTGTGAGATTGTGCTCGCGCACCAGCCGGTCGGTGACCGGCGGTTCGCCGGGGAAGGGATGGGCGCGGGTGGGTGCCGTGGCCGTCACGTATGGCGCCCGGGCGCCTGCAGGGCCTTGCTCAGGTCGGCGAATACCCGGCCGAGGATGCCGGGATCGTGATGTCCGGCGAGCCGCTCGAGCGCCGCGCTGTCGAGGAACACCCCCCCGCATTGTCCGCAGCGCTGCACGGGGATCTCGTGGTAGCGCTCATCGTGCAGGTCGTGTCCGCACCGGGGACACTTGCCGACGTGGCTGTGACGCGCATCGTCATCAGCCCGGATCGCGATCGAGTCCCGTTCCTTCCGGATGAGCTCGGCGTCCTGGCGGGCAAAGTACTCGTCTTCGTTCTTGCTCGGCTTTTCGATGGTCATCGGTCGGTCAGGCCTTGGGTCTGGTAAAGGACGGCTTGCGCCCGGCCGGTGAGGACGAGCTGCCGCTGTAGCGATGATAGCTGGCCCGGACGATCGCATCCACGACCTTGCCGTCCTGCAGGATCACCACGTCGAAGGTGCCGCATCGCTTGAGGCAGTCGTTGCCGTAGAACAGGAAGGTCTGGGCTCCGTCGGTCCGGGTGACACCGGCCTTGCCCCACGCCCCTTCCACCTCCGCCACGGTCATTCCCGGCGCGATCGTGGCGACGGAGTCCGGTACCGTTGTCGGCACCACCGCCGGCGCCACCGCCGGTGTCGGCGACGTGGCGGTGTCGGCGGGCGGCGTGATGACGGGAGCCGGCACCACGACCGGGGCGGGCGCCGGCGTGGTGTCGGTCGGGGGTGTCGTGGGTTGCTGGGCGAACGCCAATGACGGGATGAGGAGGGCGGTCGCGACGACGGTGATGGCGCGCATCAGCGAACTCCTGTCGTGGGGATGGCCGCGAGCATCGAGGTGAAGAAACCGAGCCCGTCGGCGCGGCCGAGGAGCGGGTCGGCGGCGCGGTCGGGGTGGGGCATGAGCCCCACCACCGTGCCGGCCGGATTGCAGATCCCGGCGATATCGCCGGCGGAACCGTTGGGGTTGTCCCCGGCAGTGGCGTAGCGCACCACCACCTGGCCCTCCGCCTCCAGGCGCCGGAGGGTCTCGGGGTCGGCCGTAAAGCGCCCGTCACCGTGGGCGACCGGCATCCGGATGAGCTGGCCCTCCCGGTAGGCGTTGGTGAAGGCCGTCGCCGTTCGTTCGACCCTGAGCGTCACCGGGCGCGACGCGAAGGTCAGCTGTTCGTTCCGCATCAATGCGCCGGGGAGGAGGCCCGCCTCACAGAGGATCTGGAAGCCGTTGCAGATGCCGAGGACCAGCCCTCCCTCCTCGGCGTGCCGCTGGACCGCCTGCATCACCGGGCTGAACCGGGCAATGGCCCCCGAGCGCAGGTAGTCGCCGAAGCTGAACCCTCCCGGGAGGAGCACCGCGTCGGCGGCGCCGAGGTCGGTGTCCTGGTGCCAGACGTAATACGCCTCGGCCCCGGCGCGCGCGGCGGCGTGCAGCACATCCTGGTCGCAGTTGCTGCCGGGAAAGCGGATCACCGCGGCACGGAACATCAGGCCTCCTCGAGCCGCAATTCGAAGTCCTCGGTGACCGGGTTGGCCAGGAGCTTGTCGCACATCTGGCGTGCCTTGGCGGCGGCGTCCTCGCGCGAGGCGGCCCGGAGCTCGAAGGTGATCGACCGCCCGATCCGCACGTCGGAGGCGCCGCCGAATCCCAGCGCATGGAGCGCCGTCCCGACCGCCTGCCCCTGGGGGTCGAGGAGGCCGGCCCGGGGCATCACCTGCACGTGGACGCGAAAGGTCACAGGTCGTTCTCCCGGCGCACGGACGCGCCATCATCGTTGTCGTCGTCCAGGTCGTCGTCCGGTCCCGCCATGGCCGCGTCGGGCCGCTCGAAGAGCGCCATCAGGCCGGCGCGCACCACGCCGTAGGTCATGAAGGCGATCCCGAGCGGGAAGAAGAGGTATTCCGGCCAGGTGAGGCCGAGGACCACGACGGTCAGCGTGAAGAGCGTGCCGAAGATCCCCTTGGCGCTGCGGAATCCGGCGGCCGGAAAGCGTGGATACTTGACGTTGCTCACCATCAGCACGGCGGCGAGCACGATCAACACGGTGAGCCCGGGCTGCGGCAGGTTCATCGGCGCCAGCACGTCACGGTAGAACGTGGTCTGGCTGAACGGATACCAGGTCGCCAGGGTCATCGCGGCGGCAGGCGAGGGGAGTCCGGTGAACCAGTTGCCCCCCTCCGGCTTGCCGTGGGTCTGCACGTTGTAGCGCGCCAGGCGGAGCACCGCCCCCACCACGTACGCATAGCAGATGACCCAGGCAAATCGGCCGGCAGTCGAGAACTCCAGGAAGTACATGATCATCGCCGGCGCCACGCCGAACGAGATCGCGTCCACCAGCGAGTCGAGCTCGGCGCCGAACCGGGTGCCGGTCTTGGACAGCCGGGCGATCCGGCCATCGAGCATGTCCAGCACCGCCGCGAACACCACGTACCAGGCGGCCGCCACGAAGTTGCGGTTGTACGCCGCGACGATGGCCCACACGCCGAAGAACAGGTTGCCGAGCGTGAAGGTGCTCGGCAGCACGATCACGGCCCGGCCGATGCTGCGGCGGGGCAGCCCGGGGCGGCGGGGCATCAGGTCCATTCGGCCACCACCGTCCGGCCGGCCGCGGTCTTCTGGCCGACCTGCACCCGCACCGTGGCGTCCGGCGGGACGAACAGGTCCACCCGGGAGCCGAACCGGATCAGTCCCATCCGGGCGCCCTGGCGGACGGCGGTGCCGGGGGCGTGGTCGGTGACGATCCGGCGCGCGATGAGCCCGGCGATCTGCCGCACCAGCACCTTTCCCTTCGGTGTATCGAGGCCGACCGACGACTGTTCATTCACCAGGCTCGCCTTCTCATCGGCTGCGTTCAGGAACCGTCCCGGATTGTAGTGCCGATAGGCCACGACGCCATCGGCCGGGTACCGGTTCACGTGCACGTTGAAGACGTTCATGAAGATGGCCACCCGCTGCGCCTTGCCGTGCAGGAAGCCCGGTTCATCGACCTCGACGACGCTCACCACCAGTCCGTCCGCCGGCGCGATCAGGTACTGCGGGCCGCGGGGTCCGGTCCGCTCGGGGTCGCGGAAGAAGGCCACCACCCAGATGGTCACCAGCGCCCAGAGCGCCGCGGCCCACCACCAGTGCAGCAACCCCAGCCCGACCAGCACGGCCCCGGCGCCGAGGATGAACGGCAGGCCTTCGCGCGCGATGCGCATCAGAGGGACTCCTCCAGCGTTCGGCCCGTGAGTCGGACAAAGGCGTCCAGGTACCGGGCACTCGTGGCGTCGACCACCGCATCGGGAAGTCGCGGCGGGGGCGCCTCACCGGACCAGGTACCGGCGGTGCGCAGCCCGGCCAGGTAGTCCCGCAGCGGCTGCTTGTCGAAGCTGGGCTGCGGTCCGCCCGGCGCGTAGCGGTCGGCGGGCCAGAATCGGGAACTGTCGGGCGTGAGCACTTCATCGATCAGGCGCAGCGTCCCGGCGCTGTCGGTGCCGAATTCGAACTTGGTGTCGGCCACGATGATGCCACGCTCGGCGGCCCGGGACCGGCCCCGGGTGTAGATCGCGAAGCTCAGCGTCCGCAGGCGTTCGGCCAGCGCCGGCCCCAGCGCCTCGGCCATCCTGCCGAAGGTGACGTTCTCATCGTGACCGCTCACGGCCTTGGTGGCGGGAGAGAAGATCGGTGCCTCAAGCCGGGCGCTCTCGATCAGTCCGCCGGGGAGCGGCTCGCCGGCGAGCGTGCCGTGGGCCCGGTACTCGCTCCACGCCGAGCCCGAGAGGTAGCCCCGCACCACGCACTCGAAGGAGACCGGCGTGGTGCGGCGGACCAGTGTGGCGCGGCCCATGATCTGGTCCCGATGCGGCAGCAACATCGGGATGCGGGCCAGGATCTCGTCGGTGCGCGCCGTCACGAAATGGGACGGCACCACGTCTGCCAGGAGCTCGAACCAGAACGCGCTGATCTGGGTCAGGACCGCACCCTTCCACGGCACCGGCTCGCGCATCACCACGTCAAAGGCGCTCACCCGGTCACTCGCCACCAGCAGGAGGTGCTCGGGGTCCACCCCGTACACCTCGCGCACCTTGCCGCGCCGCAGCACCGGCAACGGGAGCCGACTTTCGGCCAACGTCACGACGCTCATACCCGCACCTCCGCCATTGACGCCGTGAGTGCCAGCGGCGCTGCCCGTGCGACCAGTGGCGCCAGGAAGCCGTCGAGGAACTCCCCCACCTGCTCGGCGGCGCGGCCGGTGTAGCGGGCCGGCTCGAGTTCCGCGGCCATCCGCGCGGCCGGGATCGACGCGAACGCGGGGTCGGCGGCGAGCCGCGCCATCAGGTCATTGGCGCCGCCGGCCGCCACCTGATCGGCCACCGCGAGCGAATGGCGGCGGATGACCTCGTGCAGCGCCTGCCGATCACCACCGTGCTCCACCGCCAGCATCAGCCAGCGCTCGGTGGCCATGAAGGGCATCTGTTGCTGCACGTGCCGGGCGATGACCGGTTCCCGCACTTCGAGGCCGGCCGCGATGTTGGCGGCGAGCACCAAGATGGCGTCGGTGGCCAGGAAGGCCTCGGGTAACGTGAGCCGGCGGTTGGCGCTGTCGTCGAGGGTCCGCTCGAGCCACTGCGCCGCGGCGGTGTGGGCGCCGTTGGCCTGCAGCGAGATGACGAACCGCGCCAGCCCGCCGATCCGCTCGGCACGCATCGGGTTCCGCTTGTAGGCCATCGCGCTGGAGCCGACCTGCTCCGCCTCGAAGGGCTCGAGCAGCTCGCCCTCGTGCTGCAGGAGGCGGAGGTCCTGCGCCATCTTGGCCGCCGATTGGGCCACGCCGCTCAGGGCGTCGAGCACCTGGCTGTCGGCCTTCCGGGGGTAGGTCTGGCCGGTCACCGCGAACTGTTCGGCGAATCCGAGCTTGGCCATCACCCACCGCTCGAGCTCCCGGACCTTGGCGTGGTCGCCGTGGAAGAGCTCGAGGAAGCTCGCCTGGGTACCGGTGGTGCCCTGACAGCCCCGGAACCGGAGCGACTCGATCCGTCGGGAGAGTTCCTCGACGTCCAACGCGAAGTCCTGCATCCAGAGCGTGGCACGCTTGCCCACGGTGGTGAGCTGCGCGGGTTGGAAGTGGGTGTACGCGAGGCAGGGAAGCGCCCGGGTGCGGCGGGCGTGGACCTCGAGTGCCGTCAGGAGCGCCAACACCCGTCCGAGGACCTGCTTCATCCCATCCCGCAGGACCAGCAGGTCGGCGTTGTCGGTGACGAAGGCGCTGGTGGCGCCCAAGTGCAGCCACGGCCGGGCCACAGGGGCCTGGTCGGCGAACTGGTGTACGTGGGCCATCACATCGTGGCGGAAGCGCCGTTCGTATTCGGCCGCCGCGGCGAGGTCGGCATCGTCGAGGTGGGCGCGCATCTCGGCCAAGGCCGCCGCCGGGATCGGGATGCCCAGTTCCGCCTCCGCCTCCGCCAGCGCGAGCCAGAGCCGACGCCACAGCCCGATGCGATGCGGCTGGCCCCACAGCGAGCGCATCGCCGGTGAGGCGTAGCGGGTGCCGAGCGGGGAGCGGTAGCCGTCGTCGGTCATTGGAAGGCCAGGTCGGTGTAGACCACGCGCCCGCCGCGCTCGAGATAGAAGCGCATCGAGTCGCGTGGATGCATCGCCTTGAGGAGCGTGCCCACCTGCTCGGCCCGTTCCACCGGCGTGCGGTCGATGGCGACGATGACATCACCCTGCTGCATCCCGGTGGCCTGCGCGACGGCCGCGGCGATGCGGACGATCAGTGCGCCCTGCTCGCTCTTGATCCCCTTTTCGGCGCGGATCGAGGGCGTCACCGTCACGAGCTCAAGGCCCTTGAGCACCGTCACCCGCGTCGCCGTCACGGTGGGGAGGTCGGCCGCGATGAGCCGGCGGGTCACCTCGGCGCCGCCCTTGTGGAGCGTCACGACGATCGTGTCGCCCACGCGCACGTCGAGGTTCACCGACTCCCAATCGAGGAAGTTCCTGAGACGGCGCCCGTTGGCGGTGGCCAGGACATCTCCGGCGACGATCCCCGCCAGTGCCGCCGGTCCGCCGGGGGCCACCCGGGTCACCGACACGCCGCCCTGGGTCTTCCAATCCCGCATGCTCTCGGCACCGGCCACATTGAGGCCCACCCACGGGCGGCGGACCACCCCGGTGCGGATCAGCTCATCGGCCACCCGCAGGGCACGTTCGATGGGAATGGCAAAGCCGAGGCCGATCGACCCGCCGCCGCTGGTGAAGATGGACGAGTTGACGCCGATGACCTGACCCAGGGCGTTGGCCAGCGGCCCCCCCGAGTTGCCGTGATTGATCGCGGCGTCGGTCTGGATCATGTCGAGGTAGAGCCCGGTCTCATCGCCCTGGGGGAGGATGTTGCGTCCCGTGGCGCTGATGACACCGGCGGTCACCGTCGGCTCGGCGTTGCCGAGGAGGAAGTTGAACGGGTTGCCGAGCGCGATGGCCCACTCGCCGATCATCAGGTCGGTGGTGCGCCCCATCGTCGGCGTCGGGAGGTCGCGGCGATCGACCTTGACCACCGCGATGTCCGACAGCGGATCGGCGCCCACGAGCCTCGCCGGCAGGTCGGTGCCGTCGGGCAGGGTGACCGTGATCGACTCGGCATTCGCCACCACGTGCTGGTTGGTGACGATGTAGCCGCCGGGCCGGATGACGAACCCGGTGCCGTAGGTCGTGACGGCGCGTTCGGTGGTCTGGGGAATGAAGAAGAGGTCGAACGGGCTCTGCGCGCTCGTCTGCTGGTGGGACTGCACGCTGATCGAGACGACGGAGGGACTGACCCGGGCGGCCGCATCCACCAGCGCGGTGCGCCGGGATTCCGCGGGGGAGCGCGCCGCCAGCGTCCCTTGCGCGGTCGCGGACGTGGCCGCCGCACCAAGGAGCAGTGCCACGAGCGCGGTCACGCGCCTCAGCTCACGTACGGGGATCGGGATCGTCCGCAAAGCACTCCGCCGGGTAGTCTGCCGCCACGAAGTAGAGCCCCTGGGGGGGCGCCGGGGGGCTGGCCTCCCGGTTGTCACCCGCCGCCAGCAGCGCATCCACGTCCGCCATCGGTCGCCGTCCGAGGGCGATGTCGACCATCGTCCCCACGAGCATCCGCACCATATGGTGCAGGAACCGATCGGCCGCCACGTGGAACCGAACGCCGGCCCCGTCCGGCCGGCACTCCCATTCCGCCTGACGCAGCGTGCACCGGTAGTGCGGCTTCGGCTCGCCCTTGACCGCGAATCCCGAGAAATCGTGCGTGCCGAGGATCCGGGCGACCGCGGCGGTGAGCGCGGTCAGGTCGAGCGGGCGGCAGAGCGCCCATTCGTACGGCCGCCGGAACGGCGCCCTGGCGGCGGCATCGGTACCGACGTCGTAGCGGTAGCGGCGTCCCGTGGCGCTCTGGCGGGCGTGGAAGCCGGGGTGCATCAGCGCGACCGACTCCACCCAGCAATCCGACGGCAGCATTCCGTTCAGTGCACGTACCG
This sequence comes from Gemmatimonadales bacterium, assembly GCA_035693225.1. GTDB lineage: Bacteria > Gemmatimonadota > Gemmatimonadetes > Gemmatimonadales > GWC2-71-9 > CAMLHU01. Next base: position 14,016 of record DASSGV010000075.1, on the reverse strand, counting down.
CCGATGCAGCGTCCCATTTCAGTGGAAGCGAGAAGCTTACGCCCATCCCGAGTGCGTGGACCCCGGCATCCGTCCGACCGGCGGCGTGGGCGACCACCCGATGTCCCACCAAGCGCTCGAGGACCCGCTCGAATTCGCCTTGGACCGTGCGCCCCACGGCCTGGCGTTGCCATCCGAGGAAGCCGCCCCCGGCGTACTGCAGCCGGGCAAGAAATGTGCGGGTCATCGGGCCGAAATCTATCCCGCCCGAGGCCCCTGAACAAGCGGCGCAACTCGTTGTCAGCATTGACAAAACGCGCCCCGAGCCGGTACACTCCGCCGTCACGCATGCAGTCCCCGCCGACCTCTCGCCGCTCGCAGATGGACCCTCCCATCGAACACCCCACTCCGCTCGCGCGCGCCATCACCCAGCTTGCCCACGGACAACACCTGACCGCCGAGGCGAGCGGCGCTGCCTTCGACGAACTGATGGCGGGGCGCGCCTCGCCGGGTCAGGTGGCGGCGCTGCTCGTCGGTCTCCGGGTCCTGGGCGAGACCGAGGACGAGATCGCAGGCGCGGCCACGGCGCTCCGCCGTGCCATGGTCCCGCTCCCCGGACTTGCGCACCGTGTGGACCTGGTGGACACCTGCGGCACCGGCGGTGGCGCCGTCCCGACCTTCAACATTTCGACGGCGGCGGCACTGGTGGCGGCCGGCGCCGGCGTTCCGATCGCCAAGCACGGCAATCGGAGCTTCACCTCGAAGAGCGGTTCGGCTGACGTATTCGAAGCGCTCGGGGTCGCGATCGACATCGCACCGGACCGCGCGGTGCGGACGCTCGAACGCGCCGGCATCATGTTCCTCTACGCGCCCAACTTCCACCCGGCGCTCCGGCATGCGGGGCCGGTCCGGCGTGAGCTGGGGATCCCGACGGTGATGAACCTGCTCGGTCCGCTGGGAAATCCTGCCGGGGCCCGGAGGCAGGTGGTGGGCGTCGCCGATCGGAGCCGGGCGCCGGTGCTGGCCCGCGCGCTGGCCCGGCTGGGCGCCGTCCACGCGCTGGTGGTGCACGGGGAGGTCGGGATGGACGAGGTGAGCCCGGTGGGCCCGACGGTGGTCTGGGAAGTGCGGGAGGGAAAGGTGAGTGAGTGGACGATCGAGCCCGAGGCGCTCGGTGTCCGCGGGGTGGACCTGGCCCAACTGGTGGGCGGTGCGCCGGCGGAGAATGCGGCGCGGGTGGAACGGCTGGTGCGGGGTGCCGTCGACCCGGCAGGCCGGGCGGCGGTGCTGCTCAACGCGGCCGCGGCCGTCTATGTGTCGGAGGGGACGCGGAGCTTCAGTGATGCGCTGGGGATGGCCGCCCGGGCGCTCGACGAGGGTCAGGCCGCCGATCGTCTGGATCGACTCCGGGCGGACGTGTGAGGTCAGTACTTCCGGAGGATCCCCACGACCACGCCCTGGATCACGACGTCGCGCTCCTGGAAGCGCATCGGCGACATCGAGGCATTGGCAGGCTGAAGCCTGACCCAGCCGCCGGGCTCCCGATAGAACTTCTTGACCGTCGCCTCGGATCCGTTGACCAGGGCAATGACCATCTCGCCATTCTCGGCGGCGTCCCGTCCGTGCACCACCACGACATCGCCGTCGCAGATGTGCTCCTCGATCATCGACTGTCCCTTGACCCGGAGGGCGTAGTTGGGGCCCCGGCGAGGGAGAAGGTCGTCCGGCAACGCCACGGTCTCATCGTGGGCCAGGGACTCGATCGGGAAGCCGGCCGCCACCGTACCCAGGAGCGGGATCTCGGTCGCAATGGCCTGTCCCCGTGGGGGGAGCACCTCGATGGCGCGACTCTCGTTGTGGGCGCGCCGGATGTAGCCCTTGCGCTCCAGGTTGCTCAGGTGCTCGTGCACCGTGGCGAGCGACTGGAACTCGAACCTGCCGGCGATCTCCTCGAAGCTGGGCGCGTAGCCCTGCTCGGTGATGTACCCGCGGACGAACTCGAGGATCTCACTCTGGCGCTTGGTGAGCGGCATCGCTCCCCCGGATGGATGGTCGACCGAACGGACTCCGAATGAACGTACCCGAAAATGCGCCGAAGAGCAAGACGGGCTCCGTGATCGCGGCGATCGTGGCCGGGACCCGGGATCGGCTCCCGGAGCTTCGGCGGAGCGCCGGCGGGTTGGAGCGTGCCGCCGCCCGGCGACCGGCGCCGCCGTCATTCCGGGATGCGCTGGCGCCAGGGCCACGCCTGGGGTTGATCGCGGAGGTGAAACGGCGTTCGCCTTCGGGGGGGGATATTGCACGCCGGCTCGATCCGGCCGAGCACGCGAAGGCGTACGCGGCGGCCGGGGCGGCGGCGGTGTCGGTGCTCACCGAGCCGGCGCATTTCGGCGGCTCGATCGCGGACCTCACGGCGGTCGCCGCGCAGGTCTCCCTCCCGGTCCTCCGGAAAGACTTCATCATCGACGAACTGCAGCTGGTCGAGGCGCGGGCGGCGGGTGCCGCCGCGGCCCTTCTCATCGTGCGCGTGCTTTCCCTGGCGGAGCTCCGGCAGTTGCTCCTCCGGTGCGACGCATTGGGGCTCGGCGCCCTCGTGGAAGCGCACACCGCGGCCGAGGTCGACATCGCGCTCGAGGCCGGGGCGTCGGTGATCGGCGTCAACAGCCGGGATCTTGACGACCTCACCATCGATCGCAGGGCGGCGTGGGCGCTGCTGGCGCGGATCCCCGCCGATCGCGTGGCGGTGGCGGAGAGCGGCATCAGCTCGGCGGACGATGCCGAGTTGGCGGCGGCGGCCGGCGCGGACGCGGTGCTGGTCGGCAGCGCCTTGTCCCGGGCCACGGCCCCCGCCGCCTTGGCGGCCTCGATCAACGGGGTGCGGCGCCGTGGCCGTTGAAGTGAAGATCTGCGGCCTGCGGCGCGGCGCCGATGCGGCGGTAGCCGTGGGGTGCGGAGCATCGTACCTTGGTATGATTCTGGTGCCCGGGGCCCGGCGGGAAGTGCGCGCCACAGAAGCGCGGGACATTGTATCCGCGGCGGCGGGGCGTCCGGTGTTCGGAGTCTTCGCGTCCGACGACGCCGACATTATTCTCCGGCACCGCGATCGATCGGGGCTGAGGGGCGCGCAGGTGCACGGAGAGCTGCGGGCCCAAGTCGCGGAACGTTTGCGACACGACGGGATGCTGGTGTGGCGGGTGGAACGGATCTCGGATGTGGCCGGTGCGCGCGGTGTGGGACGTGGAGCGGCGGCGGTGGATGCGACGCTGGTGGAGCCGCAGGTGGAAGGCGCGCTGGGAGGCACCGGAACGCCGCTCGACTTGGAACTCGGGCGGGTGGCGCGGACCGCATTGGCCGGGCGGACGATGGTCCTGGCCGGCGGGCTGCGGCCGGGGTCGGTGGCAGCGGCGGTCGCCGCCGTCAGGCCCGACGTGGTGGACGTGAGTTCCGGGGTCGAACGCGTCCCCGGCGACAAGGATCCCGCACTCATTCGATCGTTCCTGGAGGCGCTGGTTGGCGATCTCCCTCCCCCCTGAGCGGGCGGTCGCAGGCCGGTTCGGGCCATATGGTGGACGGTATGTGCCCGAGACCCTGGTGCCTGCGCTGGAGCAGTTGGCCGCACTCTACGACTCCCTGCGCGGTGACCAGGGGTTCTGGGCGGAGTATGCCGCGATCCTCCGTGATTTCGGGGGTCGTCCCACCCCGCTGACCGAGGCGGAGCGATTCGGGGCGGCGGTCGGCTGCCGCATCTTCCTCAAGCGCGAGGACTTGAACCACACCGGTGCCCACAAGATCAACAACACGATCGGCCAGGCGTTGCTGGCACGGCGGATGGGGAAGCGGCGGATCATCGCCGAGACCGGGGCGGGGCAGCACGGCGTCGCGACGGCCACCGTGTGCGCGCGGTTCGGGCTCGAGTGCGTGGTGTACATGGGGGCGGAGGACGTGGCCCGCCAGGCGCTCAACGTCTACCGGATGCAGCTCCTGGGGGCGACCGTCGTGCCGGTCGAGTCCGGCACCCGGACGCTCAAGGACGCCACCAACGAGGCGCTCCGGGACTGGGTCGCGAGCGTCGGGACCACCCACTACATCATCGGCTCGGTCGTCGGCCCGGATCCCTATCCACGGATGGTCCGGGATTTCCAATCGGTCATCGGCACCGAGGCGCGGGCCCAGATGTTGGAGCGGCCTGGCACGTTGCCGCACACGGTGGTGGCGTGCGTGGGCGGGGGATCGAACGCGGCGGGGATCTTCAGCGGATTCCTTGATGACGCCGGCGTCGAACTCGTCGGGGTGGAGGCGGCGGGGGAGGGGATCGCGACGGGGCGTCACAGCGCCACGCTCACGGCGGGGAGTCCCGGCGTGCTGCACGGCTCGATGAGCTATCTGTTGCAGGATGCCGACGGCCAGGTGCTCCCGGCCCATTCCATATCTGCCGGGCTCGACTACCCGGGGGTCGGGCCGGAACACAGCTTCATGAAGGATGGGGGCCGGGTGACGTACGACGCGGTGACCGACGGGGAGGCGCTCACGGGATTCCGCCGGCTGGCCGAGCTGGAAGGGATCATCCCGGCGCTGGAGACGGCGCACGCCGTGGCGTGGATCGAGCGATCGCGCGGGCGGTGGGCCACGGACGACGTGGTGCTGCTCTGCTTGAGCGGGCGGGGCGACAAGGATGTCGCCCACGTGGCCGCGATGGGAGGGGTCACCGGGTGACGATGGCCCCGAGCCCCGACGGATCCGAGGTCCTCCTTCCCCCGGCGCAGGTGGAGGAGCTCCTTCGCATGCTGATGAAGGCGCTCCGGGCCACCCAGATCTACCTGCCGAACAATCCGATCTATCAGCGTGCGGTCGATGGGATCCGGGCCGGATTCGCGCCGATCTGGGCGGTCCTGACCGACCTCTCCTTCACCGTCACCGAATCGGACTTCATCTGGGACGAGCAGTCGGTGTACCACCAGACCTCCAAGTCGGAGAGCCTGGCCTGGACGTTGTTCAAGGACGGACTTCGGCTGCTCACCTTCCGGCCCGGCGTCGAGACCGACGAGATCGTGCGGTTCCTCGAGGTCGTCAACAAGGTCCGCTCCCTCCCCTCGGAGGCCGAGGACGACCTCCTGACCCTGCTGTGGGAGCAGGATTTCCAGCTCATCCACTACACCTTCAGCGAAGTGCTGACCGATGCGGCACCGCCGGCGGTCAGTGGCCCGCCGGTGGAGGGATTCGTCGCGGGTGGTGGCGCCGCGACGGGGGTCACCGCCGAGGACGTCCGGGCGGGTCGCCACGAGGCGGCGGCGGAGGATGCCGCGGCGCCGCGCCCGGCCGGGGTGGTGCGGCTGGACGACTTCGACTCCACGCTCTACTTCCTCGATCAGCAGGAGATCGAGTACATCGCCCGGGAAATGAAGGCCGAGTACGACCAGGACCTCCGGGCCAACGTGATGGCGTTCCTGTACGACCTCTTCGAGATCCAGACCGCCGCGGAGGTCCGCGACGAGATCCTCACGATCCTGGAGAGCTTTCCCGTGTACCTGCTCGCCGCGGGTGACCTCCGCGCCGTGGCGCAGATGCTGCGGGAGACCAAGGTGCTGGCGTTGCGCGGCCGGGCGCTCGACGAGCGGCATCGGGAGCGGCTGGAACTCTTCGCGCGGCAGCTCAGCGAACCCACGGTCGTGGCCGAACTCCTCCGGGCCATCGACGAAGCGCCGGCGCCGCCGGCGGAGGCGGACCTGACGGAGCTCTTCCGGGAACTCCGGGGCAGCGCGCTGGAGCCGGTGATGGTCTGGCTGCCGCGGGCCGCGAATCCGACCGCGCGGGATATGCTCGAGCGGGTGGCGGTCCAGCTCGCGGAGGCCAACCCCGCCGAGATCCTCCGCATCCTCGGATCGCCGGAGGGGGAGGCACTCGGTTCCGCCATCACCCTCTCGGGGCGGCTGCGGCTGCAGCCGTCGGTGCCGGGGCTCAACCAGAACCTGGGCCATCAGGACCCGCAGATCCGATTGGCCGCCGCGAAGGCGCTCGGCGAGATCGGGTCGCCCGGGGCGTTCGCGGCGCTGGAGCGGGCGCTGGTGGATGACGACCGGGAAGTGCGTCTGTACGCCGTCCGGGTGCTGGGTGGGCGGTCGCACAAGGGGGCGCTCAAGGCGGTGGAAGCGATGGTGCTCGCCCGGAGTGCAGAGGATCGGGACCTCACCGAGCGGCAGGCCTTCTTCGACGCCTTCGCGCTCATCGCCGGGGCGGCGGCATTGGCGCCACTGGTCGAGCTGGTCCAAAGCGGGAGCGGGCTCTTCCGGCGGAAGGCGAGCCCGGGGACCCGCGCCTGCGCCGTGGCCGCGATCGCCAGGATCAAGCACCCGGACGTGCGGGCCGTGGTGGAGAAGGCAACACAGGACAAGGAGGCCGTGGTGCGCAATGCCGCCAGCCGCGCCCTGCGCGAGGTGCCCGAGTGAGCGACGAGACACCGCCGGCGCCCAGGACCACGCCGCCGGCGGCGCGCGCCTCCGTGGCCCTGCAGTCGGCCGGCGCGGCGGGTGGCGAGGCCGCGCTGCGCCACGGCGGGCGCGGCCTGCTGCTGCTGTTCTATTCGGTCCATCAGGCGCTCAAGCTCTATCCGGTCGAGAACGCCACCGTGCAGCGCGCGCTCGACGACCTGCAGGGGGCCACGGTGGCCCTGCTGGAGTCCGAGCACGAGATCGAGATACGGGTGTCGGGCGATTTCATGTTCGTCAACTCGACCCGACTCCGCCTCGAGCTCGACAACTATGCCTCCTTCAGCTCGATCCTCGGCATCTTCCGGGAGTTCGACATCGGGGCGGTGCGGATCGACGAAGGGCTCGAGCGCCGGGAGTGGCAGGCGTTCGTGAGCCTGCTGCTGGGCCTGTCCGGCCGGCCGGCGGTGGCCGGGGGGGGCAAGCTCGACGAGCTCACCGGCCGGATGGCCGGCGCGCAGATCGCCCACATCCACCTCGAGCCGAAGAGCGAGACCTCCGACATCGCGGGAGACGCGGAGTTCCAGCGCTACGCGGCCAAGCGGACCTATTCGCAGGGCGTGGCGGTCACCCGCGAGGTGATGACGGGTGCACGCCTGGGGCGGGCTCCCAGCGTGAAGAAGATGAAGCGGGCGGTCCAGGCGGTGGTCGATCAAGTGCTCAACAACGAGACCTCGCTGGTGGGGCTCACCACCATCCGCGACTATGACGAATACACCTTCACGCACTCGGTCAACGTCTGCATCTTTTCCGTGGCCATCGGCAAGCGGCTGGGGTTCTCGAAGCAGCAGCTCTATGACCTCGGGTTGGCCGCCCTGCTGCACGACGTCGGCAAGTCGCGGGTCCCCCTGGAGGTGCTCAACAAGGCCGGCGGCCTCACCGAGGATGAGTGGCGGCTCATGCAGGCCCACCCGTGGTACGGGGTGCTCACGCTGTTCGGGCTGCGGGGATACGGCGAAGTTCCCTATCGCGCGGCCATCGTGGCGGCCGAACACCACATGAAGACCGACCTGAGCGGGTACCCGCGCGTCATCCGGTCCCGGGAACAGGGCACCTACTCGCGGCTGGTGGCGGTGGCCGACGGTTTCGACGCCGCCACCAGCCGCCGCAGCTACCAGACGGTCCCGATCCAGCCCGACCAGGTCCTCAAGGAGATGTGGGACAACCCGCGCCGTGGCTATGACCGCGTGATGGTCAAGGCACTGATCAACCTGCTGGGGGTCTACCCGGTGGGGACCGTGGTGGTGCTCGATACCCTCGAGGTCGGCGTCGTGGCCGGCGCCAATCCCGATCCGACGCTGCTCAACCGTCCGCTGGTGCGCCTGGCGCTCGATGCCGATGGCGGGATCTACCCGCCCCCCGGCCAGCAGGTGGATCTCGGTGAACTCGACGATGCCGGGCACTATCGTCGCTCCATCGTCAAGGTGACCTCGCCCGACCGGTACGGACTCACCGTCGGCGACTACTTTGTCTGACCCGACCCCGCTCGCCGCCGCCTGGGAACGCCTGCGACACCGGCACCGGGCGGCGCTCATTCCCTATCTCACCGCCGGCTATCCCGACCGGGACACGAGCCTCGAGGCCTTGCGGCTCGCCGCCGCCTGCGGCGACATCGTCGAGGTCGGCGTGCCGTTCAGCGACCCGCTCGCCGACGGCCCGGTGATCCAGCGCTCCAGCTTCCTGGCGCTGGAACAGGGGATGACCTTGGCCGGCACGCTGGAGCTGATCGCACGGCTCGCGTCGAGCAAGCCGGTGGTCCTCTTCAGCTACCTCAATCCGGTGCTCCGGTACGGCGTGGACCGGCTCCTGGTCGATGCGGCGGCGGCGGGAGCCTCGGGCCTCCTCCTCACCGACCTGCCCGCCGGCAGCGACGGTGCGGTCGAGGGGTCGGTCGCCGCGTCGTCGCTCGACCTGATCCGGCTGGTCGCCCCGACTTCGAGCGCCGCGCGGGTTCTGGAGGTGGCGCGGGGCGCCCGGGGGTTCATCTATCTCATCGGGCGCCTCGGCGTGACCGGGACCACCCACGCGCCCGACACGGACCTCGCCGCGGCGGTGGCGCGGATCCGCGCCGCGACCTCGCTGCCGGTGGCGGTCGGATTCGGGGTGTCGACCCCGGCGCACGCGCGGGCGGTCGCGGATGTCGCCGATGGCGTGGTGGTCGGGAGCGCCCTGGTCGACGCCCTGGGTGCCGGGGGCGTCTCCGGGTTGGAACGCGCCCTGGGCGCGCTGCGAGGCGCCATCGATCGGGCGGCGGCGTGAGGATCCAGGTCGAGTCGGCGGTGCGCGGTTTCACCACCGCGCTGGCGGGGATCGGGGTGGTGCTGCTGCCGCTGGCGCTCGGGCTCGATCGGGGATGGCTGGTCCATCCGTGGGGTACCGCGGTGCTCGCGGGCGCGGTGCTGCTGCTCCGCGCCGCCCCCATCCAACTGAGCAAATACTCCTACCTCACCCAGTCGGGCGTGCCGGTCCTCGTCGGCGCGGTGTTGCTCGGCCCCGGCCCGGTATCCCTCGGCCTGGGGGTCGGCGTCTTCCTGGCCGACTGGGCCGTCCACCGCAAGCCGTGGCGCTTCAGCTGGATCAACGCCGGCCGGGAGGTCACGGCATTCCTGGCGGCGTTCGGGCTGTACGCCTTCGTGCGGCACCTGACCGGCTCCGACCAGCTCTCGCTCGAGTTCCTCCCGGCGGCGATCACGCTGGTGATGGGCTACTTCTTCACCAGCCGGTCGCTCTTCTACGGCACGCTCCTCCTGCGCGACAAGCTCGGCCTCGACGAACGGATGCTCATCCTGCGCTACGAGATCGTCAGCTACCTGCTGACCATCTCTGCGGCGGTCATCCTCATCGGCGCGGCCCGGATGCTGGCGCCCATCGGGTGGGTCACGGTGGTGGTGGTCCTCGCGGTGCTGGGGGTGCTGACCAAGAAGATCCTCGAGGAGGCGATCGGCGCCGAGGAACTGAGCAAGGTCCACGCCCGGGAAAAGGTCGTGACCAGCAACGTGAGCCTCCAGGAATCCTGCGCGCAGATCGAGGCGCTGGCGCACAGACTTCTCGACTGGAGCGACTTCCGGATCTATCGCGTCGACCAGGGTGCGTGCACGCTCGCCTACCGCGGGGTGCGGGGCCGGTCGAACCGTGGTGAGCCCCCCGTCGACATGGCGGGTCTTCGCGATGAGGCGGTGAGCACCGGCCTGCCGGTCCTGGTGATCGACGCGACGCGGGACCGTCGGATCCGGGTGCCGTCGCCCGAGGCGGCGAGCGTGCTGATCGTACCCCTGCGCTTCGGCGAGGACACGGTCGGCACGATCGAGCTCGAGCACCACAAGCGCCACGCCTACGGTGCCAAGGAGACGGCGACGGTCCTGGCCTTTGCCGGGCAGCTCGCCACGGCGATGCACCTGGCCGAACTGCGGCGCCCGTTGATGGAGACGGTCGAGCGGATCGGGATCCAGTTGCGGGCGCTGGCCCGCGCCACCGACGGGGTGCGGGGCTCGGCGGCGGCGGTCTCGACGGCGGCGCAGGCCATCCGCGGTGAGCTGGTCGAACAGGACTCGTTCGTGGTGGGGGGGCTGGAGGCGACCGAGCGGCTGACCCAGGCGGCCCAGGACGCCGCCCGGGACGGTGCCATCGCCGCAGACGCGAGCGAATCGGCGAGTGCCACCGCCGCCCGGAATCGCGACGCGATCGCCGACGCCCTCCAGCGGCTGGTCCAGGTCAAGACCTTCGTGGCCGAGAGCGCGGAGCAGGTCGCCGCACTCGGTGCGGTGACCCGGAAGATCACCGGGTTCATCGGCTCCATCCGCGACATCGCCGACATGACCAACCTGATCGCGTTGAACGCCGCGATCGAGGCGGCGCGGGCCGGCAAGCACGGGAAGGGGTTCGCGGTCGTGGCCGGTGAGGTGCGCCAGCTCGCCGAGCAGAGCACCCAGGCGTCGCAGGAGGCGGGGCTCCTGGTGGGGCGGATCACCAGCCAGGTCGCGGAGATCTCCGAACAGATGCGCCGCGGCGAGGCGGTGGTGCAGGGGGTGGGGGAGCTCTCCAGCGACGCGGTCCAGGCGCTCGAGGCCATCGTCGGATCGACCCACGAAGCGGGGGGGCACGCCCGCCGGATCGCCGACGCCGCCGTGGAACAATCGCAGTCGTTCAGCAAGCTCCGCTCCCAGATCGAGAGCCTGGCGCTGGTCTCGTACCGGACCCGGGAGGAGACCAACGCCCTGGCGACCCAGGCGCAGGAGACCGCCCAGGGTCAGGCCGATCTGGAGCGCGCCATCCGCGAGCTCGAAGGGGTCACGACCTACCTGCAGGCGCTGGCGCGGCACTTCGCGGCCGGCGCGTGAGCCGCCCGGTGCGGGCGTTCGTCGCCCTGGGCAGCAACGTCGGCGACCGCCACGGCCAGCTCGCCCGCGCCCGCGCCGCGATCGGCGTCCTTCCCGGCACCTGCATCGTGGCGGAGTCCCGGGTTGAGGAGACCGCCCCATTGGGCGACATTCCCCAGGGACCGTACCTCAACCAGATGGTGCTGATCGAGACCGAACTGCCGCCGCGGGAGCTCCTGCACTCGCTCCTGGACATCGAGCGGGCGTCGGGCCGGGTCCGCGGCACTCGCTGGGGACCCCGCACCCTCGACCTCGACATCGTCCGCTACGGGGAGCTGATCCTTGCGGAGCCCGGTCTCACCCTGCCGCACCCAGGATTCGCCGACCGCGATTTCTGGCAGCGCGAACTGAAGGAGCTCGATCCCGATGCCCGCTGAGCGCCGCCCCCGCCACATCACCGACCTCGCCCTCTGGAAGCGCGAGGGGCGGAAGCTCGCCATGCTCACCTGCTACGACGCGCTCTTTGCCCGGCTGCTGGAAGGGAGCGGGGTCGACCTGATGCTGGTGGGCGATTCGCTCCACCAGGTCCTCGGCGGGCACGACACCACCCTCGGCGCCACCCTCGACGCGATGATCTACCACGCCGGCGCGGTGCGACGCGGCGCCCGCGAGACGCTGGTCTTCATCGACCTGCCGTTCCTGACCTACCAGGTGAGCATCGCCGAGGCGGTGCGCAACGCCGGGCGGGCGATGCAGGAGGCCGATGTCCACGGCGTCAAGCTGGAGGGCGGCCGGCACATCGCACCCACCATCCAGGCGTTGACCGACGTCGGGATCCCGGTGATGGCGCACCTGGGCCTCACTCCCCAGTCGGTGCACCAGCTCGGTGGCTACAAGGTGCAGGGACGCGATGCGGCCGCGGCGGATCGCCTGCTGGCCGACGCGAAGGCGGTGGAGGAGGCGGGGGCGTGCGCCCTGGTGCTGGAACTCGTCCCCACCGCGCTCGCGAAGCGGGTCACCGCGGCGCTCGCGATCCCCACCATCGGCATCGGCGCCGGCCCGCATTGCGATGGCCAGGTGCTGGTGCTCCACGACATGCTGGGCCTGAACGAGGGATTCGACCCGAAATTCCTCAAGAAGTACGGCACGCTGGCCGGCGCCACCAGGGACGCCGTCCGCCAGTACGTCGACGAGGTGCAGAGCGGGAAGTTCCCCGACAAGTCACACAGCTTCGAGTGACGCGGTACCCGCACCGTCTCCGATCCCGCCCCTCCCGATGATCGAGATCTCCCAGACCCCCGAGCTCCGCCGCTGGCTCGGCGACGAGCGCCGCGCCGGCCACCGCATCGCCTTCGTGCCCACGATGGGTGCGCTCCACGAGGGACACCTCACGCTGGTGGACGAGGCGCGCCGACGCGCCGACCTCGTGGTGATGTCGATCTTCGTCAACCCGCTGCAGTTCGCGCCGCAGGAGGACCTCTCCCGCTACCCGCGCGACCTGGCGCGGGATCGCGCGCTGGCCTCCGGGCGAGGGGTCGATCTCCTCTTCGTGCCGTCGGTCGAGACGATGTATCCCCCCGGCTCCGACACCCGCGTGGTGCCGGGTCCGGCGTCGGAACGGTGGGAGGGGGCGGTGCGACCGGGACACTTTGCCGGGGTGCTCACGGTGGTGACCAAGCTCTTCCACCTGGTGGCGCCCGACCTGGCCTGCTTCGGGCAGAAGGACATCCAGCAGTTCGTGCTCATCCGGAAGATGGTGCGTGACCTCGACCTCCCCATCGAGCTCGTGATGGTGCCCACCGCGCGCGACGCCGACGGCCTGGCCCTCTCCAGCCGGAACGCCTACCTGTCCGCCGCCGAGCGACGGACCGCCCTGGCACTCCCGGCGGCACTCGACGCCGCGGTGGCCGCGTGGAAAGGTGGCGAGCGCTCCGGGAAGCGACTCGAAGTCATCGTCGGCGAGCGTCTGGCACGGTCGGAGGGGATCGTGGCCGATTACATTGCAGTGGTGGAGCCCGAAGGGCTCACGCCGGCGGGGACCGCCGGGGCGGGGACGATCATCGCGATCGCCGCCAGGGTGGGGACCACCCGACTCATCGACAACGTGATCCTCGGATAGGGAGTCGGGATCGATGCAACGGCACTTGATGAAGTCCAAGATCCACCGCGCCACCATCACCGCGGCGGACCTGCATTACGAAGGATCGCTCACCGTCGACCAGGACCTGCTCGATGCTGCCGACCTGGCGGAGTTCGAGGATGTCCAGATCGTGAACATCAACAACGGCCAGCGCTTCAACACCTATGTCATCCCGGGGCCGCGCGGGTCCGGCGCCATCCAGTTGAACGGCGCCGCGGCGCGCCTGGGACTCCCGGGGGACCTGGTGATCATCATCGCCTACGGGGTGTTCGATGAGGCGGAGGTCGAGCGCTTCGAGCCGCGGGTGGTCTTCGTCGACGGGCAGAACCGCGTGGTCCGTCCGTCGCTGCGCGCGGAGCACTGAAGCGCCCCGTGGGCAGCACCGCGCACCTCCCGGCGTGGGCCGTCGTGTCGGCCGAACGGCGGGCGCACATCGAGCGGGTGGCGGCGCTGATCGACCGGTGGGCGGCGGCGATGCAGCTGCCGGCCGGGGAACGTGCGCGCTGGACCAGGGCCGCCTGGCTGCACGATGCCCTGCGGGACGCTCCGGCGGCCGAGCTGACCGAGTGGGCCGGAGCGCCCGGTGGGCCGGAGGAATTGCTGCACGGTCCCGCGGCAGCGGCGTGGGCCCGCGTCGAGGGAGAGACCGACGAGGGCGTGCTCGACGCCGTGCGCTATCACTCCATCGGAAGCGACAGCTTTGACGCCGCGGGTCGGGCGCTCTACTGTGCGGACTTCCTCGAACCGGGGCGCTCCTTCGATCGCGAGGGCCGCGCCGCGCTGGCCGATCGCTTCCCCTCCGATCCCGACGGCGTCTTCCGCGATGTCGTGCGGATCCGTGTCCTCTGGCTCATCCGCTCCGGATGGCCTCTTCCCGATCCCACGGTCCGGCTGTGGAACTCCCTCGCAACACCAGGGTGAAGCGTACCGCCATCGGCGTCGTGGGCGTGGTGCTCACGCTGGCCCTCCTGGGGGCGCTGGTGCGCGGGGGCCGTGGCGACCTGGTGCCGGGCCACGCCTGGCCCATCCCCGCGGGCCCTGACCGCTCCATCGTCGAGGTGATGAACGGCACGCCGATCGCCGGGCTGGCGCGGGTGGG